>JAZNQG010000174.1:0-16185 GCA_045590035.1 Clostridia bacterium
CTGTGATGCCGAAAGCTCGGCGTTAGTTCTTATTAAAAGGTCTTTATATCTTTCTCTCTGGATTTCTCTTGCTTCGTTAACACGTTTTTTAATATCACTCGTAGACTCACCAATTTCTGTTGCAGAAAGCTCCGAATAATCTACAGAACCGACTTCCACCTGAATATCAATTCTGTCAAGTAACGGACCCGATATTCTCGCTCTGTATGAATCTATCTGTGACGGCGTGCAGGTGCATCTTTTAACAGGATCGCCAAAATATCCGCATTTACAAGGGTTCATTGATGCTATAAGCATCATATTGCACGGATAAGTAAGAGTTGCATTAACTCTTGAAATCGTAACCCTGCCGTCTTCTAAAGGCTGACGCATTGCTTCTAAAACTTCTCTTTTAAATTCGGGTAATTCATCTAAAAACAAGACACCGTTATGTGAAAGCGAAAGCTCTCCGGGCTTTGGAATAGTTCCACCACCTGTAAGTCCCGCAGTCGAAACAGAATGGTGCGGACTTCTGAATGGTCTTACATTTAAAAGCGAAGAATTTTTCTTTAAAGTACCTGCTATCGAATGTATTTTAGTAACTTCCAATGATTCTTCTAATGTAAGGTCAGGCAAGATTCCGGGAAGTCTCTGCGCAAGCATAGTTTTTCCTGTTCCCGGAGGGCCAATCATCAAAACATTATGATTTCCCGCCGCCGCAATTTCGAGCGCTCGCTTTGCATTTTCCTGTCCTTTTACATCTTTAAAATCAAGAAGTTTATCAAACTCATTGTTATCTAAAGAGTATTTGGAAATATCAAATTTTTCTATTAAATTATCCTTTGCAAAGTGCTCAAAAATATCTTTTAGCATCTTTACAGGATATACTTTTGCTCCTTTAACGGCTGCAGCTTCTGCCGCATTTGCTTCAGGCACAAAGAAATCGGTGTAGCCGTCACCTATTGCTGAGATTACCATAGGTAAAACGCCATTTACTGGATATATACTTCCGTCTAAAGAAAGTTCACCAATAAATACCGCTTTTGATTCGCTTAAATCCGGCATCTGCTTTGTAGCACACAAAACAGAAACTGCAATCGGTAAATCATATGTTGCACCAAACTTCTTAGTAGCAGCAGGCGCCAAATTTACAATAATCTTTCTCGCAGGAAAACCGAATCCAGAATTTTTAATAGCCGCAGTAACTCTTTCCTTTGACTCCTTAACGGTAGCATCAGGTAGTCCGACAATATCAAAATTCGGAAGTCCGCCGCCAACATCGGTCTCGACTTTTACCATGTACCCGTCTATTCCGATAAGGCCACACGAGTTGATTTGTGATAGCATAATTTATCTTCCCCTTACCCGAATGGGTTTACTGTTTATTTAACACCTCGATCGCTTTTGCAATCTGCGGGTCGGTATCTGTTGTATAATCATTTAAAGTCTTTCCCTCGGGAAGCTCTAAATATATATCAGGTTCAATTCCAATCTCATTTATACAAACACCCGACGGTGTAAAGTATTTTGAAGTTGTAAGCAAAAGCGCTGAGCCATCATAGAGCGGAAGACTTGTCTGCACAAGACCTTTTCCGTATGTTTTTGTGCCGATAACTGTTGCCTTTCCGTTATCGTGAAGAGCAGCAGTAAATATCTCAGCCGCTGATGCGGTATTTTCATTTACTAAAATGCATACAGGATAATCAAATCCGCCTGAAGTTGCATAAAGATGCGATTTTTTACCATTTTTATCTTCAGTATAGGTAATAAGCCCTTCTGACAAAAACTCGTCTGTAATTGTTGCGACAGTAGAGAATTCACCGCCCGGATTATCCCTTAAATCAACGATTATTTTAGTCATACCGCTGTCCCTTAAGGTGTTGAAATTATCCTTAAAATCATCAACGGTAGTTCTTACTTCTTTATCAATATTCCCTTTAAACTGCGAAATCTTTATATAACCAATATCGTCTGTCAACATCTCGCCAGATACAGAATCGGAAACAATTCTCATAACAGTAAGGGTTTTATAAATGACTTTGCCATCTCTTCTTAGCTTTAAAGAAACATCAGCGCCTTCGCCCTTATTCTTAATGTAATTTGTAATAAGTGAAAGATTTTGAGCCGTGCACTCTTCTTCGTCAACTGCTAAAAGAATATCCCCTGGCAGCACACCGCCTAAATCAGCCGGCATTCCCTTATCGCACTCGGTAATTGTAACTTCATTAGTAATCAAATCTGCGGAAAGTTTAGCACCAATCCCAAAATAGCTTGACGAAATCTCGCTTAGGTAATTTTTATAATCATTCTTGCTTACATACTGAGCATACTTATCGTTTAAAGAATATACAAACGCCGCAGATGCCAAGTCGGTCATTTTATCCTTGTCTTCAATCCCGTAAATCGAGTAGTCTTCAATTACATTAAGTACCGAAGTAAGCTTTTTAATCGTTTTTCCGTTATTCTTAATAAACTTATAGTCATTTACTGTGTTTGTAATAAGGCATGTAATAAGTGCCGTAACTATAACAGTAATAACAGTTTTTTTACCTGACTTCAATTGGGGTGTTCCTTTCGGTTTATAGATAATTTAACGGGTTTACAAGTTTTCCGTTAATCTGTACTTCAAAGTGAATATGCGGACCTGTCGAGTTTCCTGTAGAACCGCATTTAGCGATTACCTGCCCCTTGGCTACCATATCACCCTTTGATACTAAAAGCTTGGAGTTATGCGCATAAAGTGTTACATAACCGCTACCGTGGTTAATGGTAATATAATATCCGTAACTGTTATTATAACCCGCAGTTACAACAACACCTGCTTCGCCCGCCAAAACATCCGAGCCCATAGGCGCTCCGATATCAAGACCTCTGTGGAGCTTCTTGGTTCCGAAAATAGGATGAATTCTATATCCAAACGGTGAAGTAATCTTTTTAGATACTGCAGACGGCCAGACAAATTTTCCGTTACCCTTATAAACGACAGTCGGTGACTTACCAAGTGCTTTATTAAGCTCGGTCTGGAGTGCTGCTGCATCCTTTTCTTTCTGCTTTTCTGCAGCTTCCAAAGCCTTGATGTCTTTTTCTAAGCTCTTAATCAACGCATTCTTTTCATTTCTTAGTTTTTCTAAAGAGCCCTGTTTTTTATCCAGAATTCCTCTTGCCTCAAGCTGTTCTGCCTGTTCATTTTCAATTAAAGTTCTATACTCTGTAACCTGTGTTACCTGATTTGTATAGTCATCAATTATTGCATTATCGTGCTTTGCGATTGCCTGAATGGCGGCAATTCTTGTGAAAAGATCAGAAAAACCCTTGGCTTCCAAGATAATTTCAAGATATGAGATATTTCCAAGCTCATACATCGCTTTCATTCTCTTTTTAAGCTTGTCCGTTGTAACGTCGATTTCTTTATTTAAAGCATCAATCTGTGTGTTTGCAACATCAATCTCGGACTGCTTTTCATCAATAACCGCCTGAACACTGTCAATATCTTTTTGAATACCTGATATTTCCATATCGAGCTCATTCATCTTGGCAGTTGCCTGGTCTTTGTCTTTTTCTTTGTTTTTAATCTGGTCCTTGATTTTCTGAGTTTCTTTCTCATTCTTTTCAATCTCAGACTTTAAGTCATTAACACTCTTAGCCGCATATGCAGTCGCAGAAAAAATAAACATCAAAGCAAGAATCAAAGATATTATTCTTTTATGTTTCATAAAAATCTGCCCTTTCCTAAGTTTAAGGTTATACTCTTAAATGCTTTTTGATTGAAACCATACTTCCCGTCATACCGATAAGGCATCCTGCAAGTAAGAATACAATCGCCATCCAAAGAGAAACTACCTTGACTTCAACAAGTGTAAATAGCTGAAATCCTATATTTCCAAGATATGCTAAAAGTAAGGAATAACCTACAAGCATTAGCAAAAAGGAAATTACAGCTCCTATAAATCCAATCACAACGCCCTCGAAAATAAAGGGGATTCTTATAAATCTATCGGTTGCACCAATATATTTCATTATACCGATTTCTTTTCTTCTGTTAAAAACAGTAAGTCTGACAGTATTTGAAATAATTACAATCGCAACCAAAAGTAATAGAGCCATTAAAACAATTGTGAAATTCCTTATTGTTCGGGATAATGACATAACAGAATTAACAACATTCTGTTTGTTTGTTACACTCTCAACATTTTCAATTTTTGCAATCTCTTCTGCGGTTTCTGCCGAAAAATTGATATCATCAAGGACTATTTTAAAGGAATCGGAAAACGGATTGTCTTCGCCTGTAAAGTTTGCAACAAGCTCTTCCTTTCCTTCAAACATTGTAACCTTTACTTCGTCCAACATCTGTTCTTTTGTGTAAAGCTCAACAGATTTAATATTATCCATTCCTGCAATCTGATTCTGAATGAGTGATACTCTTTCATCATTAGTGCCCAAATCAAGAAAAACCTGAATTTCGCACTGGTCTTTAATCTGGTCAGTAATAACACTTAAATTCATTGAAATTACCATAAATAGACCTAAAATTACAAGACAGGAAACGATTGTGAAAAGAGACGCAACACTCATTAAGCCGTTTCTTATAATATTTTTTCTCGCCTGGTCAAAAAAGTACTTAATCTTCGACATATTCGTGATACTCCCCTCCGACTTCGTCTCTTACGATAACTCCGTCTTCTACTGCGATAACTCTTTTATGCATCGCATCAACTATATCGTGAGCATGGGTTGCCATAATGATAGTTGTTCCCATAGAGTTGATATTTTCAAATATTTCCATAATTTCCATTGCAGTCTCAGGGTTTAGGTTTCCTGTAGGCTCGTCCGCAATTAAGAGTGACGGATTGTTTACAAGTGCACGGGCCAAAGCAACTCTCTGCTGTTCACCACCTGACAACTGTCTTGGCAACATCTTTGCCTTATAGTTAAGTCCAACCATATTTAAAACCATTGGAACACGACGTCTTATTTCTCTTCTTGATGCGCCGACTACCTGCATTGCAAATTCAACATTTTCAAATACCGTTCTGTCTTCTAAGAGTCTAAAGTCCTGAAAAACCACACCCATTTTTCTTCTTAAATACGGAATTTCTTTATCGGAAAGAACGGTAATATCCTTTCCGTCCATCAAAACAGTACCTTCTGTTACGTTCTCTTCGCGCATCAAAATCTTTGTAATCGTTGTTTTTCCTGCACCAGAAGAGCCAATTAAGAATACGAATTCACCGTTTTCAATCTTAAGATTTACATTTTTAAGAGCTTCAACACCATTTTCGTACTGCTTGGACACATTTATAAACTCAATCATTAGCAAAAATTCCTTTCTTCTAAGTTAAAGAGTCTTTGCAATTATTTGCAATTAAAATTTCATCGGATTTGACGAAAGATACTTATGAACCATCATGGCAACTTTAAATACAATCGCCTGGTCAAATTTTCTTAAGTCAAGACCTGTTAATTTATAAATTTTTTCAAGTCTGTATACAAGTGTGTTTCTGTGAACAAAAAGCTGTCTTGATGTTTCAGATACATTTAAGTCATTTTCAAAGAACTTATTTATTGTAAGTATTGTTTCATTATCTAAAAGCGTAATATCGCCTTTTTTGAATACTTCCTGCAAGAAAAGCTCACAGAGTCTTATAGGTAACTGATAAATAAGTCTTCCGATACCTAAGTTTTCGTAGTTTAGAACAAATCTTTCTTCGTCAAATACCTTACCGACTTCCAAGGCAATCTGCGCTTCTTTATAAGCAGAATTAAGTCTATTGATATTTTCAGCTACAGGGCTTACACCAATCATAATCTTCATCATACTCTCTGTCTGCACAGTATCAACGATTGAAGAAGCAATGCTTTCGATTTCAGCAGTCGGCAAGGATTCTTTAAGCTCCTTAATCAAAACAATATTATCACTGTCAACATTGATTACAAAATCCTTGTCCTTATCAGGGAACATATTTCTTATAACTTCGTATATGCTCATATCTCCCTTTGTATCTGCTTTAATGTAGAATACGGCTCTTGGTTGCTCGATATCTACATGAAGCTCCAAAGCTTTCTGATGAAGGTCAAATGCTAAAAGATTGTCAAAAATAATATTCTGCATAAATACAGTTTTATCATACTTCTCATCATAATAGTGGCGAACATTGTTTGCCGCAACTGCTACAGACGAACAACAATATTTTGAAACCTCGTCTGTACCTTCAACATAAACAATATAATCGGCCAAAGGTCTTCCGAAAATCGGACGAACAGTAAATCCGTCTTTTGTAAAAATCTTATCTTCATCCGATACTGCATAAAGAAGATCATCAATAACATCACTTGCAAGCTCAGGGCCGTTTGATGCTAAAATAAGACCTTTTGAGTCTGCAATACCGAATCTTTTCGGAAAAATCTCCGACATCTGTGAAACTATATTCTGGAACGCTTTGCTTATCATAATACTTCCTCCTGAATTTTGAATTTACCAAAAGAACATTTTTATAGCATTATTGCATACATTTTATCACAAAATTTGTGATTTGTATAGCTTTTTTTAATGTTTTTTTGAAGTTTTAACAAATTCTTAACAAAGTTTTTTGTTAAAAAAAGAAAAAGAAGAAAATTTTCTTCTTTTTCAATAAAAAATATACTTTTTTTCAGACGCCTATTCCCTCGGATTTTCCTTTATGAATAAGCTTTTTCGGACACTTGTCAGCACAAAGTCCGCAACCGATACATTTTGAATAATCAATTGTTGCGTGGTTATCTATTACAGATATTGCCTGAGTAGGACAGGTTTTTTCGCAAATCTTACATCCGATACAACCTGATTTACAGTATTTATTTGTAAATTTGCCCATCTCTTTGTTATTGCAGGGTACCCATACCTTATTTTCCAAAGGCACAAATGCAATTACATTCTTAGGACACGCCTTTATACAGTTTCCGCAAGCGGTACATTTTTCTTCGTCGATGTGCGCAATACCATCAACAATCAAAATAGCATCAAACTTACACGCTTTTATACAGGTCCCAAGACCCAAACATCCGTTGGGACATTCCTTTGGTCCACCCGCAAGCTTAGATGCCGCAACACAATCTGAAATTCCGATGTATTCGTATTTGTCAGCCGCAACCGAACAAGTACCAGCACACATTACTCTTGCAACCTTTGGTTCAACCTTTTTGGCTTCAACACCCATAATTGTTGCAATCCTTTTTGCAACAGCGTCTTTTCCGACACTGCACATAGATACGCTTGCACCTTTTTCAGCGATTGCCGAAGCATATGCCGAGCAACCCGCAAATCCGCAGGCACCACAGTTTGCACCTGGCAACTCTTCTTCAATTCTTTCTATTCTGTCGTCTTTTTCAACCTTAAAAACTATTGATGCATACGCCAAAAGGCATCCGAATATCAGTCCTATGCCGCCAACAATAGCCAAAGGCAATAATATATCACTCATTCTTCTTGCCCACCTTTCATATCGAAAATCCCGAAAAGCCGGTAAATGCAATCGCCATAAGACCTGCAGTTATCAAAGCAATCGGGAATCCCCTGAAGGATTCGGGCACATCTTCTTCGTCTACATTTTCGCGGATACCCGAGAATAAAACGATAGCAAGAGTAAATCCTAAAGCTGCAAATGTTCCGTAAATTAAAGACAAAATGAAATTATAGTCATTCTGAACATTTAAAAGTGCAACACCAAGCACTGCACAGTTTGTTGTAATAAGCGGAAGATAAATTCCAAGTGCACTATATAAAGACGGCAATGTCTTTTTAACAAACATCTCAACAAACTGAACCAAGCCTGCAATAATCAGGATAAATACAATTGTCTGAAGATACTCAAATCTGCCTTTTAATAAAAACTCATTGACAGCCCAGGTGCACGCCGATGCAACTGCCATAACGAATGTAACCGCCATACCCATACCAAGTGCAGTCTCTGTCTTTTTGGAAACACCCAAAAACGGACAAATTCCCAAAAACTTAACAAGCACAAAGTTTTCGGTAAAGAGTGCGGCAATAATAATTGAAATTACTTTCATCATTTATCCTTCGCCGCCTTTCTCTTTTTTACTATAAAGTTAATTAAAGCAATTAACATACCAAGTGTGATAAATCCACCCGGAGGCATACCGATAATAGCCATCGGAGTAATTGGGTCACCATACACCTTAAAGCCTAAGATTGTGCCTGCACTTAAAAGCTCTCTTACTGCAGAAATAACAGTAAGTGCGGCTGTAAAACCAAGACCCATACCAATTCCGTCCATGGCAGAATCCCATACACCGTTTTTAGACGCAAAAGATTCAGCTCTTGCTAATATGATACAGTTTACAACTATAAGCGGAATAAAAATACCAAGCTGAGATGCAATATCAGGAAGATATGCATTTAAGCTCATTTCAACAATAGTTACAAACGCTGCAATGATTACAATGTATGCAGCAATTCTTACCTTGTCAGGAATAATCTTACGAAGGAGAGAAATCAGCATATTTGAAAGCACCAAAACACAGGTAGCCGAAAGTCCCATACCAACACCGTTTTTAACAGATGTTGTTGTAGCTAAAGTCGGGCACATTCCCAAAAGCTGAACAAAAGTCGGATTTTCAAACAACAATCCGTTTAACAAAATATCTTTTTTCTTAGCCATTTGTTATTTGCCCTCCTTTACCATTTCTGCTGCCAAAAGTGCATCATTTACACCCTTGGTTACTGCTTTTGATGTAACAGTTGATGATGTTATTGCATCAATCTGGTTACCGGTTGCAGTGCCTTTTACAACTGTAATTCCTGAAGTTTTACCTTTAAACTGTCCCATAAAGTCAGGCTTCTGGCAGTTCGCACCAAGGCCCGGAGTTTCGGACTGATTGGTTATATCAATACCTGTTACAGTAAGTTCATCATCAACGCCGACAACCAGCGAAATTGCCCCGCCATAACCCTTCGGTTCAGCTAAAACAACATATCCCATACCAAATGCACTATAAACTTCGGTTACTGAAAGGCTTTCATCCAAAAACTCAACTTTTTCAAAGTTTTCAGCACCGGGCATTACCTTTTTCATAGCCTCATATCTTTTTGCCTGATTATTTGCTTCGATAATCGGCGATGTAATAGTATTCACAGCAGCCAAAAGTGTAGCAGAAACCGCAGTTATCAAAAACAGGATTAAACCGATTTTAAGAATTTCTTTTATATCATTTTTATTCATAAATTCTTACACTCCCTTTCCGATAACTTGACGAGATTTAGCTTGCTTTACAAATCCGAATTTCTTAGGCTTTGTATATCTGTCAATCAAGGGAGTTGCAACGTTCATAAGAAGTATAGCAAATGAAACACCTTCTGGGTATCCGCCGAATTTTCTTATAACGAACGACAATATACCGATGCCTGCCGCATAAATTATCTGCCCTAATGGTGTTGTAGGAGATGTTACATAATCAGTTGCCATAAAAACAGCGCCAAGCATTACACCACCTGAGCATACAGATAAAAGTGTATAATGCCACTGCGGATTTCCTGTAAGATTTGTTCCGAAAAGATATGTAAACAAAGCATATGAAACAACGGTCACAACAGGAATTCTCCATGTAACAACTCTTTTCCAAAGCAGATATATTAGTCCAAGTAAGAGCATTGCCGCAGAAGTTTCACCTATTGAGCCTGCCTCTATACCGAAAAATGCTTCAAAAAGTGTCGGGATTCTTCCCTCTGCCGTGCCTTTTAGAACCGACAAAGGAGTTGCAGATGAAATTGCATCTGCACCCGAACCCATAAAAGGCTCTGCATATGTTGTCATTGCTCCTGCCCATGCAACAATCATAAAGCATCTTGCAGCCATCGCAGGATTCATAAAGTTTTTACCGATACCGCCGTATAACTGTTTTACAACTACTATAGCAAAGAATGAACCAATTGCCGCCATCCATAAAGGAATTGTTGACGGCAAATTCAAAGCAAGCAAAACACCTGTTACTACCGCAGACAAATCGCCTACTGTCTGGTGTTTTTTCATAAGCTTGTTATAAAAATACTCAGATGCCACAGATGCCGCAACACAGGTTAAAACAACAAGTGCTGCTCGGTATCCGAAGAAATAAATTCCCATTAAAGTTGCAGGAATCAAAGCAATAAGTACATCAAGCATAATAGTTGAAACTGTTTCAGTTCCGTGAATATGCGGTGATGATGTTACGATAAGTTTTTGTTCCATTACTTATTCTTCCTCCTGTTCTCTATAATCTTCTGTTTTGCAATTCTTATATTGTGAAGAAGGCTCTTGTTTCCCGGACAATTGTAGGAACAAAGTCCACATTCAATACAGTCTAAAATATTATATTCTTCGCATGTTTCCAAATCGCCCTTTTCTGCCGCTTTGCAAAGATTTAACGGCATAAGTCTCATCGGGCAATTATCTACACATCTTCCACACTTGATACATACCTGATAATCTTCAAAATGGCTCTCATCGTGTGACAAAGCGAGCAGAGAAGAAGTTGTCTTAATTACGGGTGCATCAAACGAGAACTGCGAAATACCCATCATAGGACCGCCCATAATAAGCTTTTTAACATCGCCGTTCACGCCGCCTGCAGCTTCAATAAGATAGTTAAATGTAACACCTGTATATACCTCAAGGTTACATGGCTCATTTATAACATCTCCCGAAACTGTTACCACTCTTTTTGTAAGAGGCATACCTGTTCTGAATAATTTAGAAATCTGCGATACAGTATCAATATTCATAACAATAGCGCCTGCATCAGCAGGAAGTCCGCCCGAGGGTACCATCTTTTTAGTGATTGCATAGATTAACTGCTTTTCAGCGCCCTGCGGATATTTAGGTTTAAGTGGGAAAACTTTAACAAATCCGCATTCATCTGCCTTTTTTGTCATAATTTCAATGGCATCTTGTTTATTTGTTTCTATACCAATATATCCAACAGATAGTCCTAAAACCTTTAATACAATGCCTATACCATCAATTATGCTATCGGGATCTTCTATCATTCTTCTATGGTCAGATGTAATATACGGCTCACATTCTGCACCGTTTATGATAAGATGCTCAATCTTCTTATCAGGTGGCGGAGAGAGCTTAACATGGGTCGGAAATCCTGCACCGCCCATACCAACAATACCGCTGTTTCTTATAACAGAGAGCATCTCTTCCTTTGTCATATTATCAATATCATAAGGTTTTATGGATTCATGAACTGTATATTCAAAATCATTTTCAACAAAAATAGAAGTAACCTTTGCACCCGACGGATGAATATATGGTGCAATATCTTTAACTGTGCCCGAAACAGAGCTATGTACAGGAGTTGATACATACTGGTCTGAATCTGCTATAATCTCGCCAACCTTTACGGTATCGCCTACTTGCACCATTGGATTAAGCGGTGCACCTATATGCTGCTGGAGAGGATAGATATGTACCTTATCTCCAGGAAGGCTTCTTATTGGCTTATCATTTGTCAATTCCTTACGGTCAGGAATGTGCCAACCACCCTTAAATGTGTATGCCATTTAACATCACCTTTCTTTGTAAAATATTGACAAAAATTTATCAATTAGTTTATTAGTTTTGTAAAAATTTCATATGAAGTAATTGTATCATTATTTATTAAAAAAGGCAAGTTTTTTATATAAAAAAATAAAAGAATACCTGAATTTTCAGGTATTCTTCTTATGTTTACATTTCCTGTCTTCCCTCTAAGGCTTTAACAAGTGTTGCTTCGTCTGTATATTCAAGTCCGCCGCCAACAGGTATTCCGTGGGCTATTCTTGTAATTTTTATGCCCATTCCCGATAAAAGCTTCTGTATATATACCGCAGTCGCCGTTCCGCTTACCGTCGGATTAGTCGCCATAATGATTTCTTTTACGTCTGAATTAAGTCTTAAAAGAAGCTCTTTAATTTTTATATCATCAGGTGAAATATTATCAATCGGAGAAAGTGCACCATGTAGCACGTGATAAAGTCCGTGATATTCACCAGTTGATTCTATCTGTGAAACATCCTTGGGATTTTCCACAACACAAATAACACTTTGGTCTCTTTTGGGGGATTCACAGATTTCGCATACTTCCCCGTCGGTTAAGTTCTGACAAACCTTGCAGAATGTGATGCTTTCTTTAGAGTCTAAAATTACATTACACATTTTTTTGACTTCTTCTTTATCCATATTGTCAAGAACATAAAATGCAAGTCTTTCAGCACTTTTTCTGCCGATACCGGGGAGCTTATTAAACTGCTCTATAAGCAACTCTATCGCCGGCGCATGCATTAAAATAACCCCGGGATATTAAGTCCGCCTGTGATAGATTTCATTGCGTCATTCATCATATCATCAGCTTTTTTCATTACATCATTTACTGCTACAAGCACCAAATCTTCCAATGTTTCAACATCATCAGGGTCAACTGCTGCAGGGTCAATTTTGATAGAAACAATTTCTTTGTTTCCGTTAGCCTTTACTGTTATAACACCGCCGCCTGCAACAGATTCAATAATCTGCTCCGATGCATCTGCCTGGATTTTTTCCATCTTTTCCTGCATCATTTGTGCCTGCTTCATAACACTTGTCATATTCTTATTTGTGTTCATTCCTGCACCGCTAAAACCTTTATATTTCCCCATTTTTTCATTATCTCCTTTACTCTTCATCGCCCATCAAAGACGCTTCTTCTTCGTCGGTAAAAAACTCTTCTCTGTCATCTTCATCAAAAGTTGACTGCTCGAATGATTCGTCTTCGGGGTTATAGTCTAAAAACTCACTTCCGTCTGTAATTTCAACAAGTTCGGAAAATTTGTCGGTTAAATCATCAATTACATCGCTGCTCTTTTTGGGAGCAGAGTCATTTTTAGGTACACTCTCTGTGCCCGGCAAGCTCCAGAAATCAATGATATATTCTTCAACATCTTCTGAAAATGCAGTTTTTACAACAAAATCAAATCCGCACTCTGCGTTATAAATTTTTCTTATCTGATTTATATATGTTACTGCAATTCCCTTAGTCATTCTTTCATTATTTTCATAAAGAAGAATGATACCTTCTCCGTCAATTGTAACCTTGCGGTTTACTACACTGCCAGCTAAGTGCGGGAATTTCTTTTCAATTTTTGTTGCAACCTGATCCCATTTTCTCGCCGCAACAACAATTGGTGAAGCTGCGGTCAATGTGCTTTTGTCAATCGGTACAAAAAGTCTTGCACTCGGCTCTTTTTTAGGCTCTATCTTTTTTTCTTCCTTGGGTTTAACTTCCTTTACTTCGACCTTTACGCCATTTTTGATTTCACTCTCAAGCTTTTCGATTCTCTCAATCAAAGCTTCCTTTGAATCATCAATTTCAGGTCTGGTTATCTTAATTAAAGCTAACTCATAAATCATTCTCGGAGATTTAACCCATTTAGCCTCAGCTTTTGCCTTATTTATAATGTCGGTTGCTCTTTCCAACACAGTGATGCTCATTTTTTCAGCCTGAGCTTTGATTTTAACAAGCTCTTCTATCGATGCATCAATTATATCTTCCGCATTAGATGAAAGCTTTGCAATCATAACATTATGAAGATAACCCAAAAGTCCGTCAGCAAAGAGATTTAAGTCTCTTCCGTCAGACATAATCCTGTCAACTATTGACAAAATCCCAGATGTGTCACTGTTAATAATTGCATCTGCACATTTATAGTTTACATCACTGTCAGGAATTCCAAGAACCTGAGTAATATCATCTGCCGTAATACTGCTTCCGACAGATGACACACATCGCTCTAAAATGCTAAGACCGTCTCTCATAGACCCGTCTGCAAGGCGTGCTAAAAGAGTGTATGCATCATCGGTTATATTAAGTCCGTCGCCATATGCGATTTCTTTCATTCGTAATATAATATCCTGAGTTTTAATTCTCTTAAAATCAAATCTCTGGCATCTTGAAAGTATGGTTTCGGGAACCTTATGTGATGCAGTTGTAGCAAGTATAAAAAGTACATGTTCGGGTGGTTCTTCCAACGTCTTTAAAAGTGCATTAAAAGCACCATCTGAAAGCATATGAACCTCGTCTATAATATAGACTCTGTATTTGGTCCTTAGAGCTACGTAATTTACATCATCTCTTATTTCACGTATATTGTCAACACCGTTATTAGATGCTGCGTCAATCTCGGTTACATCGGTTATAGAACCGTCTAAAATTCCACGGCAAATCTCACATTCATTACATGGTGAGCCGTCTTTTGGATTCAGGCAGTTTACCGCTCTTGAAAATACTTTAGCCGCAGTAGTCTTACCGGTTCCCCTTGTGCCACAAAAAAGATAGGCATGAGAAACTCTGCCAGACACAACCTGATTTTTAAGTGTCTCGGTTATGTGTCTTTGTCCGACAATATCTTCAAAAACAGACGGACGCCATTTTCTGTAAATCGCCTGATAAGCCATATCTCATACCTCCTCCGATTTTTAATAATAAAAAAAGGCTCCGACCGAGTTAATCCGCAACACACTCCGGTATCGCTTATTGCTGCTTGGTTCCCCATCTGACAAGGTTCACGCCCTGAAGTCGCACGGGACTCGGTCATCATCGCCAATTATTCATCTCATATTATTATACTATAACCACAAATTAAATGCAAGTATTTTTTAAATTATCTTATTCGGACAAAAAGCCTTCGTCAAGTGCACGTTTTATAAATGCATCCAAATCTCTCTTTGCGGTTTCTTCATCAATATCATACTCATCTAAAAACTTACTTAAAAGAGTGTCATAATCCGCTCCGTCTTCTAAAATTTTCCACAAGAATGCGCCTGTTTCGTTAAGGCTTATAAGACCGTCAAAATCCATTGATGCTTCACCTACTGCTACAACTATATTTTTACCTGCAACATTCCTTAACATAAATCCGTCATTGATTTTCATGTTTATTCTCCTTAAAATTCATTTACTTTATGAATTATAACATAACTTCAATATTTATGCAAGATTTTATGACTCTTTTTTCTTCATATCATATCTTACCATAGCAAATCCCAAAGATACCATTGAAAGAATATCACCTATACATGAGCTGTATGCACCGCAAAGGAAGTTATATAAAAGCCAGAACGGTGAGCCTATCATGGAAACTCGTCTTATCCATTTTTCATCGCTAATCCAGAACGCGCTTGTGTGAAACAAAACGCCGATAATCGGCAAGATACTGTATACATTTTGATACAATAAAAGTCCCATTGCGATTATAAACAGATTTACAAGAATAAAAACGATTTTTATGTGTTTTTTAATAAAGGGTGTATCTTTTTTACCTGCAAGCACCGAAGATATAATTCCTGCAATATCCAATACAGCGCCTTCAAATGCAGAAAGAAGAATATACTGAACTATGTATAAAAACCTGCAGGTTGCGTTCATTATGATTATATTTTTCCGTTTTTTCTGGAGATAACCAAGAAGATATAAGGTTATCGCAGCAAAACCAACTATTTGCGCAAGTATATACATATTATTTCTCCATAGCCTTAAGAATAATCACTTTCGCATCATTGTTTTTATCAAGTGCTACATCAATTCCGTTTTCATACAGTTCTTTTCCTGTTTTAGATGTTCCATTAATAGAATATACTTTGTTATTGTCAAGTACAGGGTAAACTGTAATATTATCCTGCATAATTTTCTTTGTGAAAACTAAAACTTCCGCTCTTTTAAAGTCTATACTTCTGAATTCCAGAATAAGCACAGATTCTGTATCCGCAAGGATATGACAAACTGCATTTTTCCAGAATTCTCTGTATTTCTTTAAATCAGAAATCGAATTCTTTATCAAATCAAACACTTCGTCGGTAAATGAGCACAAATCACACGAAAGTCCGATAGGACAGCCTTTTAAAAATCCTTCAAGATAAGATTTTTTAACTGTTGATGCATCAGTCCATGTAGCATCGCCGGTTGCAATGATTTTATCAGCATATCCTATATCATAATCCTTTGTAAGCTCTTTTGCCGACAAAATAGTAGTCCATTTATCAAACCACTGCGGTGGCATTCTTTTAATGGCATCCTTAAACATTCTCATTGTGTGATAAGGACTCTGGCAATCTGTAGGCCAGAAGCTATCATAAATCATTCCATCTCTTAACGCCATTCTCATACCACCTGATGCACAGTTATTGATGTATAAGTCAGGGTATTTTTCTCTTA
>JAZNQG010000175.1:0-7636 GCA_045590035.1 Clostridia bacterium
ACTGTATCAACAACTCCGCCGATTGACTTAAAAACACCTTCGGTTTTTTTCATAAGCTTATGGCGTTGTCTGTCTGATACAGGGTCGACAAGCATTGTAGCGGCAGCACCTAAAATCAAACCTGCCGCCATTCCTTTTATAAATCCTGAATTCTGCATAATTTTCTTCCTCCTTTTTATATAAATAGAATGTCCTAAAAACCGGATGTTATTCTTATATATTTTAAATATAAAACTTGCAAAAAATCATTTAATAGTGTATTATTAAAAAAACGGCAAAAGGAGATTAGGAAGGTATGGCAGATATTAAAGCATTTCGCGGACTTCGTTATAATAAGGAATTTACGCCTGATTTATCATGCGTTTTAGCTCCTCCTTATGATTCTATTGATGAAGACGAAAGGCATGTGCTTTACAGTAAGGATAAGCATAATATTGTAAGAATTCAGTCTGGACTAAGATACGATGAAGACACCGAAAATGATAATTGCTATACCAGAGCAAGAGATTATTTTAAAAAATGGATTGATGACGGTGTCTTAAAAAGAGACGAAGTGCCGGCAATTTATCTTTATGAGCAGAAAACCGTATTAAATGGTGTCAATCATACAACATCGGGCTTCGTTGCAGCACTGGAGCTTTCCGATGACGGAAAGGTTGTGCCCTGTGAAAAGGCGATTTTAAAGAACTTAAAAGACCGTGCAATGCTTATGGAAGCAGTTTTGGCGAATATCAGTATGATTGAGTGTATGTATATTGAAACAGAAAGATACATAACCAATTTTATTCAGAAGGTATCCGAAAGAACACCCGATACTACCTGCAAAACAGATGACGGAATTGTGCATACTCTCTGGGCGATAACCAACGAAAATGAAATTTCCTATGTCAAAAGCCTTTTAAAAGACCAGACATTTTTCATAGTTGACGGCGAAAACCGCTACCAGATTGCAAAAGCATATAAAGAAAAAATGAAAAAGGAAAACCCGAATCATACAGGGGAAGAGAGCTATAACTATACAATGGCATTTTTGACAAATGCTCATGATGATGGATTTATTCAGTTGCCTTTCCACAGAATGTTAAGATTCCCGAAAGGCTTTCGTGAAGACTTTTTTGTAGCAGCAGCGCAAGACCATTTTAAAGTCGAAAAAATTGTGGTTGATACTGTGCTTGGCGATATGGTTGACACAATGAAAAAGCAGATTGCAACATCAAGAGACATAAACCGCTTTGCCGTGTATTCGGGAAAGGACTATTTCTATCGCCTGACACTCCTTGACAGAAAATTTGTAAAAGAAGTTATGAGCGATGTATCAGATAGCTACCTGAGTTTAGATGTTAATGTTTTAAATAAGCTTATTTTAGAAGATTTATTTAATATAACCGAAGACAAATACATAGAAAGAGTTACCTACACCAAGACAATCGAAAAGGGAATGGAAGAAATAAAAAAAGGCACTCACCAGTGCATAGTTTGTATGAACCCTGTAAAAGCCGAGCAAATCCGTGCCGTTGCCCTAAAAGGTGAAGTGATGCCCGAACGCTCTATATGTGCATTCCCGAAGCCTGCAGCAGGAGTGGTATTAAATCTTTTAGATTAACTAAACTTCCACAAAATGCGCCCAAAGAGGATGTGGTGCCTAATTTTTTGGAATAATATTAAATAAACATTTATCTTCTTTTGCGGCCAAAAGAAGCAAAAGCCCCGGGGGATTCGATTTCCCCCGTACCCCTTGAAACGACCGAAAGGGGGACACTGGTCCCCCTTTGGAAACCCCGATAGGAAAAAATCGCTTGCGATTTTCTATAACATAATAAAACAGCGGAGTGTTTTAAGCACTCCGCTTTTATTTATCCAACATATCCCATCGGGTCTAATGCAACTCCGTTATAGTGAATCTCAAAATGACAGTGAGATCCTGTTGAGCGGCCTGTAGAGCCCATTTTTGCGATTACATACCCTTGGGGGACAACATCACCGACAGACACTAAAATCTCCGAATTATGCGCATAATAGGTCTCAAAACCGTTGCCGTGGTCGATAACTACCAAGTTGCCGAAAGATTTCTTGTATTCAGCTACCGTAACAGTACCTTCATCTGATGCCCAGACTTTTGTTCCGACAGGTCCTGCTAAATCAAGACCATAATGCATCCTGCCCCAACGTCTACCGTATCCTGAAGAAAGGCGGGCATTTGTGGGCATTATAAAGTTGCCTGTTCCGACATTTTTATCTCTTGGCTTTGTGCCGATTGTAACTGTTTTAGGAGTTCCCATATCAACAGTTTCTTCCGATACCTTTTCCGATGCAAACACACCGTTTACATAGCTTTTTTCTGTTGTAACAACCGTTTTTCCCATTACTGCTTTTTTGGTTGTAACTCTAACACCTTCATATAATGTGTCGTCTGTAACTTCAATAAAACCAGGGTCGTACGGCTTTTCTTCATTTACTGTAACTGTAGTAAATACAGTCAAAAGTCGGTTTTCGATCAAATATTTGGAAGCCTCTAAAGGTGTCATAACACTTGCAGCGGGTGCTAACTGGTCATTAAAACCAACAAGCTCGATAATATTTGATGTTGCGCCATCATGACTGTGAGCTTCTATTACAAGATTTAAACACTCATCAATCTTTTCGGCACTTTTTAAGAAAATACTGTCTTTGCCGTCGATTGTAAGACGGGTTGCCTCGACCATATTTTCAGACTCGGATGCAACCGCATCGTGAAGAGCAGTTTCCGATAAAAGCTTGTCGCTCTTAACTAAGATTGCTCTTAGCTGAATGTCGGGGCTTATAGTCTCATCTTCGGTATAAGCCTCGGTTAATTCCGAGTTTACAGTATTCAGTGCAACGGTTACATCATGTGATGCTTCTACCATACCGATGCTTGCACCGTTTACAAAAACTTCAAATCCGTTTGTCCAATATGCAGAAACACTTGACGGCAACATAGAAAAAACAAGTGCCAAGGTGCCGACTGCGGCTATTAGCTTATTCTTCATAAATTAAATATCTCTCCTGCTTAATTTTCAAAGCTTTTCGCAGTAAGAAAACTTCTCCTTAGTATTTTATGTAATAATAGGAAATTTATTACAAAATCATTAACTACCTGACTATTATACCACAAAAATTGTAATAAATCAAGCTTTATTTGTTACAAAATTGTTAAAAATAGGCAAAGTGCATAAATTATAGCAAAGAATTTGTTGAAATTTGCGGCAAAAAAGGTGAAATAATTAAAAGATTGTAAACAAAGAAAAAAACTCTTTCCTATTTACAAGAAATGTGATAGAATATGATGTGTTGAATTTTTGTAATGAAAGAGGGGATTTTTTATGCAGATGTGTGTAAAATGCGGCCAAAATCCTGCCATTATATATATTTCCAAGATTGAGGGCGAAACTACAAAGAGCGAAGGCTATTGCCTTTCCTGTGCAAAGCAGTTGGGTATTGCGCCTTTGAACAGCATGATTGAGCAAATGGGAATAAGTGATGAAGAAATTGATATGTTAAATTCACAGATGGCGGATTTTCAGGAGAATATGACAGGACTTGCTGACGGCGGCGACTTTATGGAGCTTATGAACAGCTTGTCAAACGGTGAAGAAGACGAAGGCGGAGCGGCTACAACTCCACTTTCCTTTATGTCAAATTTCTTTGGCGGGAAAGATGCTTCAGGAAATCAAACAGGTGAAACCAAGGACACTAAAAAGAAAAAGCCGAAAGCACCGCAAAAGAAGTCTATGCTTGATACCTACGGCACAAACCTTACCGAAAAGGCATCAATGGGCAAGGTAGACAGAGTCATAAACCGAAATGAAGAAATCGACAGAGTAATACAGATTTTAAACAGAAGGTCAAAGAATAACCCTGTAATCTTAGGTGAGCCCGGTGTCGGTAAGACCGCTATTGCAGAAGGATTGGCGACAAGAATATTTGAAAAGAAAGTACCGCCTAAGCTTTTTGGTGCACAGCTTTATTTAATCGACTTTACCGCTTTGGTTGCAGGCACACAATTTCGCGGTCAGTTTGAAGCAAGACTTAAAAACCTTTTAAACGAAGCGGAAGAAATGGGAAATGTCATTTTAGTAATTGACGAAATCCATAATATTGTCGCAGCAGGTGATGCCGAAGGTGCTATGAGTGCTGCAAATATCTTAAAGCCTGCCTTGGCACGCGGAGAAATACAGGTTATAGGTGCTACAACACTCTCGGAATACAGAAAGCACATAGAAAAGGACTCAGCTTTGGAAAGAAGATTCCAGCCTGTTATTGCAGATGAGCCGAGCATTGAAGAAAGTGTTGAGATTTTAAAGGGAATAAAGGACTATTACGAAAACTACCATTCTGTAAAAATCAGCGATGAAATAATCGAAGAAGCCTGCAGGATGAGTGAAAGATACATTACCGACAGATTCCTGCCCGACAAGGCGATTGATGTAATAGACGAAGCAGGAAGCCGTGTAAATCTTAAAAATATCGCACTTTATGATATGAAGGTAATGAAAGAGCGACTTTCTCAGATTACAAGAGAAGAGCAGGACGCAAGCGACAAGGAAGATTATGAAAGACTTGCAACCTTAAAGGGTGAAAGACTTAGTATCGAGTCAAAGCTTCCCGAAAAAGAAAAAGAAGCAGGGAAAGCCGAGATAACATTCGATGATATTGCGGCGGTTATTGAAGGCTGGACAAAGATACCTGTTCATAAGTTGACTTTGGACGAAACAGAAAAACTCAAGAATTTAGAAGAGCTTATCCATAGACGAGTTATCGGTCAGGATAAGGCAGTAGATGCCGTAAGCCGTGCAATAAGACGCGGAAGAGCCAATATTTCTAAAAAAAGACGCCCTGTATCCTTTATATTTGCGGGCTCTACAGGCGTTGGAAAGACAGAGCTTGTAAAAACTATTGCGGAAGTTATGTTCAATAACGAAGAAGCACTAATTCGCCTTGATATGTCCGAATATATGGAAAAGCATTCGGTATCAAAGCTTATAGGCTCGCCACCGGGATATGTAGGATATGACGATGCAGGTCAGCTTACCGAAAAGGTAAGAAGAAAGCCCTATTCGGTTATCCTGCTTGACGAAATCGAGAAGGCACATCCTGAAGTATTTAACATATTCTTACAGATTTTAGACGATGGCAGAGTTGCCGACAGCCACGGAAAGATTGTGAATTTTGAAAATACAATCATCATTATGACAACCAATGCAGGCGGTGATTTCAAATCGGGTGCACTCGGTTTTAACTCAAAAGACGAGATAAAAATGTCTGAAAATGTTGATAAGAGCCTAAAGGAATTCTTTAAGCCCGAATTCTTAAACAGAATCGACGAAATTGTAACCTTTGAGCCATTAAAGAAGGAAGAGCTAAGACGAATTATTGATCTAATGCTCCGTGATATTTCGGATAGACTTTCGGAAATGGGTGCGGGAATTGAAATTTCCGACAGTGCAAAGGAAATTATCTTAGATGAAGGCTTTGACGTAAAATACGGCGCAAGACCTTTAAAGAGAGCAATCCAGAAGCTTATTGAAGATAAGGTTGCGCATATGTCTTTAGACGGCTTGATTAAATCGGGCACAAAGATTTTGGTGGATAGCAAGGATAATGAACTTTCATTTACGGTAGTTAATATGTAAAACAAAAAATCGACTTCATATTGAAGTCGATTTTTTATATATTCGCCCAATTATCCTCTTTCGTATCTGTGAGTGCCATATGGCGAATTTTTACATTTCCCGCCAAAATTAGCAGGGGGTCTTCCGCAGTAATATGTATGTCTTCCGCAAAAAATACAAACCCATCTTTCGCGGCGTGTACTTGTTTGTGGTGCATCATTAAGATAACTTGGCATTCTTGGAGAACTGTCAGAACCTAAAATCGAACCCAGTAACAACTTTTTTAAGAGTCCCATTTTATTCACCTCCCCTCTCAGAGAGAATGCTTTGTGCAATAAGTTTATCACACAAATCATAATCATATGCTACTTCTTCGCATCCTGCCTCTGCGTATTCAATTATAGATGCTAATTTCTTGTTTGAGTAATTAGAATATTCTTCAAACTCGTTTTCGCAGTATTCAGATAAGAATTTTCTGATTAAATATTTTCGATTTGTGAGTATTTCATTTTCGCAATTCTTTAATATTCTTCTTTGATGCTCGCCGAAATAAGAATGATGCTGGCCTGTAATAATGTTTTCTGTTCCTGTGAATTCATAAGTACACTTAGCTTTGTCTGAACGCACAATAGAATATATCTGCATAAATTCATTATTATCAAGCTCATCAATGACATCAGGCTCAAGTGATTCAATAATTGAATTTCTACATTCAAGTTCATTGATTGCTTCTGCTTTTAATACATCGTCAATAAACACGCTATTACCAAGAACAATAGTTTCTAATTCATCATAATCTTTGTCTTCAAAGCAATCAACATTGTTTTGTTCATGAATTCTTTTCGCAATAGGTCTAGACAGAACTTCGTTTTGAAAAAGCCGTATCAACTTCTTTACATATTGGTCGGGGAAGAGCCCACCTTCTGTTCTTAGCAATTTTTCATAAAAAGCGACTAAATCTTCGTCGTCAAATTCCTGAAAAGCCTCATCAGGTGATTCGATTATTGTTTTAGCTAACTGGTTTCTTTCTTCCATCAAAGTTTTCATTAGTGCTATTTCGTCGTTGTCAAACTTGTCATAAGTTGACATAGAATCTAATATTTCATATGAAACGCTAGAATATTGCTCCCTTAACTCTTGTAAATGTCGTTCTTTTTCTTCTTGAACATTTGTAGCCTCGTTAACGCCTTCCATTACTGCGTTAACGACTTCTGATGCTGCCATTTTAAGCATATCTGAAAAAAAGCCCATAAGCGTCCTCCTTATTACTATAAGCGATAGTCTATTTATAGCCCATATTGTATCATATATAGCCTACTATGTCAATACTAAGATACTATAATTAGTCTATAAAGTTTATAAGGAGTGCGAAAATGGATACGTATTCAACTGTAAAAAATCGAATATTATGCTTGTGCGAAGAAAAAAGAATGACAATTAATAAATTAGCAACCGAATCTGGAGTAGCGCCGTCAACTATCAAAAATATTTTATATGGAAAAAGTCAAAATCCTGGAATAGTTACAATCAAAATGCTATGTGATGGAATGGGGATAACATTGTTGGATTTTTTTGATACAGAAGAATTTAGACTTTTAGAACAAGAAATTAAATAGTATTTTGTGTATTCAATTTATTGAGAAAACAAAAAAAACGACTCTTTTTGAGTCGTTTTTTTACTTTCTCTTGTATTCACAAAATCTTATAATATGCCCGTTGTCTTCTATATCTTCGCTTTGATTTGCTAAATAGAAATCGGGGTCAGAATCAAAGTTGTGTAAAAATGTGTCAGCTTCGGCATCTTCCAAAACCCGTGTAATCAGTGCCGTATCGGTATAGGGAAGAAACAGCTCATATATTTTAGCGCCACCGATTATAAATACATCTCTCTCAAGATAGTTTTTGGAAACTTCTATCGCATCTTCGGGAGTTGTTACATAGATTAAATTGTCTTCCGATTCCTTTTTAGTCTTGGAAAGCACAATATTTATTCTATTTGGGAGCGG
>JAZNQG010000176.1:0-4848 GCA_045590035.1 Clostridia bacterium
ATTAGCAAAAAGACTTACAGACGTAAGAAAGGACGGAACGCTTACATATCTTCGTCCTGACGGCAAAACTCAGGTAACTGTTTTATATGAAGACGGAAAACCTGTGGCAATTGACACAATCGTAATTTCGACTCAGCATTCCCCGGATGTAGATATTCCCACAATCGAGAAAGACCTAATCGAGAATGTTGTCCGTCCTATCGTGCCGGCTGAACTTTTAACAAAAGAAACAAAGTATTATATAAACCCGACAGGCAGATTTGTTGTCGGCGGCCCGCAGGGCGACAGCGGCTTAACAGGCAGAAAGATTATCGTTGACACCTACGGCGGATATGCTCGCCACGGCGGCGGAGCTTTTTCGGGCAAGGATCCTACCAAAGTTGACCGTTCAGCAGCCTACGCTGCAAGATGGGTTGCTAAGAATGTAGTTAGCGCTGGTCTTGCTAAAAAGTGCGAAGTAGAGTTAGCATACGCAATCGGCGTTGCAGAGCCTGTATCGGTTATGGTGGATACATTCGGAACAGGTATTTATTCTGACGAAAAGATTGAAGAAGCAGTAAATAAAGTATTCGACTTAAGACCGCAGGCTATTATAAACGCACTTGACTTAAGAAAGCCTATCTACAAACAGCTCGCCGCATACGGTCATATGGGCAGAGAAGACTTAGGCGTTAAGTGGGAGATTTGCGATAAGGCTGACGAACTTAAAAAAGCGCTCTCATAAGGAGAAAATAAAATGGCAGAACTCTCTACCAAAACAATCGCTCGTAACAAAAAGGCTCAGCATAATTACTTTGTAACAGAGACTATAGAGTGCGGGATTGAGCTTTTCGGAACCGAAGTAAAATCGGTACGAGGGGGCAAAATAAACCTAACCGATTCTTACGCATCTATAACCCGTGGCGAAGTATTTGTGCTCGGTATGAATATTAGCCCTTATGAGCAGGGAAATATTTTTAATAAAGACCCGCTAAGACAAAAAAAGCTATTGCTCCATAAAAGAGAGATTATGCGCCTTACGGGGCTTGTCAGTCAGGACGGATATTCGCTTATCCCCCTTTCAGTCTATTTTAAAGGCTCAAAGGTAAAGGTGGCGCTTGGTGTCTGCAAGGGTAAAAAGCTCTACGACAAGCGTGAAGACATCGCAAAAAGAGACTCTAAACGTAATATGGAAAGAGCCTTTAAGGAACAAAGATACGAGTAAAAAGAAAAAATTTACAAAAACCCCTTTTCAAAGCGGAGTTTTTGTGATATAATCTAAAAAAACAAATTTGGAGGACTAAAAAAATGACACATACAAAGACTTTAAACAAGGCTGTATTAAAGGATAGCGTTAAGCGCGGTGCTTGCGGCGAATGCCAGACATCATGCCAGTCAGCATGTAAAACATCTTGCACAGTTGCTAACCAGCAGTGCGAACAGCTTAAGAAATAATTTTAAATTCATAAAAACGATAGCTGTCTTGTCTTTGCAGGACAGCTGTTTTATTGATGGGAGATATAAAAATGATACATAAATACAAGCTTATGGGCTTAAATATCGTGCTCGATGTATATAGCGGTGCTGTGCATATTGTAGATGATGTTTTCTATGACCTTTTGGATTTGATGGAAGACGAATACCAAAAGGACAAGGACTATTCGGGCATCTTAAAAGAGCTTTCAAAAAAGTATTCCGAAGATGAAGCAAACGAGAGTTTTGCAGAGCTTAAAAAATTAGTTGAAGCCGAAGAACTTATGACAGACGATTTCTATCAGGACATCGCAAAAAACTGGAGCAAAAAATCGGTTGTAAAGGCATTATGTCTTCATATTGCCCACGACTGCAACCTAAGATGCAAATACTGCTTTGCAGATACGGGCGAATATAAAGGTCACCGTGCGTTAATGTCAGCAGAGGTCGGCAAAAAGGCAATTGATTTTGTAATTAAAAACTCAGGCTCAAGACACAATATCGAAATCGACTATTTTGGCGGTGAGCCACTTATGAACTTCGGCGTTGTAAAAGAGATTACCGAATATGCCAAGCAAGAGGGCAAAAAGCATAATAAAAACTTCCGCTTTACCCTTACAACCAACGGACTTTTATTAAATGATGATGTTAAAGCATATGTAAACGAAAATATGTCAAATATCGTTTTAAGTCTTGACGGCACAAAGGAAACCAACGACAGAATGAGAGTAAGGGTTGACGGCTCGGGATGTTATGACCAAATAGTTCCTAAGTTTTTGGATATTGCAGAAAGCCGAAATCAGGATAACTACTATGTTCGCGGCACATTTACTGCTGAAAACTTAAACTTTGCCGATGATGTTATGCATATGGCGGATTTGGGCTTTTTGCAGACATCGGTCGAGCCTGTTGTAGCTGACGAAAAAGAGCCGTGGGCACTCCGAGAAGAACACCTAGAAACTGTAAAAGCAGAATACGAAAAGCTCGCAAAGCTTTATGTAGAAAGAAGAAGACAGGGAAAACCATTTAATTTCTTCCACTTTATGATTGACTTAAATCAGGGGCCGTGTGTGGTTAAAAGGTTATCTGGTTGCGGTGCAGGACACGAATATATCGCTGTCAGTCCCGAAGGCGACATCTACCCCTGTCATCAGTTTGTCGGAAACAACGACTTTAAGATGGGCTCTGTTATGACAGGCGAATTTAATGAAGAAATTAAGTCGGTGTTTGAAAAATCAAATATCTACACAAAGCCGTCCTGCAAGGACTGTTTTGCAAAATTCTACTGTAGCGGTGGTTGTGCTGCAAATGCGTATAACTTTAATAAGGACATAAATGAGCCGTATAAGTTAGCTTGCGAATTCGAAAGAAAAAGAGTAGAGTGTGCGATTGCAATCGAAGCTATCAAGATGATTGAGAACCTTGACTGATTTTTCCGATAATTAAGGTAACGGTTGCAAGTAAAATAAGTGTGATAAATGTAAATCCCGTAAAGACCGATGCAAAGAAGAACGCTCCCGAAAGAGAGCTCCCATTTGCAAATGCGGTCTGGGTTATGGGCGAAATTTTAAGTGCCAGAGCTGTATATAAAACGGCAAAAATTGCGTGCATAAACTTACCCATAAGATAGGGTTTTAAGCTTATGCCTTTTCCGTAAGCTATGCTGATTACCTGAAGATGCACCGAAAGTCCTGCAAACCCAACTGAAAGTGCCGAGAGCAAAAGCTTTCTTATAAAGTCGAGTTGGGATGCAGAAACTCTTTTTATTCCCGTTGTGACTTCGCCTAAAAGGACTAAAAAATCAGAGAATATACTATCAGGCAAAAGGTCGGCGGTAATGTTTAAAATTACCGAGAAAAATAAAACAGTACCCGACACAAACGCTATACTTTTTATGGAATCGGATAAAGCATTTTTATATATCTCGCCAAGGCTTTTTGACTTGGCGGGATTTTTTTCTTTATTAAGACTTAAAACATCTTCCCTTTTATAGAACCTAAAAATTATACCGACTGTAAGGGCGGATAAAATGTGGCAGATATATAAAATAATGCCTGCCTTCTGGCTTTTAAAAATCGAGAGTCCAACCGTTCCCATAATGAATAAGGGCCCCGAATTATTTGAAAATGCCATAAGCCTTTCACATTCAGTTTTTGTTAAAGACCCGTTTTTATAAAGCTTTATAGCAGTCTGGGCACCCAACGGATACCCCGACAAAAGTCCCAAAACCACCGCTGCGGCACCCGAGCCGTTTATATTAAAAAGCGGTTTCATAATGAACGAAATTTTTAAAGACAGTGTTTCGGCAAGGCCTGAATATATCAAAAGTCCCGAACATACAAAAAAGGGAAAAAGCGACGGAATTAAAATTTCTTCTATCATCAAAAGAGCATTTTTTGAATAGCGGAGTGCACTTTCGGGATTTAATAAAATTATCAGCGCGATATATATCAAAAGATAATATTTTAAAAATCGTTTCACTTTTTTGCTCCTTTCATTTTATGTGTTTTCTATGAATATGATTGTTTTATAGGAAATATGAAAGGAGTTTTGTTATTTGTCAAGAGAAGATTTTTCGGAAAATATAATACTTACGGTCTTGGGGAAAAACGCCGTAATTGCAGAAAATGTGAAAAGAATAGGTCATCTGACCGATACAGGTATATCGGTTTTTTTATTACTTTTGGGCTTTCTTTTTAATAATTCACTGGCTAAGAAAAAAACTTCTCGGTCAATTATCGGCTCGTGGTGATTTTTTATTATAATAAGCTTTTCGGGATTTTTGGTTTTTACTTTTTTATGAGTTAAAAAATCGGGAGTCTCGGTCTTTTGCTGCACAAGGTCGCCTATGTATTTCTCGTTTTTCAAAATTTTTAGAATTACCCCCTCCTGCCACATATCATTTCCCCAGAAGGTCTTTATGTTTTTGCTTTCTAAATCGCTTTTTATCTCTTTAATGGTTTTTTTATCTTCGGTAAAGCTTTTATAGATGTATTTTACGATTTCGGCACCCTTTTCGTTTACATAAATCTTTCCGTCTATCACATCATACCCTAACATAGACCTGCCAAAAACCACGCCATTTTCCATCTTACGTTTTTGTCCCCATTTAACTCTCTCTGATGTTTTACGGCTTTCTTCCTGTGCAATCGACGCCATAATGGAAAGCCTTAATTCTCCGTCTAAGTCGGTGGTAAGAATATTATCAAGCAAAAACCTAACCCCCACCCCGTAGCTTTTAAGCTCTCTTGTATAATTTAATAAATCCACCGTGTTTCTTGCAAAACGGCTGACTTCCTTGGTTAAAATAAGGCTGAATTTATTTAGTTTCGCATCTTCTATCATTTTCATAAATTCCAGTCTTTTTTTCGTGCTTGTCCCCGATAAGCCTTCGTC
>JAZNQG010000177.1:0-1622 GCA_045590035.1 Clostridia bacterium
CAAAATGAGCATCAAAACGGCATTTACCAAGCACGCCTTCTTTCTTCCCCATCCGAATAAATCCTTTGTGCAGGCTACGATATTTTCAAACACCGCAATAACCGTCGAGAATGCCGCAAAGCTCATAAATACGAAGAACAGACTTCCCCATATTCTGCCAAAGGGCATATTGTTAAAGATATTGGGAAGAGTTACAAATATAAGCTTAGGACCGCTGCCTACGTCAACCCCATACGCAAAGCACGCAGGGAAAATTATAAGACCTGATGAAAATGCAACAATAAAGTCCAAAACTGCAACAGATGCAGATTCTCCTAAAAGCGACCTTTCTTTTCCGATATAACTTCCAAAAATCGCCATAGAACCCATACCGATACTGAGCGTAAAGAACGCCTGATTCATAGCGGCAACTATTACATTTATAATGCCTTTTTCCTGTAATTTGGAAATATCGGGTGTTAAGTAAAATTTAATTCCTTCTTCTGCTCCGGGCAAAAAGAAGCTGTTTACCGCAAGTGCAATCATAATTACAAAAAGTGCCGTCATCATTACCTTTGACACCTTTTCAAGTCCCTTCTGAACGCCAAAGGAGATAAAGAAAAAGCCCAAAAGTGTAGCAATGCTTGAATAAATTATCATATTTTTGGGGTGTGCAGTTACATCGTCAAATACCATACCTATTGACTCTGCACTCATACCTTCAAAAACGCCTTTTGCGGTTAAAACAAAATATTCTAACATCCATCCTGCAACAACAACATAAAACATCATTAAAAGATAGTTGCCCGCCATTGCCGCATACCCGTGGATATGCCATTTCTGCCCGGGACGTTCTAGTTCATTATAGAGCTTTACAGGACTTTTCCCCGATGCTCTGCCTAAAGCAAATTCCATTGTAAGTGCAGGGATACCCAATAAAATCAAAAATGCAATATAAATGAGCACGAAAATTCCGCCGCCCATTTGTCCTGCCATATACGGAAATTTCCACACATTTCCAATTCCAATTGCACAGCCTGCACTTATTAAAAGAAAGCCTAAACGGCTTTTAAGTTTTTCCTTTTCCATATTTTCACCCTCCGATTTTCTTATTATAGCACTTTACACTATATCCGTCAAACAAAAAGGCAGAAAATATTTTCTGCCACCAAATGCACCGCAAGGTGCAATTCATGAGCCGTAAGGCTCAATTTATGAAAATTTAATTTTCAATTCATGCCACAGGCAATTCATTGCGGTTGATATTCAACCGCACTATTCTTCTATAAACTTAAATCTTGGCACATATTCGCCGTCTACCAAAACCAATTCGTCCCACATTTCATACGGGCGAACCCATATACCGCCGCCTTCATAGAGTGCTTCATAGACAATCATTTTTTCTAAAGTTTCCGAATGTGTTGCAACCGACAAAAGTCTGTATCTTTTGCCTTTATAGTGCTCATATATACCCTTTTTCATACCTTTCTCCCTTTCCGTACATTCTTTTCCGAAAGAAAATTCCCGACTATTTCTCTTGCATCGCTGATTACAATAAATGCCCCGTCGTCAATTTTCTTTATATCCCTTACAATCTGGGGAACCTGCTTTGGCGATACAATAGAAAAAAGCATCGTGGTTTC
>JAZNQG010000178.1:0-6382 GCA_045590035.1 Clostridia bacterium
ATAAATTCTTCGGGTGAACACTCACTCTTTCCGCCTTTTAAAAGGTCGGTAAAGGATTTTAGCTCATCCTTAAAGGCTTCGTCTGTATACATACTGTCAAGAGTATGGATTCCGCTTTTTGTAATCAATGTCAAGGTGTAAAGCTCAGCTTCAGAATACTCTGTAAACACTCCCGTTACATCATAGTCTTCATATCTTATAACGGCAGTTACACCGTTTTTAGTACGGTAAGCCGACACCGATTTCGGAAACATACCAAATACAATACAAATCATTTCAACCAAGTGATGCGAATAGAAGAAAAATCCGTCATAGGGACTTCCCATCATTATAGGCGCACAAACCATTCCGCCAAGCACCTTTTCGTCGTCTAAATTCTTAACCTTTTCCCTCATAAGCTTTGTGCCCTGGCAGTGCTTCATAACAGACCCGCCCGAGAACTGATTGCCGTATTTTTTAAATAGCTCAACCATTTCTTTGGCGTCAGCAATATCCTTTGTTATCGGCTTATCTATAAAGACGGGGATACCGTCTTCCAAATACGGTTTTACCATCGGAAGATGGCTGCCGCCACGCCTTGCGGTTACAATAACTCCGTCAACCTTGCCCTTTAATTCGTCAGGATTTTTCATCACGGGTACACCGAATTTATTATGTAAATTCTCCATAGCCGCTTCTTCGTCGCTGTAAACACCAAGAACTTCAATGTCGGAAAAATCCTTGTCTTGTGTTATGGAATTTAAAAATGATACGGCGTGAAAATTTTCACATCCTAAAATTGCTATTTTATACATTGCCGACACTCCCTTTCCTTTCTTTTATTTTAATACAAGGTTTGAAAAAATGCAACACAAAAAACCACCCGACTGGGTGGTTTTTGCTTTACTTAAACATATTTTATCCAAAATCATGGCAACCGCCGGTGTTGACTCTGTACTTTTCAAATACACATACAATCTTTTCTATCATATCAAAATCAGAATAGCTGTCATTTTTTATTCCGAAACGGAATTAATTGTATTATAATTCTGTTTTAGAATTATACCAAGTGCTCTTTGGAATATACTAAAGACAAATATTCTAAAAAGGAATTAAAAGAAAATGAAAATCAGGAAACAAATATACGGCGATAAAAATATTGTGGGCAAAAATATTGAAAGAATTCGTAAGGCAAAGGGTATAAAACAAAAGGATTTTATTGCTAAGATGCAGACTATGGGTTGTGATATAAACCCAACGAGCTATTCAAAGCTTGAAGGTCAGGTAAGAATTGCTTCGGATAAAGAAATATTCGTTATTTCAAAAATTCTCGATGTTTCAATGGAAACACTGTTTGAAAGAAGATGAGTGTAAATTATGACATAATGTCATTAGGTGATGTTTATGAAAAACAATCTTAAATTATTGCGAAAAAGTCGGGGATATACGCAGCTTGCAGTCCAGATGAAAACAGGAATAGAGCAGGCTCTTATTTCAAAATTTGAAAGCGGAGAAAGAGTGCCACCAACAGAAACTTTAATAACTTTAGCGGATTTTTATAATGTTTCTATCGACTATCTGCTCGGAAGAACAGACAATCCCGAAGTTAACAAATAAAAACCACCCTTTGGGGTGGTTTTTTATTATTCCTTTGTTTCTCCCCTGTCGGGCAGTGCAATTACCATTAACATTCCTACAATACCCAGCAAAAAAGTGTACCAGAAATATGATTTTGACTCATAGCCTTTTTCTTCGGCGATAGACGAAAACTCTGTCGCGACAAAAAAGTTAATTATCAATAATACAAAAATTACAAATACACTAAAGAAAGTCCCCATAATATCTCTCCTTTTATATTATCCCAAACAGTATAAATCCTATAGTGTTTATCGCAAAGTTTGCGAACATATGTAAAAGCCAGGACGGGTAAATTGAGCCCGTCTTTTCGTTCAGGTAATTAAAAATCACACCGCCTAAGAAAAGCCCCAGCATTACTATCAAAAATAGCTCCCACGAAAACCAACCAATCATCATCGCAACATGATAAAGGGCAAACGCTCCCGCGCTGAAAAGATAGGAAAAACATCTCCCCGCCACTCTTTTTAAGGTAAGAAATGCAACTCCGCGAAAGAAAAATTCTTCCAAAAAGGAGTTTATAAAGGATATGTATAACGAAACATAGAGAAAATTCTCTTTTTTGACTCCGATATTTTGGGTAAGCGTTCCCGTGATATTGGAAAAATCAAATACGCCCTTTAAAAGAGAATATCCGCCCAAAATCACGGCATATACTCCCACACCTAAAGCCAAAGATACGAGCACACCTTTTTTGTTTATCTTAAATATCTCTTTTACGGTAAATTCCTTGTCAAAAATAGCATAAAGCAGGGGAAATCCCAAGAATAGCACAAGCTTTATTAAGGATTTTATAAAATAATCCGCCCGAAACACGCCGTCAACAAACGCCATTATCACACAAAATGCTATTACGCCAAAGGAAATCGCATAAGTCTTTTTTTTATTTTTCATTTTTAAGCTTCCCTCCGCATTCAGGGCAAAAATCGGGAACAGCGCCTTTTACATCCATAAGCGACTTTCCGCATTTGGGACAGCGGTAGAATATAAACGCCTGAATTAGTGATAAGAAAAATATTATAACGCCAACCGCCGTAAAATACGGCATCATCCTTTCATACGCACCGCCAATCATTATAATTATGATTGCCAGAACAAACCCTATCCACATTAAATCTCTGCTTTTTCTAAAGTTCATATTTTCTTCTCCCTTGCCTTAGAAATAAACTCTCTCGTTATATTTATTGGGGAGTCCTTCTTTGTAAATGTGCGAATCATTGGATAAAGTGAGAACTCTCGGAATTGCAAATCCGTCTTCGTTTCTAAATTCTATCACGGTAACGCCCGTGTGCCACATATCAAAATGAATAGAGAAGCTGGGGTACGGAATATCCAAAACGGCGCTTAAAAACGCCAGTCCAAAGCCCTGATGCGCAAAGAGTGCGACTCTTTGGTCATTATCCCGTATAACCTTATATTTGCCCGTGTTTTCTATCTTTTCATATCCGAGAGTTTTAAAAAAGTCAGCAGCATTTTTATATATTTTATTGTATCCGTCCTTAAACTCTGACAACTTCGGGTGGTCATACCAGTTAAATCCAAGATTTACCACTTCAGGTTCGGCAAAAAGGCTTTTCATTTCTTTGTGCTGGAAAAGCCAGTCTCTACGCCCGTTTATTTCGGTGGTAAGAGTATCCCATGCGTGCTGTTCATGGGCAAAATCCAACTGCTCGATTTCCTTTTTCATTATCTCGGATGTCGGTGTTGCAGTCTGAATTGCACGGGTGGAAGTTGATGAGTAAATCTTGTCAAGTCCGTAAAGGCAAAGCCTTTTTGCAACCGCCTCCGCCTGCCTTTTGCCTCTTGGCGTTAATTGGTCGGGGTTATATATCGGGTCTCCGTGCCGAATATAGAAAAATAGCATTTTTTATCATCTCCATTTTTTTATGTGTTTATCTTAGAATCATCTTAATATCTTGATTTAAATATAGCATAATTCGGTCTCTTTTTCAAGCCGAAATTAAGTCGTCGGCAAAAAAACCGCACATAAAAACAAAAACCACCAGAAATGGTGGTTTTTATCTACTCTATACTTATATCTTCTGCTGCGGGGTTATTTATAAGCTTTCCGTCGTCTCCAAACCTTGAGCCGTGGCACGGGCAGTCCCACGAGTGCTCATATTTATTATACTTAAGTGCACAGCCCATATGCGGGCATCTAGGGACAGTCGGCGTTATAAGTCCTTTTATAGACTCGAATGTGTTTTTAAAAAGCTGCGGATGTAAAATCGTCCTTGACGGTGAATAGACCTTTTCGTATTCATTTTTCTTGTCTCTTACCATATCTAAAAGGATCGTTGCCGCAACAAACGACGATGTCATTCCCCATTTGTTAAAGCCCGTTGCCACATACAAGTCGGGTGTCGATTTTGAATATAAACCGATATAGGGAATTGAATCAAGAGTCATACAATCCTGCGTCGCCCATCTTCCGACAATTTGGGATTCGGGATAATATTTTTCCTTTACCCTTTCTAATTCTCTCCAGTTTCCGCCGTTTCCGCCCGTTCTGTGACTCCCGCCACCAAGCAAAAGTATATCATTGTGAGTCCTGAATGAAAGCCCGTCCATCGTGTCACTAACGTACATTCCCCGAATATTCTTGGCATTCTTAAGCGCTAAAACATATGACCTGTGCTGATACATTTTAAGAAAATATCCGCCGTGCTTGTTAATAATCGGAAAGTGGGTTGCAATTATAATCTTATTCGCCGTAATTTTCCCGTTTTTCGTTATCGCAGAGTGCGGATTTACTTCCAGAACCTTAGTTTTTTCATATATTCTAAGGTCTTTTGCGATGCTCAAACCAAATTTTAACGGATGAAACCTTGCCTGATTTTTTATCCCGACTGCACCCGAAACTTTAAATGGCAGTTCAGTTTTTTCCAAAAACTCCGCATCACACCCGATTTTTTCTAATGCCCTGACTTCCTTTTCGATTTTCTGCCTGTCATTTAACGAATAGACAAATGAATCGCACACTTCAAAATCACAGTCAATTCCATTGGCAAGCTTTTTAAATCTCTCCAGCGCATCTGACTGACTTTTATAGTAAAGCTTTGCCGTTTCTAACCCGTATTTTTTTATAATTTTATCATATATAAGACCGTGCTGTACGGTAATCTTCGCCGTTGTCCCGTTAGTGATGCCGTTTAAAATCCTGTCAGCCTCAACCAATACGCAATCGACTCCGGCGTTTTTCAGCATATATGCACACATAATCCCTGAAATTCCGCCGCCGATAATCAATACATCGGTTTTTATCTCCCCAAAAAGCTCCTTAAATTCAGGTTTTTCCACACTTTCATTCCATATAGATTCCATATTTTCACCTGTTTTTCAAAATCTTTGGACTTTTTTCATTTTTTATCCCCGTCTTCTCCGCCTGGTCCGTCCCTGCGCACCGCCTTATCAGCAGGGCGGGCAATACCTGTTGAAACCCATTGGTTGTCTGTTGCCGTTTTTTTAGATTCCTGTGTTTTCTTGTCTTTCATAAATTATCACTCCATTTCTTAATATAGCATACCCTTTTTCAGAAGATTTATTTAAAAGAATGAATAATTTATCTTTCATTGCCTAAAATAAGAAAAACCAAAATAGGAGGTAAAAAAATGTTCAAACACGAAAAAATACTTTTTCATCCCGTAGAGATTGAAAAACCAAATCCCCAGTACGCCGCACTACTTCAAGAGCAGTTAGGCGGCGGGAACGGCGAGCTTAAGGCGGCTATGCAATATATGTCGCAGAGCTTTCGTATTAAGGACCCTGAGATCAAGGATTTATTCCTTGATATCGCCGCAGAAGAGCTTGGACATATGGAAATGATTGCCCAGACCATCAATTTATTAAACGGTCATGATGTTGATGCCACAAAAGTTCCTGCAGGCGAAATTCAGTCTCATGTTATTTTAGGCTTAAATCCCGGACTTATAAATGCCTCGGGCTACTCTTGGACGGCTGATTATGTTACAGTAACAGGAGATTTATGCGCCGACCTTTTGAGCAACATCGCATCAGAACAGCGTGCGAAGGTGGTTTATGAATATTTGTATCGTCAGATAAATGATAAAAAAGTAAAAGAAACTATCGACTTTCTTTTAAACAGAGAAGAAGCGCATAACCAGATGTTCCGTGATGCTTTTAATAAGGTACAAAACAGCGGTTCTAACAGAGATTTCGGCACAACAAAGGCTGCAAAGATGTATTTTTCAATGTCCGACCCTGGTCCAAATACATTCGCAAATAACAAAACCACTCCACCGTCTTTTAATAAATAGTAATGAAAAAACCACCCAAAAGGGTGGTTTTATTTATTGCAATATCAAAATACTTCTTTAATATCTACAGAATATCCCAACACTTCGCCAATTGATTTAATCTTGCCTTTTACTGTTATTCTGTCTCCTACATTTTTCTCAAGTAGGAATTCCTTTTGTGCATCATTCTTAATGTAACACATAGCAGTAATAAAATTCCATTCTGATGCATTAGTCGGCTCAACTGTTACATAAGTTCCATCACTGTCGAAGGTCTTAATCTTACATTCAAACTCAACATATTTATCCTTATAATTATTCTCCGCTTTCATAGCATTAGCGGAAAGATCATCAAACATTGTCTGCAAATCTACAGTCTCATATACAATTTCTACTTGATTCTGCACAGTATTTGTTTCGCCACCAGAAGATGTTTCATTATTTCCAGAAGAGCCTATAACTCCGATAACAACAATAATAAGCACCCAGAACCACCATTTTTTATAAATCGG
>JAZNQG010000179.1:0-3436 GCA_045590035.1 Clostridia bacterium
GGGGAAGATAAAACCTTTAGCTATATCAAAAATCTTAAGGAATACTGATTGAATAGACCATTTCTTTTAAATCTTCATAGGTTAAAAGACGGTTTATAACATCTAAAAGCGAATTTGCTGAAAGCTTGGACGGAAGTCCGAGCTTTTTTGATATTTCCTGCCTTAAATAAAGACTGTTTTCTTTGCCTGAAAGACCTAATCGGTACATATCAGCTTTGGTGATTTCCCTTTGTGCTTTTGGAGAAAGTTTTGAGCCTTCTATCAAAGCACCTGATTTTTTTAAGGCGTCAATTATTATCTCTTCGGAAATCCCCTCAACGCCCAAAAGTCCTTCTTTTGAAGACTTGTCCTTCCTTTTTTCTTTTCCCTTAATTTCGGGCACATAGGCATTTAGGATATTTGAGTCGGGTGCGAGTTGTTTTACAAAGTTTCGTATTTTTATACCAGCCGAATCGGAATCGGTTAAAATCACAAGCCCTGTTTTTTCTGCCATAGTTTTAATAGCTTTTTGTAGACTCTTGTTGTTCATAACCGAAAATCCGCCCGACACTAAAATAACACCGTCAATAAATTGGGAGAGCTTTATTTTATCGTAAATGCCTTCTACCAAAATGGCTTCTTTTATTTGGTACAAAATAAAATCCCTCCTGTCTGTGCTTTTAAAAAAGACTACCATAAAACGTCATTTTTGTCAATGTGATTATATTTTTCGGGATATGGAGTAAAAGATTTGGAAAAATAGTAAAAAATAAAATTTTTTGTTGAAAATCACAAGTTTTTATTATATAATATTATCGGAGAAAATTTTTAAAGGGGCTGATAGCACATGTATAAAAAAGATAAACTTGGCGAAGAGTGTGGAGTATTTGCGATATATGACCCGGATGGAGATGCTGCACGCAGTACATATTACGGACTTTATGCGCTTCAGCACCGTGGACAGGAAAGCTGCGGTATTGCAGTATGTAAGGATAAGGAAATTTCAAGATACAAGGGCATGGGTCTTGTAAATGAAGTGTTTAATGATGATATAATAAATAATCTTCAGGGCAATATGGCGGTAGGTCATGTCCGTTATCCGTCAGGCGATGAGAAAAAGCTTATAGAAAACGCACAGCCGATTGTTATAAGATATGTAAAAGGCAATCTTGCTCTTGCTTGTAACGGAAGTTTAGTAAATTCCGAAAAATTAACTCAGGAACTTACCAAGGGAGGCTCAATCTTCCAGACATCTACAGATATTGAGGCTATTGCATATACAATTGCAAAGGAAAGACTTGATGCAGGCTCTATCGAAAAGGCAGTAGAAAAGAGTATGGAGCATCTTATGGGTGCATATTCGCTTGTTGTAATGAGTGCACAAAAGATTGTTGCTTGCCGTGACCCGTGGGGCTTTAGACCTCTTTGCTACGGAAGAAAAGGAAATGCTATAGTTGTTGCATCAGAAACTTGTGCTTTGGATAGTATTGGTGCGGAATTAGAAAGAGAATTAAAGCCTGGTGAAATTATCGTTGTAAAAGACGGTGAAGTTACATCTATTGAAACTCATGTAAATTCAAAGAATACATCACTTTGTATTTTCGAGTACCTTTACTTTGCCCGTCCTGACAGTGAGATTGAAAAGATGGTCGTACACGACTCAAGAAAATTAGCAGGTGCTGAGTTGGCTAAAGAATGCCCGGTAGAAGCAGATGTTGTAATCGGTGTTCCCGATTCGGGTATTTCTGCGGCTATGGGATATGCGGAAGAGTCAAAAATCCCCTACGGACTCGGATTTATAAAGAACAAATATATCGGAAGAACATTTATTCAGCCGTCTCAGTCAATGAGAGAAAATTCGGTAAGAATTAAATTAAACGTTCTAAAGAGCACAGTAGAAGGAAAGAGAGTCGTAATGGTTGACGACTCAATCGTAAGAGGTACAACATCAAAAAGAATTGTATCACTCTTAAGAAAAGCAGGTGCAACCGAAGTCCACGTAAGGTCATCGGCACCCCCGTTCCTCTGGCCCTGTTACTTCGGAACAGATGTTCCGTCTAAAGAAGAACTTGTAATGGTCGGCAGAACAGAAAAAGAAGTCTGCGAGATGATTGGTGCCGATTCATTAGGTTTCCTAAGTGTTGAAGCACTTTCAAAAATTGCCCCCAAAGCAAAATGCGGCTACTGCGACGGTTGCTTTACAGGTAAGTATCCTATAGATATCGAAAAGGCAAAAGAAATATATTAAAGGCGAATGGTTATTTTTGCAAAAAACACGACTTTTTAAACCACTCGGCATCTCGCTGCGGCTCGGACACGCCTCGGCTCTGACAGTTCACCGAACTGTCATTCACTACCTCGTCGCCGCTTCGCTACGCCGTCGGGAGTGTAAACTTTAAGAAAGTCGGTTTTTTACTAAAAATTCCACATTCGCAGCTGAATGGTTATTTTTTGAATAGGTATAAAAAGAAGTCATTTATAAAGACTTCTTTTTTTGTCCATTTACTATCACTATTGACAATGAAATTCCAATATGATACAATTACTGCAACCGATTGCATTGAGGAGATGAAGCTATGCCGAATGTAACAATATACACACTTGCTAAAGAGCTTGGTATGACACCGTCAATGGTGAGCCGTGCTTTTAATCCTGATGCAAAAATTAACGAAGAGAAGCGTAAAATAGTGCTTGACACGGCAAAAAAATATGATTTTTCTCCCAACAGATTTGCCTCCCGCCTATCTCGGAAAAACGTTCGCATAGGGATACTTATAAACAGCCGATTTTCGGTAAACACTGAAAAAATGCTCAAGGGGATAGAGGAGGCTTATCAGAATTTAAAGGATTATAAAATTAAATATGATGTAAAAATAATGAATTCTATGGTAAATACTGTTGATGAATATAAAGCTTATGCAAAAAAGCTTTATAGCTACGACGGTGTTATCATTTCAGGTATGAGCTCAGCGAAATACACAGATATTTTAAAAGAGCTTTATGAAAATAACCCCAATATAGTACAGGTTCAGGCTATAAATGAAGATGTACCGTATCTTTTTTCTTCAAAGCATGACGAAAAAACGGCATCATATCTTTCTGCAGAGTTTTTGAGCAGATGTCTTTTTAAAAGTGAGAGAAAGAATATACTTTTATTTACTGGCGACAGGGAAAGTTATTTGCATAAAGAAGCCGAAAAGTTGTTTAAAAAGGCTTTGGATGAAAATGGACTTAATCTTTTAGATAGTATAGATATGAAAGACGATGTGGGATATTTTGAAAAAATTATCCCCGAAGTATATTCAAAATATTTGCATCAGATTGATGGAATTTATATAACAAGCGGATTTTCCTATCCCTTATCTTCCTATCTTGAAAAAAACAATATAAAAATTCCGTATGTTACCTTTGATACATATGACGAAATCAAAAAATATATGGAAAAAGGCGTTATATC
>JAZNQG010000180.1:0-2090 GCA_045590035.1 Clostridia bacterium
AATGGGAATGACATTAACAGAGAAAATCTTGTCGGCACATTTGGTTGACGGCGAGATGATAAAGGGAAAGGAAATAGGAATAAGAATTGACCAGACCTTGACTCAGGACGCAACAGGTACTATGGCTTACTTGGAATTTGAAGCTATGGGTGTTCCGAGAGTTAAAACAGAAAAGTCTGTTGCATATATTGACCACAACACACTTCAGTCAGGCTTTGAAAATGCCGATGACCACAGATTTATCGGTTCTGTCTGCAAAAAGCACGGAATTTATTTTTCGCGTCCGGGTAACGGTATTTGCCATCAGGTACACTTAGAGCGTTTCGGTATCCCCGGAAAAACCTTAATCGGCTCCGACTTTCATACACCGACAGGCGGCGGTATCGGTATGATCGCAATCGGTGCGGGCGGTATGGATGTGGCTGTTGCTATGGGCGGCGGTGCATATTATATCACCTGCCCTAAGGTTGTAAATGTAAAATTAACAGGAAAATTAAGACCCTGGGTTGCGGCAAAGGATGTTATTTTAGAAGTTCTTCGCCGTATGTCAGTAAAAGGCGGAGTCGGAAAGGTAATAGAATATACAGGCGAAGGCGTTAAGACTTTATCTGTTCCCGAAAGAGCTACCATTACAAATATGGGTGCGGAACTCGGTGCTACAACATCTATCTTCCCGTCAGATGAAATCACAAAGGAATTTTTAAAGGCTCAGGACAGACTTGACGCCTATACTCCACTTTCTGCAGACGAAGATGCAGTATATGATGAAGAAATCGAAATCAATTTGTCAGAGCTTGTGCCCTTGGCTGCATGCCCCCATTCACCCGACAATGTAAAGTCGGTTGAAGAAATCGGAAATATGAAAATTGACCAGGTATGTATCGGCTCTTGCACAAACTCTTCCCTTCTTGATATGATGAAGGTTGCCTACATCTTAAAGGGCAAGACCGTGCACCCTGACGTATCATTATCAATAGCACCGGGTTCTAAGCAGGTTTTAAATATGCTTGCTGAAAACGGTTGTCTTTCGATTATGATTGATGCGGGCGCAAGAATATTGGAAAGCGCGTGCGGCCCTTGTATCGGTATGGGACAGTCGCCGAATTCTAAGGGTATTTCACTTAGAACCTTTAACAGAAACTTTGAGGGTCGTTCAGGAACAAAAGACGGACAGATTTATCTTGTATCTCCCGAAATGGCGGCGCTATCTGCACTTACAGGCGTTTTGACAGACCCGAGAGACTTAGGCGATATGCCCGAGTTTAAATTGCCCGAAGTATTTACAATCAATGACAATATGATTGTTCCTCCAGTTCAAGAAAACGAAATGGACTCTGTAGAAGTTTTAAGAGGTCCCAACATTAAGCCGTTCCCCGTTGCAGATGAATTACTGACAACAATCGAGGCAGGTGTAAGCTTAAAAGTTGGCGACAACATCACAACCGACCATATTATGCCTGCAGGTGCAAAAATCTTGCCGCTTCGCTCAAATATACCCAAGATTTCAGAGCATTGCTTTGCAGTTTGCGATGAAACATTCCCAAAACGTGCTTTAGAAATGGGCAAATCAATCGTAATCGGCGGTTCAAACTACGGTCAGGGCTCAAGCCGAGAGCACGCAGCATTAGCTCCTTTATACTTGGGCGTAAAGGCGGTTATTACAAAGAGCTTTGCAAGAATTCATATGGCAAACCTTGTAAATGCAGGTATCCTGCCGCTTACATTCGAAAATGAAGCTGATTATGACAGAGTTTCGGCAGGTGATGTACTTGTAATTGAAAATGTAAAAGAGCAGATAAAAGCAGGCGACACACTTACAGTTTTAAATAAGACTCGCAATGAAAGCTTTAATGTTATTCTTTCAGTTTCTGACAGACAGAAAGAAATGCTTTATGCAGGCGGACTTTTAAACTACACCAAAAAGTGTTCGGAATGACAAAAAAGGAGACAAAGAAAATGGCAAAAATTCAAATGAAAACACCGCTCGTCGAAATGGACGGCGACGAGATGACCAGAATTATCTGGCAGATGATAAAGGATATTCTTCTAACTCCCTATATCGATTTAAAGACCGAATACTATGATTTGGG
>JAZNQG010000181.1:0-3189 GCA_045590035.1 Clostridia bacterium
GAAAAAAGAAGGCGTTAAGTCGATTTCGCTTCACACCGATTCACGTGTTGCTTCATTGGTCCGTTTTTACTACGGGAGAGGCTTTCATATCGACTCGGTTGATAACTCCCGCGGCTACACACGGGCACATCTTATAAAGTACTATTAAGGAGAGATTAACATGATAAAAGTTGCAGTTTTAGGTGCAACAGGCTATGCAGGTGTTGAATTGGTTCGCCTTTTAACCAATCACCCCGAAGTTTCTTTAGAACTTTTGGGTTCAAAAAGCTTTGCAGGTGAAAAGATAAGCGATATTTACCAGAATTTTAGAGACATCTTAGATAAAGAGCTTGAAGAAGGCGATGTGGAAAAGGCAAAAATGTGCGATGTTGCATTTACCGCTCTTCCGCATGGCGCATCAAAGACCGTTATCCCGTCTTTAATCGAGGCAGGTCTTAAGGTTATTGATCTCTCGGGCGACTACAGATACGACGATGTAAAGGTTTACGAAAAATGGTACGGCGAAGAACATTCGTCACCCGAGCTTTTAAAAGAATCGGTTTACGGACTTTGCGAATTGCACCGTGACAAAATCAAGTCTGCACGCCTTATCGGAAACCCAGGTTGCTACACCACCTGTTCTATTTTAGGTGCGGCTCCGCTTTTAAAAGCAGGTATTGCAAGCGACAAAAATATTATAATCGACGCAAAATCAGGTGTTACGGGTGCGGGCAGAAGCTTGTCGCTCGGCACACATTTTTGCGAATGTACCGAAAACACCAAGGCATACAAGGTGGCAACTCACCGTCATACTTCGGAAATCGAGCAGGAGCTTTCAAATATTTCGGGAAAAGAGATTATTTTGTCATTTACTCCGCACTTAATTCCGCAAAAACGCGGTATTTTATCTACAATCTATATGAATCTTGAAAAGGATATATCTTTAGATGAAATTTTAGATATTTATAACGACTTCTATAAGGATGAGCACTTTGTACGTGTGCTTCCCAAGGGCGTACTTCCCGAAACAAAGCACGTTGCAGGCTCAAACTTTGTGGATATCGGTATTGTTAAGGACGAAAGACTTAACCGTGTGGTTGTTGTGTCGGCTATTGATAATATCGTAAAGGGCGCAGCAGGTCAGGCTGTGCAGAATATGAATATTTTGTTTGGCTTAGACGAAAAGACCGGTCTTGATTTTGCAGGATACTATCTATAAGAAATTTTCGAGAGTGCTGTTTCGCAGGAAGGGAGCTGTACAAAGGTACCGCCCCGACCGAGCCGTCAACGCTTGCCAAATCATAGATTTGGAGCGTTTTGACATGGGTGCTGTTGCCAAATCATAGATTTGGACGAGCACCGCAGAAATTGTGCTATCGGAAATTTAAAAAACTTCACAGTTTAAATGAAAGGACATCTATACAATGGAAGAGCTTATTAAAAAGGCGGGTATCTTAATCGATGCCTTGCCTTACATACAGAAATTTGCAGGAAAAACAATCATCATAAAATACGGCGGAAACGCTATGATAAATGAAGAACTTAAAAGGTCGGTAATTGAAGACATTACCCTTTTAAAGTTTGTTGGTCTAAATCCAATCGTTGTTCACGGCGGCGGACCTGATATTTCAGCCGCACTCGAGAAAAACGGCATCAAGAGTCAGTTTATAAACGGGCTTCGTGTTACAGACAAGGACACAATCAAGATTGCTCAGCAGGTTTTAGTCGGCAAAACCAACAAGGAAATTGTATCTCTCTTAAACTGCGAGGGTGCTAAGGCTATGGGTGTCTGCGGTCTTGACGGCGGATTTATCAAGTGTAAAAAATACGAAATGGTTGTTGACGGCGAAAAGGTTGATATAGGCTTCGTCGGTGATATTGTATCGGTTGACCCGCATCTTTTGATGAGCGTTACAAACGAAGGATATATCCCCGTAATTGCACCTATCGGTATGGATGATGAAGGCAACAGCTACAATATAAATGCCGATAATGTTGCAGCGGCAGTCGCTATTGCAACCGAAGCTGAAAAGCTTATCCTTTTAACCGATGTTGAAGGCGTAAAGGACAAAAACGGCGATATTGTCTATGAGGCCGCAGGTGATGTTTTTAAGGATATGATTAAAGACGGCACAATTTCGGGAGGTATGATTCCCAAGGTTACAGGCTGCTTAGAAGCAATCGAAGCGGGAGTAAAGGGCGTTCATATTATAGACGGCAGAATTCCGCACTGCTTACTTTTGGAAATCTTTACAAAGACAGGTATCGGAACACTTATTAAGAGCGATAAATATTAAAAATAGGCTAAAATATTTTAGCGCATAACAAAAAAGTTTACCTTGAGATATACTTTATATCAAATGGTAAACTTTTTATATTTTCTTTTGCCGGGCAAAAGAAACAAAAATCCGTCTTTTCAGGATTTTTTATTTGTTTTCATAATATCCCAAAGCCGCACCTGCAAGATACACCGAACCCAATATTACCGAAAACTCGGATTTTTCTGCAATGCAAAATGCTTGGTTTGTGTCGGGCACAATTTCGCAACTTTTTCCCAAAATCTCAAATCTTTTTGCTAAGTTTTCAGCGCTTTCACACCGTGGCATCGGAAGGCAAGTTACTATTATTCTTTTAAATTCGTCTTTTAAAAGAGATAGCACTTGGTCTATGTCCTTATCCTGCATCATAGCAATTACGAGAGTGTCTTTTTCTTCCTTTTTTAAGGACGATAAAAGCGCCTTAATTCCGTCAGGGTTATGGGCACTGTCAAGTAGCACATTTTCTCTGACTCTATGGAATCTTCCCTGGTGAACGGCATTTTTAAGTCCATTTTTTACCGCATCTTCAGGGATTTTAAAACCTTTTTCCCTTAAGACAGACACCGCTTCCAAAGCTGCAGATGCGTTATCCGCCTGATAATCGCCTTTTAATCCCAATGTATATTCTTTATTTTCCCAAATTACTCCATTTTCGGTTTTTTCTGTCTTCTTTGTAATATGAAGTCGGGCATTTTTTATTTTGCACTCATTTTTTATAACATCTTGCACCGACTTTTCGCCCTTTAAAAGAACACAATCGCCGTTTTGCTTTATAATTCCCGCCTTTTCGTATGCGATTTTTTCTTTCGTATCGCCTAAAAGCTCGGTGTGGTCAAGCCCTATTGACATTATAACCGACACTAAACTTTCGTCTATCACATTTGTGGCATCA
>JAZNQG010000182.1:0-2789 GCA_045590035.1 Clostridia bacterium
AAGGTCGCCAAACGGCTCTAAAAGCTTTCCTAAAGGACCTATATCAAGTGCCGTAAATCCTTTCGGATTTGCTTCCTTTGAAATTAAGATACCTTCTTTAATAATCTCTTCCAAGGTTTCAATATTACCGTCAAATTTTACAGGGTTTGCACCAAAGGTGTTGGTGGTGGTAATATTTGCACCCGACATTACATATTCTTTGTGAATATTTAAAATCTCGTCCCTATGTGTTAAGTTCCACATCTCAGGATTTTCTCCGGGGGCGAGTCCTCTTTTTTGAAGAAGTGTTCCCATACTTCCGTCAAAAAACAAAAGCTCTTTATTTATAAGTTTTTTTAAATCCTTCATTTTTAAAATCCTTTTTACTTAGTTTACAATTTCCGAAAGGTTGGAAATTATGCTTTTTGCAATATCAGGCTTATTCATAGTATAAAGATGAATATTTGTAACGCCGTTTGATATTAAGTCAATTATCTGCTCGGTTGCATAAGCAATTCCCGCTTGTCGCATAGCATTGGGATTGTCGCCGAAACGGTCAACGATTGATGCAAAACGGGGCGGGAGCTGTGTTCCTGATAAAGCTACAATCCTTTTAATCTGCTTTTGGTTTACAACGGGCATAATTCCTGCAGTTACAGGAATATCAATTCCGTTTTTTAAAAGACGGAACATAAAGCTATATAGAATATTATTGTCAAAAAACATCTGTGTAGTTAAAAAATCACAGCCGTTTTGAACCTTTATTTTTAAGTTTTCAATATCGTCTTCTCTGGTTTTAGATTCAATATGCCCTTCGGGATAGCAAGCTCCGCCGACTGTAAATCCGCCACGCTCTTTTATCATTTTAACCAAGTCGCTTGCGTGTCGGTATTTTGCGTCTTCGTTTATTTGGTATCCGTCGGGTAAATCGCCACGAAGAGCGAGTACATTTTTAACTCCGTTCTGAGCTAAGGAGTCAAGCATATTATTTAAACTCTCATCGGTTGCATTTATGCAGGTGATGTGTGCAAGTGCCTCACTGCCCGCATCTTGAATTTCCTTTGCGACGGCAACAGTTTTATCGGTAATTAAGTCATTTCCGCCTGCACCGCAGGTTACCGAAATGTATGCGGGATTAAGGCTCGCAATTTCCGATACAATCTCCTTTGAGTCCCTAAGACTTGTAAGTGCTTTCGGGGGACTTATTTCGCAGGAAAGACATACCTTTTTACTTTTTAAAATATCAAGTATCATTGTTTTCACCTTACTCTTCAATTTCTAAAATTTCTCTTGCGCTTTCTTCGTCTAAAGACTCAACGCCCTTTAGCTTTCTTTCGATTGCTCTTGTTCTTACACCGACTAACTTATCAAGCTCGGAGTTTGCCTGCTCAATTTTCTTTTGAGCCGAGTCTAAGACTCTTCCGAATGTGTCAAATTCTTTTTTTACTGCACCCAAAAGTGTCCAGACTTCTGCCGAACGCTTTTCGATTGCCAGTGTCTTAAAGCCCATTTCAAGAGAATTCAAAAGTGCCGCCATTGTGCTCGGACCCGTTATGTTGATTTTATATTCTCTTTGTAAAATTTCAACCATACCCCTGTTTACCGCCTCGGCATAAAGACCTTCGACGGGCAGGAAGATTATTGCAAATTCGGTTGTATAAGGGCTTAATACATACTTTTCGTGAACATCCTTTGCAAACTGTTTAAGACGGGTTAAAAGCACATTTGCCGCAGACTTTACATTATCGGGGTTACCTGAATCGTAAGCATCTAAAAGTCCCTGATATGCATCAAGCGGGAATTTTGAGTCAATGGGAAGATATGTAAATGTTCCGTCGTCGTGCGGAAATTTTACCGCAAATTCAACAGGGTTTTTGCTTCCCGGTACTGTTACAACATTTTCTTCGTACTGCTGGGGAGACAGGATTTCCTTTAGGATTGCACCTAACTGAATTTCGCCTAAAATTCCGCGTGTTTTAACATTTGAAAGTACTTTTTTAAGGTCGCCGACACCTTGCGCTAAGTTTTGCATTTCGCCAAGGCCTTTATAAACCTGCTCTAATCTTTCCGATACTAAGCGGAAAGACTCGTTCATCTTTTCTTCCAATGTTTTCTGTAGCTTCTCGTCGACAGTCTTTCTTATGTCTTCGATTTTTTTATTGTTGTCTTCACGGATTTCGGATAACTGATTGTTAATTACAGTTCTTATGCCTTCTAATTTCTCTCTGTTTTCTGACTCAAAGCTTTTAAAACGAAGTTCCTGCTGAGAAAGAGACTGAGAAATACTCTTTTGCATATTGTCGAGTCTGTCCTTTTGAAATTCGTCAGCCTTATCCTGCGACAATTTAATGCTCTCGCCAATGGTTTTTAAAACCTTGTCGGATGACTCTAACTGTCTTCCTATATCATTTTTCAATGATTCTGTATCGTTTTTCTTGAAAAGAGATATAAACAGTGATATAATCTGTATAAGGATAATAAGTGAAAGTAAACCAATAAATAAATATGTCATTTTAAAAAGCACCACCTTTTAATAAATTATAGCAGAAATATAGCTTTAAGTCAAATAAAATGAGTGGTTTCGGGGGAGATGTAAAAATGGAGATAACAATAGAAAGAGAATCAAAAAGAGCTGTTGGCGAAAGAATAGCAATGTTAAGAAAGGAAATGCGTCTTACACAAGCCGAGCTTGCCGAGAGAATCGGCTCTGAAAGACGGGTTATTGCCGCGTGGGAGTCGGGCGGCAGACTTCCCGATGTTGAATCGTGGATAAAGCTTGCGGCAGAGTTTGGTGTATCAACCGATTTTAT
>JAZNQG010000183.1:0-7404 GCA_045590035.1 Clostridia bacterium
GGATTAAGTGAAATTAAAGACGCTAACCCGCATATAAAAAACGCTGCTCTTATATATCCAGGTGATATACTGAATATCCCGCTTCCCGACGAAAAGGTTTCTTCTTATGAAAGCGAAGTTATCCGCTTAGTAAATGAGAAAAGGAAGGCAAACGGACTAAAGCCACTTACATATGACTGGGAATTATCCCGTGTTGCAAGATACAAGTCGCAGGATATGAAGGACAACAATTATTTTTCGCACCAGAGTCCCGTCTATGGTTCACCATTTGATATGATAAAGAATTTTGGTATTACATATAAAAGCGCAGGAGAGAACATAGCAAAGGGTCAGAAAACTCCCGAGGCGGTTGTAAATGCATGGATGAATTCACCGGGCCACCGTGCAAATATTTTAAATTCTTCATATACAAAAATTGGCGTCGGATATGTATCAAGCGGTAACATCTGGACTCAGATGTTTATTGGAAAATGAAAAAAGGAAGGTTTTTAACCTTCCTTTTTTATGTCTTAGCAGCCGAGATTGCAGCAACCGTTGTTAGATGAACCGTTGTTATCTCCGCAGCAGCAGCAAAGGATTAAGATGATAATTAAAATCCAGATCCATGATTCGCCACCCATACCGCAGCCGTTACCATTACCAAATAAACACATGAAATTCACGCTCCTTTTTGCTTTGATAGTACATCATACGCTAAAGAAGAAAAATGTGTGCAAAAAATATTATAAAAAAGGAGTCTGATAAAAATCAAACCCCTTAATATACTTTCATCTATATAATTTATATCTCTCAGAGCATTCTCGGCATTTTTATCGTTTCCGATTTAGTAGACACGTCTTGCTCCTACATATGTGCTGTAGCTTGACATATGGCTGAGTGTTGAATATGAAACAACTTTGCCGGGGCTTGGAGCATGGATAACTCTGCCGTTGCCCGCATAGATACCAACGTGCGAAATGCTGCCGCCTTTTGAAAAGAAGACTAAATCTCCTGCCTGAAGGTTTTCTCTTGAAACTGCAACACCGTTTTTATACTGGTCTTTAGAAGAACGATTAACTTTAATTCCAATCTTCTTTAATGTATACTGAACAAATCCTGAGCAGTCAAAACCTGACGGCGAATTTCCGCCATAAACATAGGGAGTTCCTAAGTATTTCTCGGCTTCTTTTATAATCTGCTTACCCTTTGAATTCTCTACAGGCTTTGCCTGATTCTGTACATTCACGCCTGCGGCACGTGACTTTGATGTCGCCATTTTCGCTTTATAATCGGCATATGCAGTTTCTGAAAATACTGCACTTGTGATAATATATGCAGTTTTTCCATTTGATGTCAAAATTTTTGTCCACTTACTACCACGCGAAAGTACTGTTACAGAAATTCCGTTCTTTACAGTTGTTAAAACTTCAGCCTTTTCATTCGGAGCAATTCTTACATTTACATATGAACTGTTTGTTACGATATAGCCTTTTTTAGATATACTTTCAAGTCTATCACGTCTCGCACTGTCAATATCGGTTCTTTTTGCCATTTCACCAATGGTAATATAGTCTGCCTTTACATATCCAGTGTCATAGTCGTTACCGAATATTACCTTATAAAAGCCGTTTTGAATTCCGCCGTCTATATATACAATATCGCCGTGCTTAATCTGGTCGATTACAAAGGAATTACTTTCAGATGCTACATTTCTTACATTGAGCTTGCCGCCCGAAACGGACACCTTACCTGTTCTATACATTGTAGTTGACAAAAGAACTGCTTCAATTTCAGAATAATCAAATGTTACCAAATCGCACATAACATATCCTGTATATGAGTCGCCAGACACCTTATACCAAAGTCCGTCTTCAGATATTTCTTCTGCGGTGAAAGAGTCGCCAAACTCAATCATTGAAATAATATCCGAGTCCTTTGATGCTTCTTCCCTTACATTTACCATTCCGTCCTGATAGATAATGTATCCTGTCTTTTCTTCAAAAGCAACATCTTTAAAAAGCTCAGATTCATCATAATCGGAAAATGCAGGAGTTTCACCTCTTCCGTCACCGCTTAGAATCGAGCGCATTGATTCATTTGTTTCATCATCAGCCTTAGCAGACATATATCCGCCAAACTGCACTATTGTCATAGATACAACCGTAACCACGGCACAAAATGCCGCCACGGTATGTTTCCAGTTTGCCATTATATAACCTCGCTTTATATTCCTTAAAAGAAAGTAAAAAATTCTAAATAATTACATTCTTATTATACAATACCAAGGCCCGTTTGTCAAACTTTTTTAACAATTTTTTGTTACTTTTGTAACTTTTTTGTAATTTTTAATCTATATTTGCTACTGTTGTGTGTATTTTAACACTATATTTAGTGTTGGACAAAATTATGTCATAAATTTTGCCGTATTGTTTCGTAACAATTTAAAAATCAAAGAACCGAAAGGCTATTTCCCCTTCGGTTCATATAATCTTAGCTATTTAAAAGGTAATTTATTTCGTGGCTTGTTAAGTGTCTCCATCTGCCAAGCGGAAGATTACCTATCTCCACCTTGCCTATAGAAATTCTTTTAAGCTCTTTTACCTTAACTCCCACAGATTCAAACATCTTTCTTACCTGTCTGTTTCTTCCCTCGTGGATTGTGATTTTAACATATGTGCTTCCGGGCTCGGAGTCTATGACCTCAACATCCGCAGGTGATGTTTTGTATCCGTCAATTGTAACTCCTCTTTTTAGTGAATTTATACCCGAAACGGTAAGACCTGCCGAAACCTTTGCAATATATGTTTTGCCTAACTCAAACTTCGGATGAGTTACACGGTAGGTAAAATCCCCATCATTTGATAAAAGCAAAAGTCCTTCTGTATCATAATCCAGTCTTCCGACAGGGAAAATTCTCGTTTTAATTTCTTCGGATAGAAGGTCGATAACCGTCGGTCTTTCGAACTGGTCGGATACTGTTGAAACATAGCCTGTTGGTTTATTCAGCATTATATAATACTTTTTTGTAACAACTAAAAGGTCTTCGCCGTCAACCGTTACCCTGTCTTTTCCGATTTCAACCTTTATTCCCTGCTCTGTTGCCTTTTCGCCATTTACGAAAACTCTGCCTTCATCAATCATTTCTTCAGCTTTTCGTCTTGATGCTTTTCCGCACATGGCGATATATTTTTGAAGTCGTACAATTTCACCCATATAAGAAGCCCTTTCTGTTTTATGGTAAAAATTGCACTCCCATTTTGGCAGTGCAATTTTTTAATTATTATTTCTGGTTTTTAGCTTCTAATTCAGCTTCTTTCCATGCTGCCCAGAACGGACTTGCAACGAAGATTGAGCTGTATGCACCGGCTAACACGCCAATAATAAGCGGGAATGCAAATTCCTTGATTGAAGGAACACCCATGAAGTAAAGAAGAACGATTGTAATAAGTGTTGTGATTGTTGTATTGATTGTTCTTCCCATACTCTCCCAGATACTGTTGTTAACAACATCTGAAACTTTCATACCGTTTTTCTTAGCCTTAAAGCCTCTCATATTTTCACGGATTCTGTCGAATACTACGATTGTGTTGTTAATTGAGTATCCGATAACAGTAAGCATAGCCGCGATAAATGTTGTATTAAGCGGAATATAGAAGGTTGCATAAACAGCCATCATAACAAGGATGTTTAGTGCAAGAGAAAGTACTGCCATAATAGCTGAACGCCATTCAAATCTGAATGCGATATAAACTAAAATCAATAAAATTGCGATTAAAGTGTAAAGGAATGCTTTTCCCTGAACCTCTGCACCAAATGATGCTGATGCTGAGTTTACAGACATCGGAGCTTCTGAAGTTAACTGATACTTTTCTTTAAGTGATGAGAAAATCAAATCCTTCTGTTCATCATCAATCGGCTGAGTCTTGATTGTAGCACTTGTGCCGCTGCCTGACTGAACGATAACCGGTGAGATACCGAGCTTTTCTTCTAAGAATTCAGAAACTTCTTCGTTATCAAAGCTCTTTTCCATATCTACCTGCATTCTTACGCCGCCCATAAATTCGATGTCATAGTTAAAGCCGCCGTTCACAAAGAACATAGCTACACCGACTGCAATAATTAAAAGCGGGAGAATTAAAAACTTAACCTTGTTATTTGTAATATCAAATCTTTTCATTTCCTGCACCTCCCATTACTGTTTGCAAAAGAGCTTGCGGTTTTTAATATTTAATCCTACAAGCTGCTTGAGCAGGAACTTTGTGATTACGATAGCTGTTAACATACTTACAACTACACCAAGGCCGAGTGTTACAGCAAAGCCTCTGATTGTGCCGATACCAGAAAGGTAAAGAACAACGCAGGTGATGATTGTTGTAATGTTTGAGTCAAGGATAGCTGAGAAAGCCTTTTTAAAGCCTGCATCAACAGATGCTTTAATAGTCTTTCCAAGCTTCATTTCTTCTTTTAGTCTTTCAAAGATAATTACGTTAGCGTCAACCGCCATACCGATTGAAAGTACGATACCTGCGATACCTGAAAGGCTTAAATTTACTCTCATACCGCCAAGCACAAGCGCGATAATGCCAACATAGAACATAAGCGCAAGGTCAGCTATAAGACCGGGGAGACGATAAACAAAAATCATAAAGATCATTACGACCAATATACCGATTCCTGCTGCCAAAAGGCTGGTAGGAAGTGCTTTAGCACCAAGCTCAGGGCCGATTGTATCCTTTGAAATTACATTTAAGTTAAAGGGAAGCGCACCTGATTTAATCTGGTTCGCAAGCTGCTGGGCAGTTTCGGGAGTAAAGTCACCTGAAATAATACATGTCTCAGAATTGATTTCTTCCTTTACGCTCGGAGCTGAAATAATCTGGTCATCCATCTTGATTGCGATGTAGTTTTTGCCTTCGCCGGAAAGTGCAGCTGCAGCACGTGTAGCTTCTGCAAATTTCTGAACAGCATCAGCATTCAATGAAAGCTCAATATAAGCTTCCTGTGCGCTTGTCTGAGAAACCTGTCCAAACTTATAATTTGCAGTTTTGATATCTGTTGCACCGTCAAGCACTGTGTTATCATCTGCGTCTACAAATGTAAGCTTTGCAGTTGAACCAAGAAGTGATGCAGCTTTATCTGTATCAGTTTCTGCGGGGATTTCAACTGTAATCTTACCCATTTCGCCTCTTGAAATACGGGCTTCTGTATAGCCTGCATCGTTAAGACGAGCCTGGAAGATAGACTCAACAATATCCATCTGCTCTTCGGTCGGATTTTCGTAGTCAGCTTCAAATGTAATTACTGAGCCGCCTGCTAAATCGATACCTTTTCTAATTCCCTGCTCTTCATCAAACATACCGCCGAAATTAAATACGCCGGGGATCGATGCGCCAAAAAATGCGACATAGTTAATGGCAACTGCCAAAACTATCATAAGAGCAAGAATTGCAATACTTTTTTTCTTCATAGTAAACAATCCTTTCAAAAAAGTTATTAAACATACCCCATTATTATACATCGAAACTCAGGTTTAGTCAAGTCTTTTTCGGCAGTATGTATTAAAAGGCAAGAATATTTTTATAAATACTTGCGAGTAATAAGAAAATAATATAAAATATAAAAAGAATGTAAATTTTTGGAGAAATTAAATGAGAAGAAAACAGAAAAAGTTCGGATATAAAAAGAATACACCGAAAAAATCAAAGCCCGTTGAGGGTATTTTGTCATGCGCATCAAACGGAAAATTCGCCTTTTTGAAAACAGCCGACGGCGAAGAAATATATATTGAGAGAGATAATCTGCTATTTGCTCATCACGGCGACAAGGTAAAAGCCGTCTATTATACCAAAGGTTATAAAAACTTTCACAAAGAAGGCAGAGTTTTGGAGGTTTTAGAAAGGAACATAAAGCATCTTTCTGCCGTTATTATAAAGGACTTGGGCGGATTTTATATAGCAAAGGCAGACGACAGACGCTTTTTCCCGAAAATCCATATCCCATATCCTTTGTCAAACGGTGCAAAGGTTTCAAAAAGAGTCTATTTAGAGCTATTGGGCTACGATGAAAATATGCTCCTTGGTGCTAAAGTCTTACACGTTTTAGGTGACAAGGATGATATTAAAGGACATATTGACTCTATCGTCTTAACGCACGGTATAAAGACAGAATTTGATAAGGAAACCATTAAAAATGCGGAAAATATAAGTGATATAATCCCCGAAGAAGAAATCCTGAATAGGCTTGACTTAAGAGAAGAAAAGATTATCACAATAGATGGCGCTGACGCAAAGGACTTTGACGATGCGATAAGCATAAGGCGTCTTCCTAAGGGGTACAGATTAGGTGTTCATATTGCCGATGTTTCGCATTATGTAACCAAGAAATCACCGCTTGACAACGAAGCTTATATACGTGGTACAAGCGTATATTTACCCGACCGTGTTATACCAATGCTACCCGAAAAGTTATCTAACGGAGTATGCTCGCTTGTCCCGAATGAAGACAGACTCACTCTATCGGTAATTATGGATATAACCGAAAATGGAGATATAAAAAAATATGAAATAAAAGAGTCTGTTATAAATTCGAGTTTCAGGATGACCTATCCCGATGTTTCAAAAATTCTATCAGGCGACAAAGAGCTTTCAAAAAAATATAAGCAAATCAAAGATAAACTTTTCTTAATGGAAGAACTTGCAGATATTCTTACCCGCAAACGATATTCGCGTGGCAGCATTGACTTTGATATCCCTGAGATTTCGGTCGAATTAAATAAGGACTATACTTTAGGCGAGACAGTAAAAAGAGAAAGACTTATATCCCACAGAATTATAGAAGAATTTATGCTTTTGGCAAACGAAACTGTCGCCAGACATTTAAAAGAAAATAATATCCCGTCTGTTTACCGTACTCACGATAAGCCTGACGGCGAAAAGTTAGAAAACCTAAGAGCATTTTTATTTAATTTTAATCTGGTTCTGCCAAACGAAATAAACCACAAGGCTCTCCAGGATTTACTTTATAAAATAAAAGACGAGCCGTATTTTGAAATCGTATCAAAAACCATGCTCCGTGCAATGCAAAAAGCTGAGTATCGTCCAACACCCGACGGTCATTTTGGGCTCGCACTTTCAGATTACTGCCACTTTACTTCCCCAATCCGCCGTTATCCTGACCTTTTGGTTCACAGAAGCTTAAAGGAAAGTATAAACAAAGATTTCTTAAAATCTGCAAGTAAACAGTCAAGCGAAACCGAAAGAATAGCAGAAGAATGTGAAAGAGATGCAGAGAAACTTTTAAAGGTTCTTTATATGAAAGAGCATATCGGCGAAGAATTTTCTGCCACCATCACATCGCTTACCGATTACGGAATTTATCTTGAAACCGAAGACGGTATAGAAGGTATGATTAGACTCGAAAACGTAA
>JAZNQG010000184.1:0-3332 GCA_045590035.1 Clostridia bacterium
ACATCGTCCTAAGAGCGATTCTGCCCGCGATTTTATATTTTGCAGGTGTATTTATATCTGTTCACTTAGAGGCTAAAAAAGAAGGCTTAAGAGGTCTTACGAAGGAAGAACTTCCGAGATTTTTACCACTCTTAAAGCAGACTTATCTTCTTTTGCCGCTTATAATTTTGATTTATTTGGTTGGCACAAGTCAGCGCTCAATTCAGTATGCGGCGGCTATTGCAATTGTTGTTGCAATTTTGGTAAGTCTTTTCAATAAACAAAACCGCATTACGCCTAAACGTATATGGGAAGCATTGGCAGCTGGTGGTCAGGGAATGATTACCGTTGCGGCGGCTTGCGGTGTTGCAGGTATTATTGCAGGAACTATCACTATGACAGGTCTTGCAAATGCAATGATTAACGGTATCGTTGCTTTGGCAGGAAGTCAGACAATAATTGCACTCTTCCTTACAATGCTTTGTTGTATCATTTTAGGTATGGGTGTTCCGACTACTGCAAACTACTGCATTATGGCGGCTACCTGTGCTCCGATTTTGGTTCGTATGGGCGTTCCCGCAATTGCGGCACATTTCTTTGTGTTCTATTTCGGTATAGTAGCTGACCTCACACCGCCTGTTGCATTGGCGGCATATGCAGGTGCGGCAATCGCTCAGGGAAATCCGATGAAGACGGCACTTACGGCTACAAAGCTTGCAATCGGTGCATTTATTGTTCCGTATGTATTCGCACTAAACCCTGCAATGCTCTTTATTGATACATCGGCATGGGAAGTAATTTCTATAAGCATTACATCATTGGTTGGTATTTTCGCAGTTTCTGCATCTTTGGAAGGATATCTTTTAAGACATATGCCGTGGTATCAGAGAATACTAAGCTTAGCAGGCGGACTTATGCTTATTTATCCTGGACTTGTTACCGATTTGGTAGGTATTGGACTCGTTGCAATTGTGGTATTATTCCAGATAATCGCTAAGAAAAAATCAAAAATTGCATAAAAAAACAAAATGACAATACTCTTTTCGGGTGTTGTCATTTTTTTTGTTTTATGATATACTTAACGAGTATATTAGTTATAAATTTTGGAGAACGGATATGTATAAATATTTACTATGGGATATAGACGGTACGGTGCTTGATTTTTATGCGTCGGAGTCGTATGCAATAAGGACATTGTTTAAAAAGTATAAAATCGGCGAATGTACCGATGAAATGCTTAATATGTATTCAAAAATAAATGCCGAATACTGGCAGAAGCTCGAAAGAAAGGAGCTTTCCAAACCTGAAATTTTAGTCGGTAGATTCTGTGAGTTTTTTGAAAAAATCGGAGCGGATACTGCTTTAGCTGAGAGTTTTAATAAAGACTATCAGCTGACTTTAGGCGATCATATAGAGTTTGTTTTAGGCGCAAAGGAAATGCTTTTATCAAAAAAAGGGAAATATGTGCTTGCAGCAGTAACAAACGGAACAAAGGTTGCTCAGGATAAAAAGCTAAGCCTTTCGAGACTCGATAGAATTTTTGATGCTATTTTTATATCCGAAAATGTGGGATATGAAAAACCGAATACAGAGTATTTTGACTATGTATTTAAAAGTCTCGGAGTTACCGACAAAAAGGAAGTTTTAATTATCGGCGATTCTTTAACAAGCGATATAAAAGGCGGATATCTTTCGGGAATTGACACCTGCTGGTTTAATCCGTCACATAAGGAGAATACTCTTGGAATTCCCGTTACTTATGAAATTGAGAGCATAAACGAAATCGAGAAAATACTTAAAGAAAACAGATGATTTTAAAGGAGAAAATATGAAAAAGGTAGTAATTGCTATCGATTCTTTCAAAGGAAGCCTTTCAACCTTTGAAGCGGGAAAAGCAGTAGCAGAATCGGTAAAAGAAGTATATAAAGATTGCAAAATTATAGTATCTCCGATTGCTGATGGCGGAGAAGGAACAACCACAGCGATTATATCAGCAAACGGCGGAGAATTGGTTAAAGTTAACGTGTCAGACCCTCTTGGTAGAAGAATTGAAGCTACTTACGGACTTATTAAAAAAACCAACACAGCAGTTATCGAAATGTCGGAAGCTGCAGGGATTACACTTATTACAGACGAAGAACGAAATCCTATGAACACCACAACTTACGGTGTCGGAGAAATGATTAAGGATGCGATTAAAAAAGGATGCCGTAAATTTCTTGTTGGTATTGGCGGAAGCGCAACTAACGATGGCGGAATTGGAATGCTTATGGCTCTTGGATTTAAATTTCTGGACAAAAATGGGAATGATATTCTGCTTGGCGCTAAAGGCATGGAAAACCTGTCAAAAATAGAAACAGATGGCGTAATAAAAGAGCTCAAAGACTGTACCTTCTCGGTTGCATGCGATGTAAAAAATCCGCTTTGCGGTGAAAATGGATGTAGCCGTGTTTTCGGGCCGCAAAAGGGTGCGACACCTGATATGATAAAGGATATGGATTTGTGGCTTTTAAAGTATGCTCGTCTTACAAAAGAGCTTATTCCAACTGCTGACGAAAATACAAATGGAACAGGCGCGGCAGGGGGGATGGGATTTGCGTTTATGTCATATATTGGTGCAGAACTTAAATCTGGTATAGAGCTTGTAATGAAAGAAACGGGAATAGAGAACCATATCAAAGATGCTGATCTTGTCATAACAGGAGAAGGAAGACTTGACGGTCAGTCCTATATGGGGAAGGCTCCGGTTGGAGTAGCTTCACTTGCTAAAAAATATAATAAACCTGTTATCGCATTTTCGGGTAGTGTTACCGATGATGCAAAGAATTTAAATAAGCACGGAATAGATGCGTTTTTCCCTATAATAAGAAAGCCTTGCACATTAAAAGAGGCAATGGATAATAAGAATGCATATAAGAATTTAAAAGACACCGCGTATCAGGTGTTAAGACTTATAAATGCAAAGATTTAGGAGAAGGTTTTATGAAATATTTAATTGTTGTCGATATGCAAAATGACTTTATTTGGGGAAGCTTAGGGACGGAAGAAGCAAAAAGCATTGTTCCAGAAGTTAAAAAAGCAATCGAAAACTTTTCGGGCGAAATAATATTTACGAGGGACACCCATACATCTGACTATTTAGATACACAGGAAGGAAGAAAGCTGCCTGTGGAGCACTGTATAAAAGGAACATGGGGCTGGGAAATCACAGACGAGCTTAAAGAATGTGCAGTTGGAAAAAAGATATTCGATAAACCCACCTTCGGAAGTTTAGAGCTTATAGATTACCTTAAGGAAAAGAGCGATGTAGAAAGCGTAACTCTTCTTGGACTTTGTACCGACATTTGTGTAAT
>JAZNQG010000185.1:0-5655 GCA_045590035.1 Clostridia bacterium
TAATCAATTTTACCGATGTTCACGCAATGTCCAGATTTGAGATAAACTTAAAAAAGAACATCTTCCGCCGAATGATGAATAAGGATTATCTTTCAATAACCAAGCATCATTCGGGTGAACTTTTAAATTTTTTGGATAGTGATGTAAATATTATTGTAACAGGAATTATCGGCATAGTTCCGTCTTTGGCTCTCTTTTTAACAAGTATAGTCGGCGGAGTGATAATGCTTTGGAATATCGATAACTTTCTTGCAATTTTGATACTTATTATAGGACCATGCCTGGCATTAGGTGCAAGAATTTATTCTTCAAAATATAAAAAGCTACATAAAGAGTGCCAGACTGCTGACGGAAACACTAAGTCCTTTATGTTAGAGATGCTTCAGAATCTTTTGGTTGTAAAGTCGTTTGAGAATGAAGAAAATGTAATCAATAAAGCGGAAGAACTGCAGAAGAAAAGTTATAGATTAAGGATCAAAAGAGTGCTTGTATCAATTGTTGCAAATGTGGGAATGTTCCTTATATTTAATGCAGGCTACTATTTTGCCCTTGCATACGGTGCATTTAAACTGTCTTCGGGACTTATGACCTTCGGTGACGTTACTGCAATTTTACAGCTTGTAAGTAAAATTCAGGCACCTTTTAAGAATGTATCAAGCCTTATACCGCAGACTTTTTCTGTGATTGCATCTACCGAGAGACTGCTTGATATCGAAAGTATTAAGGACGAAGAAAACTCGGGCGATTATATTAAAGAAGAAATAACAGACGATTTTGGGATTGTATTTAATATGGCATCCTTTAAATACAGCGACGATTCTGTTGTTTCCAATATCGATATGACTGTCAAAAAGGGCGAGTTTGTAGCAATAGCTGGAGAATCGGGAGCGGGCAAGAGTACTGCTTTAAAGCTTCTTTTGGGGATTTTTAAACCCATATCGGGTGAAATTTACATAAAAGATGGCGACAAAAAATATGAAGTCGGCAAAAACACGAGAAATATCTTTTCCTATGTACCTCAGGGAAATATGATAATATCGGGCACAATAAGAGAAAATATATCCTTTGCAAAGCCTGACAGTACAGATGAAGAAATATGGAAAGCTTGCGACATTTCGGTTATCGGCGACTTTATACGCGGACTTGATAAGGGACTTGACACCGAAATTGGCGAAAACGGTATCGGTTTATCCGAAGGTCAGGCGCAGAGAATATCGGTTGCCCGTGCGGTTTTAATGGATGCACCTGTGCTTTTAATGGACGAGGCGACATCGGCACTTGATACCGAAACCGAGATTAAGCTTTTAAATAATATCCGTTCTATGACGGATAAGACTTGTCTTTTTGTAAGCCATAAGCAAAACACAATTGACATCTCAGACAAGGTTGTTTACATAAATAAGGGAGAAATATAAATGGGTAAATTTGACGGAATAATTATCTGCACCGACTTAGACGATACACTTCTTACAAGCGATAAGACTGTATCGGAAGAAAACAAAGAAGCAATCAAGTATTTTATGGATGAAGGCGGAATATATACATACGCTACGGGCAGAGTCTTAAAAACATCAAAGATGATATTTAAGTACACCGTACCAAATGCACCGATTATAGCGAGTAACGGCGTAATTATATATGATGCTCCAAATGATAAGATTTTGTGGTCTTTAGAGCTTGATTTGGATTACAAAAAGATTATGGATGCAGTAAAAGAGAAATTTCCCCAAGTCGGTATGTATGCATATATAGAAAAAGGTGAGCAGTTTGCAGCCAGAAATAGTCTTACTGACTGGTATATAAACTATGCGGGTATAGACGGAAAACTGGTAAAGACGTCGGAAATTACGGACCCCGCTTACAAGGTTGTATTCTTCGTGGAAGAAGAAAAAATGGATGAACTTCGTGACTTTGTATGGGGCTTGGAGTGGAGTAACAAATTTAACTTTTCAAGAAGTGAGCCGATATACTTTGAAATGCTTCCAAAGGGTGCAGGTAAGGGAGAAGCACTCATAAAGCTTGCCGAAATTCTCGGAACAGATAAAAAGAAAACGGTTGGAATCGGTAACTATGAAAACGACCTGTCACTTGTAAAAGAAGCAGGAGTCGGCGTTGCGGTGGCAAACGCTATATCTAGTGTTCTGGATGCTGCTGATTATATAACGGTTGACCATAATAGCCACGCACTAAAAGCGGTGATTGAAGCTATAGAAAAGGGAACAATCAAGATGTAAAAAGTATATAAACTGCCTGATGAAAAATCGGGCAGTTTTTTTATATTTTGTGGTAGATGAATTTAGCTCGGCACAATATATTGTGTTTTGTGCCCTTGTAACATAAATGTAATATTGGAAGAAACCAAGCATTTACAAGGGTTTTTTATGCGAAGGAAGTAATTGGGTAAAAAATCGTGTAAAAAGTTGTTGACATTCATATATGCAAGTTATATAATGATAAAGCAAACACAATATATGGTATTTGAGATGTTTTTGGAAGTAAGAAAATGCCATATATTTGGATAATAGTTATTTTATGAAAGGGAGATAGGTTTCTATGGTAGAAAAGATTGTCAAAAGAGACGGACGTCAGGTAAATTTTGAGATTGAAAAAATCGCAGATGCCATAAACAAGGCATTTATCGCAAGCACACAAAGAGATGATATGGCTTATTCATCAAAGCTTGCCCAGCAGGTTATGTTCGAGTTGGAGGAGTTAGGACTTGATACTCCGTCGGTTGAACAGATTCAGGACACTGTTGAAAGAGTTTTAGTTAAAAACGGACACGTAAGAACTGCAAGAGCATATATGGTTTACCGTTCAGAGCGTACAAGAGTACGTCAGATGAAGACAAACCTTATGCAGATTTATGAAGATATCACATTTAAGGATGCAAAGGATTCTGACCTTCAGAGAGAAAATGCAAACGTAAATGCCGATACTGCAATGGGTACAATGTTAAAGTACGGTTCAGAAGGTGCAAAGCAGTTTTATGAGATGGTGGTATTAAAGCCGCAGTTTGCTCAGGCACATAAAAACGGCGATATACATATTCATGACTTGGACTTTTTGACAATGACAACAACCTGTACACAGATTGACCTTTTAAAGCTTTTTGAGGGCGGTTTTTCAACAGGCCACGGTGTTTTAAGAGAGCCTAATGATATTGCGAGCTATTCTGCACTTGCTTGTATTGCTATTCAGTCAAACCAGAATGACCAGCACGGCGGCCAGAGTATTATTAACTTTGACTATGGTATGGCGCCTGGTGTTGTTAAGACTTTCCAGAGAAAGTACACACAGAACCTGCAGAAAGCATTGGAGTTAAACTGCGGTGTTGAAATTGAAGAAGAAACTCTAAAGGCTATCAGAAAAGAGCTTGTTGCAGAAGGCAAGGTACTTAGAATTGCCGATAACGAAGGCTATAGAAAGGCAGAGCTTCCAAAACTTGTAGACCTTGGCGTAGATAAGTCGGCTGCTAAAAAGGCTCAGGAATATGCAATAAAGACATCTCACAAGGAAACTGACAGAGCAACATATCAGGCTATGGAAGCATTTATCCATAACTTAAATACAATGAACTCAAGAGCAGGCGCACAGACACCGTTTTCTTCCATCAACTATGGTATGGATACCTCAGAAGAGGGAAGAATGGTTATGAAGAATGTGCTTTTAGCAAATGAAGCGGGTCTTGGAAACGGTGAAACACCGATATTCCCGATTCAGATTTTTAGAGTCAAAGAAGGCGTTAACTATAATCCTGGCGAGCCTAACTATGATTTGTTTAAATTGGCATGCAGAGTATCTGCAAAGAGACTTTTCCCGAACTTTTCATTCCAGGATGCACCGTTTAATCTTCAGTATTATAAGGGTACACCCGAAACTGAAATCGGTTACATGGGTTGCCGTACAAGAGTTATAGCAAATGCATTTGACCCGAGCCGTGAGATTTCAAACGGCAGAGGAAACCTTTCATTTACATCAATCAACCTTCCAAGAATTGCTATCAAGGCAAAGGGCGATATAAACTGGTTCTTTGAAGAGCTTGACAGAAAGATTGACCTTGTTATTGAACAGCTTTTAGACAGATTTGAAATCCAGGCTAATAAGAGAGTTAAGAACTATCCGTTCTTAATGGGCGAAGGTGTATGGATTGATTCAGAAAAGTTAGGACCCAACGACTATGTTCGTGAGGTTATTAAGCACGGTACACTTTCAATCGGCTTTATCGGTCTTGCAGAAACTTTGGTTGCGCTTATCGGTGAACATCACGGCCAGAGCGAAAGAGCACAGAACTTAGGTCTTGACATTATCTCTCATATGAGAGCAAGAATGGACGAAGAATGCGAAAAGAGAAAGCTTAACTTCTCACTTTTGGCAACTCCGGCTGAAGGTCTTAGCGGAAGATTTGTTAAGATGGATAAGAAAAAGTTTGGCGAAATCCCGGGCGTTACAGACCGTGATTATTATACAAACTCATTCCACGTTCCCGTACACTATAAGACAGGCGCATTCCATAAGATTGAGGTTGAAGCACCTTATCATGCACTTACAAATGCAGGACATATTTCATATGTTGAGCTTGACGGAGATCCGACAAAGAACTTAGACGCTTTCGAAAAGGTTATCCGTGCAATGCATGATGCAGGTATCGGCTACGGCTCGGTTAACCACCCTGTTGACAGAGACCCGATATGCGGATATACAGGTATTATCGGTGACACTTGTCCTATGTGCGGAAGAACTGAAGAAGAGCACGGCGTTAAGTTTGAAAGAATCAGAAGAATTACAGGCTATCTTGTAGGAACTTTGGATAGATTCAATGACGGTAAAGCCGCAGAAGAAAGAGACAGAGTAAAGCATAACTTAGAGAAATAATATAAAAACAGCGGAAAGTTAATATTTCCGCTGTTTTTTCTTAAAAAACAAGTTGACAACTCGGACTTTTGTGTGCTATAATATCTCTTGCAGTGAAATTTGCGCCGGTAGCTCAGTTGGATAGAGTGTTTGGCTACGAACCAAAAGGTCGGGGGTTCGAATCCCTTCCGGCGTACCAAAAAGAGATATACGCTAAAGCGTGTATCTCTTTTTGCATGTAAAAGGGATTCGAAGGGAGCGGTGTTGAATGACAGTCCTGTGGACTGTCAAATCCGCGACCCGGCTTTCCCGCAGGAAAGGAATCCCTTCCGGCGTACCGCGTCATAACAAACTACGCTAAAATCAAAATGACCACGAGCGGTCATTTTTGCACGCTTCGTTGTTATTCCTTTTTTCGTAAAAGGTCTCGTTTAAGTCGGCTATTCACTTGTAAACGCGTTCATAACGACTTAGTTTCACTATCAACCTTTTACGATCTACTAATAAGGATGAATACGCTTTAGCGTGTATCTCTTTTTGCATGTAAAATCATTTCCTGTTTGTATGTGCAAACCTGACACATGGGGACGGTTCTGTTGTATTGACGGATTAAGCAAAAAACACGGTGATTTTTCGCCGTGTTTTTATTTGTCACATTTAAAAAAACAAAAACAACTTAATTCATAAACGATGGTAGACAAAAGTTGACGTCCCTTTTTGTCCTGTTAGAACTCAGTATCTCCCTAAATCATGTGCTGCCTGATACATGGTGATGACATTTTCCGTAGGGGAATTATCCTG
>JAZNQG010000186.1:0-5213 GCA_045590035.1 Clostridia bacterium
GGCGGACTGTATGTGTCGGAAAATGTGAATTTGAAGCCAATTATAAAAGGCGGCACAGGTTCAAATTCAAAAAATCTCTCTCAGCCTGATTTTTACCCCGATATACTTCATTCAGGCACTATGAACTTTCCTGCTATATCTGCGCTTGGCGACGGAGTTAAGTTTGTTTTAAAGAAAGGTACAGACAAAATACTTTCACACGAAAGAGCCTTGGCAAGTGAATTCATTGACAGAATTTCATCTTTGGAAAATGTAAAAATTCTTGGTACAAATGATATTAACAAAAGAAACGGCACAGTTGCTTTTACAATTGACAAAATAGACTCTCAAAAGGTATCAGAGCTTTTATTGAAAGATTACGGCATTGTAAGTCGTGGCGGATGGCACTGTGCATATCTTGCTCATAAGAGCCTTGGAAGTGAAAAATCAGGTGCTGTAAGAGTTGGCTTTGGTTTATATAATTCATACAAGGATGTAAAAAAACTTTCAAATGCAGTAAAAGCGATTTCAAGAACTATATAAAACTAAAAAAAGACTTGTCTATTCGACAAGTCTTTTTCTGGGAAAGCCGAACGGTTTAGATGCAGCTATTTCTCTTCTTCACTTATACCAATTTCAATTTGTTTATTCCAATTATCCTTTGTATGATAAATTCTTATCTTTTTCCCATCTCTAAAAGTTTCAATGGCATAATATGTATCATTGTCTGCAAATCTAGAAGGTGGGAACTTTGTAATATCAATCTGTTTCTTTTCTTTACGTAAAGTATGGGTGGCTTTATCAAAAATGCATACAGAATACATTCTATTGTTGCTAGTGTCATTCACCTTTACATATTGTTTTTCATGATTACCCAAATTAGTTAAGGCATCAATGCTGTTTTCTTTTGTTTCAAGATATTTTTTCGGAACATCAAATCCTGCATCCTTTAACGCTTTAGCATACAACGGATTTTGCAATCGTTTTTCTGATTGAAAATATTCCTTTCTATCTTCTGCAATAAATTTTACACGATTACGTATTGTATAGGTTGTAAGTGCAATATAAATACCAAAAAAAATAATTGAAAAAATTGAAGCAGCAAAAGCATATTCTTCGCTATTAATGGCACAAACCAAGGCTAAAATTCCTAACAATCCAAAAGGCATAAGAAATGCAAAAAAACAACGCCACAACTCAAAACCTTCTCCCGTATACGGTTTTAGAGCAGGCTCTTTGATTTCTTTATCAACAAAAGTCCTTCCACATGATCTGCAAGTAATAAAAGGAGACCCCGAATGGCCTTGAAAATTTTTAGTATAAGTTGAATACGACTCGTAAGTTTTTCCACAATGTGGACATTTTTTATAAGTATATGTTGCCAATATCCTCACTCCTTTTTAATATTATAACATATAATTCAAAAACCGTCAACAACGTGGCAAGGCATTAGAATGAAAACTAAAAAACGGAACGACTTAGAATGTCATCTAAATCGTTCTGTTTTATTTGGCGACCCGGATGGGGCTCGAACCCACGACCTCCAGCGTGACAGGCTGGCGTGCTAACCATCTGAACTACCGGGCCAAATACATATGATATTATATCCTGAATTTGATATTTTGTCAATAAAATTTATTAAAATACATAAATATATTTAAAAACCGACTTCATTAAGAAGTCGGTTTTTTGTATCAATTAAAGTTTCTTTTCTGCTTCTTCCTGAATATCAGGGAAAACCGAGAGCATCGGCTTAATGTCTTTATGCTTTAGAATTCTATCTACATAATTTCTTGTAATCTTTACAACAAGACCTGAAAGCGCAACTACACCGATAAGGTTCGGAACCATCATAAGACCATTGAATGTGTCTGAAATATCCCAAGCTAATGAAGATGTCAAAAGTGCACCAAACATAATCATTACAAGATGAATGATTTTATAGGCGATTGTCGACTTTGTACCAAAAAGATATTCCCAAGCCTTTGAGCCGTAATGGTCCCAACCGAGAACTGTTGTAAACGCAAAGAGCATAATTGCAATTGCTATAAATCTTTCGCCCCATATGCCAAAAATTGTTGAGAACGCTTTAGCTACAAGGTTTGCGTCTGTCGCACCCTGCATCAATGAACCTGTTTCTAGGTTAATAACGCCTGATGTAAGAACAACCAAAGCTGTCATTGTGCAAACTACCATTGTATCGGCAAACACTTCAAATATTCCCCAAAGTCCCTGACGAACAGGTTCTATAACGTTAGAGTTAGAGTGAACCATAACAGACGAACCAAGACCTGCTTCGTTAGAGAACACACCACGCTTACAGCCTAAAGTTACGATTTCTTTTACAGCAATACCTGTAACACCGCCCCAGATAGCAGGACCTGTAAATGCATATTTAAAGATTAAAGAAAATGCGTCTCCGATAACACTGTAGTTAACACCGATAACAACAAAGCTACCAACCACAAACAAAACAACCATAAATGGCACAATCTTTTCCGCAAAGTTTGCAATTCTCTTAAGACCGCCAAGTATAATCAAGCCAGCAACAACTACAATAATTATTCCTAAAACAAGGTGATACATTGTAACATCGCCAAAAGGAATTGAAGCTAATGACTGGATTTTAAATGCTTCTGTAAAGTTTACAACAATTTTATTTACCTGACCCATAGCACCGATAGCAAATGATGCCAAAATACAGAAAACAGAGAAAAGTACAGCAAGGATTTTACCTATCCATTTGCAGCCTTTAAATGAACCAAGACCGTCTCTTAAGTAGTACATAGCACCGCCAGACCACTCGCCGTCTGCATTCTTTCTTCTGTAGTAGATACCAAGAACGTTTTCAGAATAGTTTGTCATCATCCCTAAAAATGCAGCAACCCACATCCAGAATACCGCACCCGGACCACCACCTACGATAGCAGCGGCAACACCGGCAATATTACCAACACCGATTGTAGCTGCTAAAGCAGTGCAAAGTGCCTGAAACTGTGATATTGACTTACCCTTGACATGACCCGAAACATCTTTATTGAAAATTTTACCGATTGTTTCCCTAAACCAGTGTCCTATGTGTGTTATTTGAAAAACTCCTGTAATAACAGTCATCAACAAGCCTGTAGCTAAAAGCAGATATAATCCTTTCCCCCATACAAAACTGTTAATAGTGTTGTTAAAGTTTGTGAGTGTTTCAAAAAAATTTGTCATAAAATTTTCCCCCTTTATTGCGCTAAATAAAGTAAAAAAGAGTTTTTCAAAACAAAAACTCCGTCAAAAAAAGCCGATAAAACTTTTTCTCCGTCCTTTTGCCTGAGAGATTAACCTTAAAAAAAGGTTTTACACCTTCGGCATCCATTTGATTCTTATAACAAGAATCGGACTTCTCCGGAGTGCTATCTGTGAACAGTCTCTGCAAATGCGCCTGAGAGCATTACTCCTTCGGCAAGGTTTGACCCTTTCTCCTGTGCACTTCACTTAGCTCAAATATTAAATTCTTATCTATTATATATCATAAATTATATATTGTCAATGGTTTTAATGTAATATAAATGCTCATTCCTTTTTGATAAACAAGTTTAAAACTAACGCAACTAATGTTAAAGACAACAACATTATAAAAGCAGCTCTGTATCCTCCCGAAAGCTCTAGAACCTTATTGGCTCCTGTGGCAACAAACGAACCAACCATGACAGTGAATGTCATAATTGCCATATTATCTGAAAAATGTTTCATCCCGAAAAATGACGAAGTAAATGCCGCTGTGATTGTGGGGCATGTGCCATAGGATATACCTGTAAGACAAAGCCCGAAAATGCAAAGCGGCAAAGACTCTTTCAACACAGAACACAAAACAACCAAAGCCGCAATAATTGTAAGTATATTTGCTAAAATCATTGTTTTTCTGCGTCCGATAGCATCATACACCACACCTGTTATAATACGTCCTGCACCGTTGAAAACAGACAGAACTCCAACCAAAGATACAGCCAGACCGTCAGGTGCGCCAACCGAGAGAGCTAAATCCTTTGCAAAGCTGATAACCGAGCTTCCAACTGACGCCAAAAACGAAATGCAGATAAATGCCATCCAGAATGATGGACTAAACAGCATCTGCTTTGTTGTATAATCACATTTCGTAAGTGCATCTGAGTTTACTGTTTTTCTCCCACTAATTTTTGGAAGTATATCATCATTTTTAGGTTTTTTTAACATAAAACCAGCCGCAAACAAAACCAGAAATATAGATATTCCTAAAACAATATACGTTGTACGCCATCCAAAACTACTTTTAAACATTATATCTGCCAAGTTCCCCAAGATCAATGCAGATGCGCCAAAGCCCATCATAAGTGCGCCTGAGCACAATCCTTTTTTATCTGGGAACCAGCTGCTGACAGTTGCTATAACTACATTATATGAAATTCCGATACCAAGTCCTGCCAAAACGCCATATGTTATATAAAGCACCGCTACCGACTTTCCGCTTAAAAAAGCCGTAAGTATAAAACCAAAAGCTGATAATATTCCTGCTGTTATAAGGGCGTTTCTATGCCCGAACTGCCTAGAAACCCTTGCTCCCAATACTCCGCCAATGCAGAAAAATGTCATAGCTATTGTAAAGTTAAGAGCAAGCACTGATACTCCCCAGCCAAACTCAGCCGACAACGGAGCTTTTAAAATTGACCATGCATATAAAACGCCTGAAAATAACAATGAAAAAACACCGATAATCAGGTATCTCCATCTTACTGAACTGTTTTGCTTTGTTTTATTCATCAGCAATTCTCCTTATCGGACAAAGTATTTTCCTGATTTTTATAGATTACAAATTTAGAGAACAAAAATTCAAGAACAAAATTTGAAAGCATTGTAATTATAAGGATTATGTATTCATTTATCCCTGCATTCTCCGCCAGGTGCCCAAGCCATGTTGACAATGGAGTAAATATAAGATAAAAGCCAAAAAGCTTTGCCATTGCAACAGGAACATTAGCTGCAGACTTGAATGTAAAACGCCTGTTAAAAGTAAAGTTCCATATTATTGATAAAATAAGAGATGTAAGGTACGAAGGCCAGTATCTCCAGCTAAATAGCTCGTTAAATACAGTAAATGAAAGAACCTGTATTATTCCTGCAGATACCGAGAACAATGTAAACTTTATCATCTGAAAAATTGATTCTTTTTTCATTTTCTTCTCCTTTTATCGATTAAAAATAGTCTTTATTGC
>JAZNQG010000187.1:0-4777 GCA_045590035.1 Clostridia bacterium
TTGGTAAGATTTATATAGAGCTGATTTTCAAATTTATATACAATATTCATTGACGCCATTTTACATATCTCCAATACCAAAGCATTTTTTCGCATTATTAAATGTGATGTTTTCTATTTCTTCTTTAGAAACTCCCTTAATCTCGGAAAGCTTCTCCGCTACATATCTAATAAGGCGGGAATCGTTTCTTTTGCCTCTTTCGGGTACGGGTGCAAGATAGGGAGAATCGGTCTCAATTAAAATTCTGTCTAATGGCACATATTCTGCCACTTCTACCGCGCGGCGAGCGTTTTTAAATGTCAAAGTACCGCCAAATGCGATATAGAAATTTAAATCTAAAATCTCTTTTGCCATCTCTTTACTTCCCGAAAAACAGTGGAGAACTCCGCCTGTAGAAGAAGCATTTGTGTTTTTTAGAATATCCACAGTGTCCCCGTGTGCATCTCTGTCGTGAACGATAATCGGAAGATTAAGTTCTTTTGCAAGCTCAATCTGACGGATAAACCACTTTTTCTGTATGTCGCGTGGAACATCGTCATAGTAATAGTCAAGTCCGATTTCGCCAATCGCCTTTACCTTTTCGTGTTTTGCGGCGTTCTTTATAATCTCGATTCCGTCTTCCGAAAGGTCTATTGAGTCGGACGGATGCACTCCAACCGACGCATACATAAAGGGAAACTTTTCCGACATTTCTAAAATTAAAGGAATATCGGAAAGTGCTGCGCAGGCATTCATAATTCCGCCAACATTATTATCCTTCATACTTTCAAGCACCGAAAATCTATCGTCATCAAATCTTGAATCGTCATAGTGCGCGTGTGAATCAAAAAGCATATTAAAAGCCCCTTTTTTAAACATTAAAAAGAAATTTATATATATTAAATCCCAAAAATAATAAAATCGATAAAACCATACCAAGTGAAACACCAGGGATTTTTATCTTCATTGTGATTTTTTCTCCCACATTAAATCTTTCTAAAAATCTCCATAAAATTATCGGGAACAAAACCATACCAATGGCTGTGAGAGTAATTGCTGTGCTGTTATAGATTTCAATTTTAAGCATTATAAACGCAAAGAGATTAGAAAGAGAATGTGCAATTATCGGCGCAATAATTGAGCCTGTTGAAAGTCTTAAAATTCCTAACAAAAGTCCCATAAAGAAAATAGGTATAACCGACACTATATCAAGGTGCATTAAAGAAAATCCAAGGGAAGAAAATATAAGCGCCGAAAGGTTTCCCGTTTTCTTAAAAAGCGAAAAGATTACGCCACGGGAAAGTATTTCTTCTATTACGGGTGCAACTATGCAGAGCACAAAAACAGAACCTATGTTACTTTTTGGGAGTATGTAGTCAGGCTCTTCAAATAATGTAACCAAAAGTGCTTCAACTCCCGACATAATTGTCGGCGAATAGAATTTAAAGGTTATGGTGAGTAAAATTATCCAAAGAATATATTCTTTTTTTAAAGGATTTATTCCGAGCAACTTTTTTATATCGGTATCTCCGCCGAGCTTTAAAAGGAAAATCCCAAGGCATATCGGAATTAAAATCATAACTTCGCCAAGCAAAAGACTTAAAAATACGCTTTCAAGTCTTGGAGAAAAGAAAACTATAAGCATCGCCAAAATCATAATGTGCCAGGCTATACCAAATGCCTTTTTTCCGCTCACCTTTAAATCACCTCGGTTTCAGTTACTATTATATCAAGCGGTATATCGGTCTTTTCGGGATATACATTTTCTTCTTCCTGCGAAGAATACGCTACTCCCATTTTTATCCCTTTGGTTTTTAAAAAAAATCTGTCATAATACCCACCGCCGTATCCTAAGCGGTCTTTATTTTTTGTAAATGCAACTAAGGGTACAATTATAAGGTCGATTTTTTGTGGGTCAATCCCCGCTCCCAACGGCTCTTTTATCCCATACGCACCGCTTTTAAGACAGGATAAATCGCTTACAGGTACCGCATCCATCTCGTGTGTTTCCTTTATACATCTTGGAAAACACATGCGTTTATTTTTAGATAACGCATCGTTTATAAGGCTTTCCAAATCAACTTCTGACCCGATGCAAGAATACACCATTATAGTCTTTGCATTTTCATATTCTTTTGACTTTAGGACCTTTTCGGCTATTTTAAAAGACATCTCATCCCTATTGATTTCTGGGATTAAGTCTCTTTTTTCTATCGCTTTTTTTCTTAGTATCTTTTTCAATACTGCATTGCTCCTCTTAAGGTTTTAGCAACATCTTCATCTTTTAAAATCTCAACAATCTTAAAGCCCAAGTCAGCTGCTGCACCCGCACCCTTTGCGGTTATGAATTTTCCGTCCACTACCACTTTGTCTGTCTTAACTGTGCTGCCTAACAAAAACTCTTCAAAGCCCGGGAAACAGGTGGCTTTCTTGCCGTTTAGAAGATTTTTCTTGCCAATAATCGACGGAGCTGCACAGATTGATGCGATATATATATTATTTGATGCGGCATAGTCAATCAGATAATGTACCTTTTCGGAAGAGTCCAGATTTTTGTATCCCATACCGCCGGGTAAGAATAAAAGGTCCATATCATTTACATCAACTTCGTCAATCTCGATATCTGCAATCACCTTTATTCCGTGTGCTCCGACTACTTCCTTATTTTTAAGTCCTGCGGTTTTTACTTCTATTTCCGCTCTTCTTAAAATATCCAAAGGCTCTAAGGCTTCAATTTCTTCAAAGCCGTCAGCTAAAAGCATATAAATCATTTATATTTCCCTTTCTTATTTTAAAATCCCAAGCTTTACTGCCGCTTTCATAATTCCCATAACAGTTTTTGCGTCGGCAATCTCATTATTCATAATTCTTTCAATCATTACACGAAACGGAACTTTATGAACATTTAAAAATTCGTCACTGTCTAAGTTCTGTCCTTTAAATTTTAGCTCAGTTGCCAAAAACAGTCTTATTATTTCATTAGTGTATCCGACAGACGGGTAACATTCGCCTAAATATTCAAATTTCTCTGCCGTAACTCCGACTTCTTCTAAAAGCTCGCGTCTTCCGGCTTTTTCTATATCTTCGCCCTTATCTATCTTTCCCGCAGAAATTTCCAAAAGATTTTTCTTATAGGGAATCCTGTACTGCTCAACTAAAAGCAGGTTATTTTCATCATCAACCGCAACAATTGCGACACCGCCCGGATGCTCTACAAGTTCTCTTTCGCCTAATTGTCCGTCAGGCAAAACCACGGTATCTATTTTAAAATTAAGTATTCTTCCTTCATATATAACCTTAGTATCTATCGTCTTTTCGGTAAAATCCATTTGCTTTTCCCCTTCTGATGCTTTCTTTATAAAACACTAATTGCACATAAGGAATTTTCCTTATGTGCAAATTTAGTCTGCTCACTTTAGATTATAACCCAAATCAAACGCCTTTAAGTTTACATCCAAAAACTTTTCAGGAACGGTATTTTTGATTGTTTCTACCCATTTTTCATAGGCAATATCTGTGCTTTTTGCCATAACGCCGATTAAAACAACATTTACAGCCTTGATGTTTCCGGCTTCCTTTGCCAATGAAAGTGCATCAACTTCAACCAAATCAACATCCGCCTTAATCTTATCCATTATGTTTTCAGGATAGTCCATAGCACCTGTAATTACGGGCATGGGGTTTATTTTCTGGTTGTTGGCAATCATCTTGCCGCCCTTTTTAAGATACGGCACGGCACGGTAAGCTTCAAGCTGTTCAAATGCTAAAATAATATCAGCTTCGCCCATATCGATAATGGGAGAAAATACCTTTTCGCCAAATTTTACGTATGTTACAACGCTTCCGCCTCTCTGGCTCATTCCGTGAACCTCGGAAACCTTTACATCATAGCCTTCATTTATTACGGTGTTTCCTAAAATACGGCTTGCAAGGAGTGTTCCCTGACCGCCGACACCAACTATCATTATACTCTTAGTCATTTTGTCAGTCCTCCTTCTTAATACATCCAAACGGACATACATTTACACAAAGTCCGCATCCGTTACACTGTGTCTGGTCAATATAGATTGTGCCGTCCTTTTTCTCTGAAATTGCAGGACAGCCAAGTCTCATACAAACCTTACACTTCTTGCAGTCTTCGCCAATTTCGCAGTGACCCGAATATTTAACCGTTTTTAAAAGTGCACAAGGTCTTTGTGCTATGATTACAGACGGTTCATTTGCTTCAGTTTCTTCCTTTACAACCTTTTCAAAGGTCTTTAAATCAAACGGATCTGCAACTACTACTCTTTCAACGCCAATAGACTTACAAAGTGAGATAAGATTTACCTGCTTTGTTTCTTCTTTTCTAATTGTGTAGCCTGTTGTGGGGTTATCCTGATGGCCTGTCATACCTGTAATTGAGTTATCTAGGATAATTACGGTGTTTGCACCCTTATTGTAAACAATATCCACAAGACCTGTGATACCCGAATGCATAAATGTTGAGTCGCCAATAACAGACACAAGCTTTTTATTAAACTCTTCGCCTCTTGCCTTTGCCATACCGTGAGCAGCAGAAACAGATGCACCCATACAGATTGTTGTATCAACTGCGCCAAGCGGTGCAACTGCACCTAATGTATAGCATCCGATGTCGCCTGATACTACAAGTCCTAATTTCTTTAAAACATAGAATGTACCTCTGTGCGGACAGCCTGCACACATAACGGGCGGTCTTACGGGGATTTCTTCTTTTATGTCTGTGTGGCAGGGAGCATCTTCTCCCAAAACAACCTTTTTAATCATAGCTGGTGTG
>JAZNQG010000188.1:0-4021 GCA_045590035.1 Clostridia bacterium
GGCGTGCAAACTGGAAGCTTGCTATTCCCGGCATGGTAGAATGTCCGAAGTGCCACGAATGGAAAATGCCCCACAGAGTTTGTAAGGCTTGCGGTTACTATAACGGCAAAGAAGTTGTTAAGGTAGACGCTGAATAATTTAAAATTAAAAGGCTGAACATATTGTTCAGCCTTTTTTATTTATTTTTCTATTTCTGCTGTTTTTTCCATAACTGCTTTTAGCTTTTCGGTCGTATTCTTATCAAACTTCGGTGTTCTGTCATAATAATAAAGACCGTTTTGCTCCTGCTCAACATCATATAACTGTGTATAGCAAAGCCCCATAATATACGGGTTTTTTAAGAGTATATCCGAAAGGGTTGTGTATCTTTCTACATATTCTTCCAACGTCTTTGGTGCATCACCGTAACCCCAGCCGTTTTCATCCTGCGGCGCCCATCTGATACCGCCGTATTCACTCATAAATACAGGCTCACCAAAGTAGGGCTGCGAACCTTTGTTCATTCTTTCAACCTGGTCATTTACAATGCCGTCGCCGATATCAGCATAATACTCTCGGAATTTTTCCGTGTCCTGTTCGTAATCGTGTATATCATAAATTTCTCTTTTGTCAATATGATAGTTTCCGCTTGTGTCGATACAAGGTCTTGTATTATCATATAGCTTTGTGATTTTATATACACTTTCTATAAGTCTTGATGCAAGCTTTCTTTCTTCATAGTCCCACGTTTCATTAAACGGGCACCAGCCGATAAGCGCAGGTGAATTGAAATCACGTTCTAAAATTTCTGTCCATTCGGCTATGAAATTACCCTCGGCCGCATAATCCAGATAATCCATTCCCCAGTTTGCATGCTCGCCCCAGACTATATAGCCTTCCTTATCTGCATGGTATAAAAAGCGTTTTTCAAACACCTTCTGGTGTAGCCTTGCTCCGTGAAAGCCCATATCTTTTGAAAGGAAAATATCACGCTTTAAGGCTTCATCGGTGGGTGCTGTATAGATGCCGTCAGGATAAAAGCCCTGGTCCAAAACCGTTCTTAAAAAGAGCGGTTTGTTATTTAACATAAACTTATTATCCTTAATTAAAACCTTTCGCATACCGAAGTAGCTGTTAACGGTATCATTACCGAATTTTAATGTAAGGTCATAAAGTCTGCCCTTTCCGATTTCCCAAAGATGAAGGTCTGATAACAAAATTTCAGCCGAAAATACACCGCCTGACACCTTTACTTTTTTCTCACCTACAGTTTTCCCGTCATAGCTTGCAATAAGCTCTAAATAGCCTTCGCCCATAACTTCGCCTATAACAGTAAGAGACGAATTATCAATATCAGGATAATACTTTGCGCTTTTTATATATGCTTTCGGCATAAATTCGAGCCACACTGTCTGCCAGATGCCTGTTGTTCTTGTGTAAAAACAACCATACGAATCAAGCTTTGTGCTCTGCTTGCCTGCAGGCTGTTTTCCACTTCTTACATCATCTTCGCAGATTACAAATATCTCGTTTTCGCCTGTTTTCACATACTTTGTTATATCCACGCTAAAGGATGCATATCCTCCAATATGCTCGTCTGCAAAGGAGCCATTTACATAGATATAACTATGAAAATCAGCAGCGCCAAAATGGAGATTTACTCTGCCCGATATCTCTTTTTCTGACAGGGTAACCACCTTTCTGTAGCAGACAGACGGGATAAAATCGGTGTAGCCTATTCCTGACAATTCACTCTCAGGACAAAACGGTACTGTTATTTTTTTTGGTAATTTACCATTTTTATAAAGTTCTCTTTCCCTTGCACTTTTTGAAAAATCGAAATCAAATTCCCATTCGCCGTTTAAATTTCTCCAGCCTTCCCTTACCCACTGCGGATTTGGATGCTCAGGTCTTGGAATATTCATATTATCGCCTCCTGTATTTTTATTTAATTATAAAAGAATACATTTATAAATTCAATGATATTCTGTTGTATTTATTGACATTTTGTTTTATCTTTGATAATATAACCTTCGAGGTGTTAAGGATGTTATACTATACTGTAATAAGAACAAAGCATAACGGAAAGGAAAATTCGGATTTTTCACTTACAAGGCCAAAAGGTACGGACGATTATCTCTTTTTACATTTTAAATCGCCTGTAATATTTACTCTTTCAGGAAATGAGCACCGTATTTCGCCAGGCACATGTATTTTATTGTCTCCGGGAACTCCACATTCTTTTAAACCCTATAATTCAGAGCTTTTGCATGACTGGATACATTTTCTGCCATCAGATTTCAATGAATTTTCGGACTTAAAAATTGACATAAACACCTTTTTTACAGTATATAATCCTGACTTTATAACAACATCGGTTAAAAAGTGCGAGCAGGAGCTTATCTGGAAAAATGCGTTTTATGAAGATCTCATTTCGTCAGAAGTATCCAGAATGCTTATAAAGATAAAAAGGCAGTTAGATAAAAATGTCTTAGGCTATCATTCAGATAAATTTAAAGATTTAAGGGTTTCTGTATACCGAAATCCAAAAAAATATCTATCTACCGACGATATGGCAAGCTATGTAGGATTAAGCCGTTCCAGGTTTTCTGTCTTATACAAAGATTTTTTTGGCGTATCTCCAAAAATTGATTTGATAAACGCCAGAATTGAAAAAGCATCGTATCTTTTGTCAATAGACTCCCCGACTCTTTTGGATATTTCCGAAGAGTGCGGTTACCAGAGCATATATCATTTTATACGGCAATTTAAGACAGTTACCGGCACTACTCCCGGTAAATACAGAAAAAACCACTAAAAAATCTCTCGCAATGCGAGAGATTTTTCTTTTTTGCCAAAAGAATCATTTGTCGGACTGTATAATTTTGGATGAAAAAGGGAAAAAGCCAAGGCTTGCCCTTGCCCGACTGCGTACATTGGTACGCCGAGTGGTTGGATTTTTTTCTTTTTCGCCAAAAGAATCAGTCCACAGTGATTTTGGTTTTATTGTCTTCGTACCGTTTTTCGCCAAATCCCGATATAAGTGTTACATCTTTGGGCACTTCAAATGGGCGGACTGTTTCACGGTAAAGGATAATTTTATCTGCTAAAACTTCTCCAACGCCGTCTAAAGTCATAAGTTCTTCTTTGGTAGCAGTATTTATATTTATGGCGTCATTTGATACCACAATCTCTTCAAACTTTAAATCAATCGGTTTCTTTTTAGTTTCTCCGATAATACACAAAAACAGAGAGCAGACTAAAACCACCAAAAATAAAATACCGTAAATTTTATCTTTCATAATTCACCTTAAAGAAAAGGGCGGTAGCTCCGCCCTTTAATTATTTGTTTGATTTAATGTATTCTACTATTAAGTCCACTGCCTCTGAAACGGTCATATCCTGAGCCTTTTCGTCGGTACGGCGTTTATACTCAACAACACCGTCAGTCGCCTTTTTGCCCACTACAATCCTTGCAGGAATACCTATTAAGTCCATATCCTTAAACTTAACTCCCGCTCTTTCATCACGGTCATCAAGTAAAACATCAATGCCCTTTTCCAAAAGCTCTTTATAAATCTTCTCTGCAAGCTCTTTTTGTGCATCGTCCTTTACATTAACAGGCACAACTGCTGCTTCAAATGGTGCGATTGATACAGGGAGTACCATTCCGTTATCATCATAATTTTGCTCGATTGCAGCAGAGATACATCTTGTGACACCGATACCGTAGCAACCCATTACAACAACATTGTCGCTGCCGTTTTCGTCCTGATATGTAAGACCTAAAGCATCGGAATACTTTGTGCCAAGCTTAAAGATGTGTCCAACTTCGATACCCTCGGCAGTCTTCATTTCCTTTCCGCACTTATGGCAGATGTCGCCACTTTCGATAACTCTAATATCAGCAACCTGTGTCGGTGTAAAGTCTCTTCCGATATTTACATTCTTATAGTGATATCCTGTCTCGTTTGCACCGATGATGAAGTTTTTCATCTCGGCAACTTCCAAATCGGCATATACTGGGATATCGAGTCCTATA
>JAZNQG010000189.1:0-8019 GCA_045590035.1 Clostridia bacterium
GCCTTTTTCTCTTCTTCCCAAAGGCCTGTAAGCTCTTTATACATTGTAATATACTTATCAGCCGAAACAGACCATGAGAAATCCTTCTTCATACCGTTTTTCACAATCTTGTTCCACTCGTCTTTTCTGTTATAGAAAATATCCATGGCATAGCGAATAACGTGCATCATATCGCCGACCGTGTAATTGGTGAATGAAAATCCGTCGCCCTCGCCAGTATATTCGTTATAGGGAATTACTGTGTCCTTTAATCCGCCTGTTTCTCTAACAATGGGTACAGTTCCGTATCTCATAGAAATAATCTGCGAAAGACCGCACGGCTCAAATCTTGACGGCATCAAAAATGCGTCACAAGCCGCATAAATCTTGTGAGAAAGCTCGTTTGAAAAATAAATATTTGCCGAAACTTCGCCGGGGTTCTTCCATCCGTAATGACGGAAAAGGTTCTCGTAATTTTCGTCGCCTGTACCTAAAACAACTATCTGGCATCCGCCGGACACTAATTCTTCCAAAGCACCTGCAACTAAGTCGAAGCCTTTTTGGTCGGTAAGACGTGAAACTATACCAATCATAAATTTATTTTCGTCAACCGGAAGATTTAATTCCTTCTGAAGCTCGGTTTTATTGAATGCCTTTCCGCTTTTAACCGTTCTTAAATCATATCCTTTAAAAATCATAGAATCGGTCTTGGGATTCCACGATGTGTAGGAAATTCCGTTAACAATACCTGTTAGGCTGTTTTTCCTTGCCGACAAAAGTCCGTCTAAGCCTTCGCCGTATTCGGGAGTAGTAATTTCCCACGCATAAGTATCGGACACGGTAGAAATCCTGTTGGCATATACCATACCGCCTTTTAAAAGGTTGGCGTCTTTATGGTATTCTAATTTGTCGGAAGTAAAGTAATAATCGCTTATACCCATTACATCCTTTATAGCGTCAAGATTCCATCTTCCCTGGAACTTTAAGTTATGAATTGTCATAACAGTTTTAATTCCACGGTAGAAAGGATTATCCTGGAATGTATCTAAAAATACAGGGATAGGTCCTGTCTGCCAGTCGTTACAGTTGATTACGTCAGGACGGAAATCAAGTGTCGGAAGAAGCGATAAGACAGCCTTTGAAAAGAAAATAAACTTTTCGCAGTCAAGATGTATAAAGTCATAGGGCTTATCGCCGTTAAAATAATATTCGTTATCAACAAAATAGAAAGTAGTGCCGTCAACATCTAAAGAAAACACTCCGCAGTACTGCTTTCTCCAAGCCATATCAATATATATATGGTTAAGATATGTCATTTTTTCCTTATATTCCTGAGGGATACATCTGTAAAGGGGCAGAATTACTCTTGCATCAACACCCTTTTCGCGAAGTGCCGCAGGTAATGACCCTGCTACATCACCGAGCCCGCCGGTTTTGACAAATGGAGCCGCCTCCGAGGTTGCGTATAAAACCTTCATCATAATATCTCCTTTTGAATTATTTTTTAAAGCCAGAAAAAGCCATACTTTCCCCAACTCTACCATACTTACCTATTTTACTATATATTCTACCCTTTTGTCAAGTTTTCACCCGCCCCTATTATAATCTGCCTTTTAAGGATTTTTCTGTCCCCATTATTCACCACATTACTAACAGGTGTGGATAACTTTTTTCAACAGTCAAAAATAACCCAAACCCCGCATAAACACTCACTTTTTAAAATGTCGAATTTTGTAAAATTATAGAATTTGCAACAAAAAGTGGATAAATTGTTGAAATTCTTCATAATTTTATGTAAACCAAAACGAAAATTCACTCCCGACGGAGTTATGCGGTTTATTTTATCGGTTTTCCCCGTGGATAACTGTGTGGAAAAAGTGGAAAAGTCCGAAAAATTTGATAGATATGCGATATTTAAATTATCCACAGTTAAAAGGGTGTGGATAACTTTTTCTAAAAGTGGTTTACATAATCACTTTTTGTTCGGGTTGGTTTTTATGCCGTTTGGGGACGGGAAAATTATATGCCGAAGTATGAAAGAATAGTTTATTGTTTTGCTTGCTTTTTTTGAGAAAATATGTTAAAATATATGTAACTATATGAATAAATCGGAGGCATCTGCCAATGGCTAAAAAGAATGGTGAAAAAGCTCTTGATATGGAGGCTATTGCTAATCAGAAAATAGTCGATGTCGAGCTAAATAATGAAATGAAGCAGTCGTATATTGACTATGCGATGAGCGTTATCGTGTCCCGTGCTCTTCCCGATGTCAGAGACGGTATGAAACCGGTACACAGAAGAATTTTATACGATATGTACGGCGAGAAGCTTACTTACGAAAACGATTTCCGTAAGTCTGCGTCAACCGTCGGTGATGTTTTGGGTAAATATCATCCGCACGGCGACTCGTCTGTTTATGATGCAATGGTGCGTTTGGCGCAGCCGTTTTCGCTTCGTTATCCGCTTGTTCAGGGTAAAGGTAACTTCGGTTCTATCGATGGCGACCCCCCTGCAGCATACAGATATACAGAAGCCAAGATGTCAAAGATTGCATCCGAAATGCTTACTGACATCGAAAAGAACACTGTTGACTTTGTTCCAAACTATGACGATAAATTAAAAGAACCCGATGTTTTGCCGTCAAGATTTCCGAATCTTTTGGTAAACGGCTCATCAGGTATCGCTGTAGGTATGGCAACAAATGTTCCGCCGCATAACCTATCAGAAGTTGTTGACGGTATTATCGCAGTAATCGACGACCCGAATATTGAGCTTCCTGAGCTTATGGAGCATATAAAAGGTCCCGACTTCCCGACAGGTGCACAGATTATGGGTATGAGCGGAATAAGAGCCGCATACCAGACAGGCCGCGGCAAGATTATTATGCGTGCCAAGGCTGAAATCGAAGAGCTTCCCGGCGGAAGAAACAGAATTCATGTAACAGAGCTTCCCTATCAGGTAAATAAGCAAAGGCTTGAGTGCCATATAAATGAACTTGTAAGAGACGGAAGATTAGAGGGTATTTCGGGCACACGTGACGAATCGGACGATAACATCCATTTCTACATTGATATAAAAAGAGATGCAAATCCGCTTGTTGTATTAAATAACCTTTATAAATTCACACAGATGCAGGAAACCTTCGGCGTAATCTTGCTTGCACTTGTGGACAAGCGTCCGAAGATATTGAATCTTCGTGAGATGATTAACTGCTATATTGCGCATCAAGAAGAGGTTATTGAAAGAAGAACAAGATTTGACCTTTTAAAAGCAGAAGAAAGAGTTCATATTTTAGAAGGCTACAAAATAGCCGTTGACCATATTGACGAGATTATCAAAATAATCCGTGCATCATCGTCTTTCCAGGATGCTTTGCCTGTTTTCGAAGAAAAATTCGGTCTTGACGAAGCACAGTCAACTGCTATCTGGCAGATGCCTTTGGGACGTCTTTCAGGTCTGGAAAGAGATAAATTGGAAAACGAGCTTTTGGAAATCAACCAGAAAATCGACGGACTTCGTGAGCTTTTGTCAAGCGAAGACAATATTTTAAAGGTTGTAAAGGAAGACCTTTTAAAAATCAAGGAAAAATACGGCGACGAAAGAAGAACTTCAATCGAGCCTGTGGCAGACGATATTGATATTGAAGACCTTATCGAAGAAGAAGAGGTAGTAATTACTCTTACTCATTCAGGATACACAAAGAGAGTTCCCCTTTCCAACTACCGTTCACAGCACAGAGGAGGCCGTGGTGTTGCAGGTCATCAGACCAAGGAAGAAGACTATGTAGAGCAGATATTTACAACCTCTACACATTCAAATATTCTCTTCTTTACAACACGTGGAGTTGTATATAACTTAAAGGGCTACAGAATTCCTGAAGCATCACGTCAGTCAAAGGGCACTCCGATTGTAAACCTTTTACCCTTAGAGCCTGACGAAAAGGTTTCAGCAATGATTCCTATCAAGGAGTTCGAAGAAGGCAATTACCTTACATTCTTTACCAAAGACGGTACCGTTAAAAAGACCGACCTTATGGACTACTCAAAAATCCGCCAGTCAGGTCTTCGTGCAATCGAATTGGTTGACGGCAACAGCCTTATTTCTGTTATGCTTACAGACGATAACGATGAGCTTTTAATCGCAACAAACGGCGGTATGTCTATCCGCTTTAAAGCAGGCGATATAAGAGAAACGGGCAGAACAACCAAGGGCGTAAGAGGTATAAGACTTAAACCCAATGATTTTGTAATAGGCGCAGCTAAGGTCGAAGACGAAAAGAAGGTTCTTTGTGTAACAGAAAACGGCTACGGCAAAAAGACCGAGTTCTCCGAATATAACTCACAGTCAAGAGGCGGCAAGGGCGTATTTACCTACCGCATCACCGACAAGACAGGTAAGCTTATCGGTATGGCAGCAGTCCGTGACGACGATGACCTTATCACAATCACATCGGACGGTGTACTTATAAGAATGCCTTCAGAAGAAATCGGCACATACGGAAGACAGACTCAGGGTGTAAGAATTATGAGAAGCTCTGAAGATGTAAAGGTTGTAAGTATGGCTTTAACAAAAAAAGAAGAAGACGAAGAAGAAAATAACGAGGAGGCATAATATGAAAAAGCTTTTATCCCTTTTACTTGTTTTAATCCTTTCTCTCTCACTTTTTTCAGGCTGTGCAAAGGGACCTGTAAAGTTTACAATCGAAATGGCAGACGGTGGGATGATGTCAGGCGAGCTATATCCCGACATAGCGCCAAAAACCGTTGAAAATTTCGTTAAGCTTTGCAAAGAGGATTTCTACAAAGGACTCGTATTCCACCGTGTTATTGAAGGATTTATGATTCAGGGCGGCGGATATTCGGACAGCATCTATCAGGGCGACTTTACAGAAAAAACTGCCGATACCATATACGGCGAATTTTTGACAAACGGATTTGAAAACACACTTTCTCACGAAAGAGGTGTGATTTCAATGGCAAGACTTGGGAATGACCCAAATTCCCAGTCCAGTCAGTTCTTTATAATGCACGAAAGTAACCCGAGCCTTGACGGAAACTATGCAGCGTTTGGAAAAATTACCGACGGATTAGAGCTTATAGACAAGATTGCAACGGTTGAAAAAACTGCACTAAATCCGTTATTTACCGATGTCCCCAAAGATGCACAGATTATAAAAACTATCCGTATAGAAGAATAAAAAGGAGACGCAAAAATATGAGCGAAATTGTTATTACAATGAAAGACGGCGGTGTAATAAAGGCTGAGCTTTATCCCAATATCGCACCTATCACCGTTACTAATTTTATCAAACTTGTGGAAGAAAATTTCTACGACGGACTTATTTTCCACCGTGTTATCGAAGGCTTTATGATTCAGGGCGGCGGATATGACTTGGAAGGAAACCAAAAAGAAGCCGAGAGCATCAAGGGCGAATTTGATGCAAACGGCGTAAGAAACCCGCTTCTTCATACACGCGGAGTACTTTCAATGGCACGTACATCCTTCCCCAACTCCGCATCAAGCCAGTTCTTTATTATGCACAAGGACGCTCCGCACTTAGACGGAAAGTATGCGGCATTCGGCAAGGTTACAGAAGGAATGGATGTAGTAGACCGCATTGCAAAGACAAAGACAAACTTTATGGACGCACCCTTAGAGCCGCAGGTAATAGAATCAATAAGATTTTGCTAAAAACGGGGATGTTAAAAAGTTTCGGACCGCAAAAAGCAAGTTCTTAAAACAAAATAAAAAATGCCCTTTGGGCATTTTTTTGTTTGAGTTCTTTTTGCTACGAACAAACTTCGCCTCTCGATGTACCTTCGTACACCTTCAGGTTCGCAAAAAAGACAATGCTTTTTTCCTCAGTTTGTCCGTTCCAAAGCTTTTTTCCTATCCCCTTGAAAAAAGGAATATAAGAAAAAAGCGGAGCGTCTTTGAAAACACTCCGCCTTAAATTTTTACGCCTTGTTAACTGAGCCGAAAAGCTCCATCTTTTCTTTTACAATAACCTTGATAGCTTCAAAGCCCGGAGCTAAAAGCTTTCTCGGGTCAAAGCCCTTGCCTACTAAGTCCTTACCTTCTTCGATATACTTTCTTGTAGCTTCCTGGAAGTAAAGCTGACATTCTGTATTTACGTTAATTTTAGCAACGCCCAAAGAAATTGCAGTCTTAATCATATCAGCAGGGATTCCTGTACCGCCGTGAAGTACTAACGGAAGGTCGCCGATAAGTTCCTTTGTCTTACCGAGAGCGTCAAAGTCAAGACCCTTCCAGTTTTCAGGGTACTTTCCGTGAATGTTGCCGATACCTGCAGCCAAGAAATCTACGCCAAGGTCTGCAATCATCTTACATTCATTAGGGTCTGCGATTTCGCCAGCACCAACAACGCCGTCTTCTTCACCGCCGATTGAACCAACTTCTGCTTCAATTGAAATTCCTTTTTCGTGACAGATGTTTACAAGCTCTGTTGTTTTTTGAACATTTTCTTCGATAGGATAATGTGAACCGTCAAACATTACTGATGAAAAGCCTGCATCGATACACTTTAAACATCCTTCGTATGAGCCGTGGTCTAAGTGAAGAGCAACAGGAACTGTGATGTTCATATCTTCAATCATAGCCTTAACCATAGCTGCAACAGTCTTAAAGCCTGTCATATACTTGCCTGCACCCTCGGATACACCCAAAATTACAGGTGAGTTGTTTTCCTGTGCAGTCTGCAAAATTGCCTTTGTCCATTCAAGGTTATTGATGTTAAACTGACCTACTGCATATTTACCTGCGACAGCCTTCTTTAACATATCTGTAGCTGAAACTAACATTGTTATTTCCTCCCAAAGTTAATATTTTATATCCGCTGTTTATTTTACCACATATCTGGAAATTTATCAAGTAATAAAAACAAAAAAGGGCAAAATTTTTGCCCTTTTTCTTCCAATTAGTTTTCTGAATAAATAACTGTTACATCGGGATGAAGCTGAAGGATTGATGCAGGCACTTTCGGAGTAATCGGACCGTAGAAAGATGTCTTTAGGATATCTTCCTTCTTTTTGCCGTTTGCAACAAGCAAAATCTTTTTAGCATTCATAATTGAAAGCATACCCATTGTAACTGCGCTTCTTGGAACATCGTCAATTGAGTCAAAGAATCTTGCATTTGCTTCGATTGTTGACGGGTCAAGCTCTACTTCATGAGTCGGTGCTACAAACACATCGTCAGGCTCATTAAAGCCGATATGTCCGTCCAAGCCGATGCCCAAAAGCTGAAGGTCAATTCCGCCCAATTCCTTAATTAAAGCGTCATATCTTTCGCCTTCTTTTTTGGTGTCTTCTGCACAACCGTTCGGAACGTGAGTCTTATTTTTGTCGATATTTACGTGGTCAAATAAATTTGTGTTCATAAAATAGCGATAGCTCTGGTCGTTATCACCTGTTAAACCAACATATTCATCCAAGTTTACAGATGTAACACGTGAAAAATCAACTTCGCCTGCTTTGTTATATTCTCTTAGCTTTTCATAAGTGCCGACAGGTGATGAGCCTGTTGCAAGGCCTAATACACAGTCGGGCTTTGAATTGATTAAATCTTTAATCATATCTGCTGCGATTTTGCTTAGTTCGTCATAGCTTTTTACTGTAATAAAATTCATAATTATTTCCAGTCCTTTCCTTGATAATAATATACAAACCAAGTCTTAAAGAAAATTGTTCAGGTTGCCGTTTGAAAAAGCGACGGCGTATGCTGATACTCCGAGCTTTTGAAAATGGTGAGATGGGCAATTTTATTAAGACTTATCTTCTTTTAACTATGTTATCCGCACTCTTTACAATTGAATTTTCGGGATATACTCCCCTTAAAGCTGTCAAGGGATAAACCGATGTGTTTTTACCGACAACCGTGCCGGGATTTAAAACGCATCCGCATCCGATATCAGCGTGGTCTGCTAAAATTCCGCCGATTTTTCTAAGTCCTGTTTCGTATTCCTTGTCACCGTGGATAACAATGTTTTTTCCGTCCGATTTTAAGTTTGAACAAATAGAG
>JAZNQG010000190.1:0-2926 GCA_045590035.1 Clostridia bacterium
TCTTATGCAGCAGAACGGTCTTTCTGTAAACGATGTAAAGACAACAGACCCCGCCACAGTTATTACCGCCGATATGTTTAAAGACGGTGCAATGATTGTGAAAAAGGGCAAGAAGGTATTCCATAAGATTACATTGGGATAAATAAAAAATTAAAAGAAGTATATGCCTGGCATATACTTCTTTTTGTGTGCTTTTATTTAGTTTATATAATCTAAAAAAGTAAGCATTTCTATATCTGCAAGTCTTGAGTTGGTTATGCGTTGTTGAGCACTTATTTCAGACATATAAGCTTCCATTTCGCGATTGTGCATTTCCATGGAATTTGCCATACCACGCATAGTTGCTTCGACTTCCCAACGATGCTTTTGTTCTACATAAAGATTTAAAGCCTCTTTCATTGAATCTGCCATGCCGTTTTTTATAACATGAATTAAATATCCAACCACTGTAATATCATCTTGATAATCTTCAGGTAAAAAATCAATAGTGTGAGAGTTTTCGTGATTAAAAATACGTAATTCATCTTTAATTTTGTCTATCTTCGTATTGTTTTCAATGCAAGTTGGCGAACCTATTGTATTCCAAAACTCTGTTGCTTTATTTTCTGGTTCTTTTTTCTTGCTTTTTATGAACCTATTAGCACAGATAAAAGCAAAAATTATAATACCGATTAGAATTGGCACGAGTAGCGGAAAATTGATTTGTGTTGAAATAAGACCACCTATCATTAACATTATAACAGCAGTAAAGAAAATCATAATATATATAAAGAAATAGTTTGTTTTTTCATTCTTTATGCGTAAATATTTTTGTTTGCATGCTTCGGTGTCATTTTCAAACTTATTTATTAAATCTAAGTATCCGTCATGGATGTATAGGTAATCATAAGCATCATAGAGCTTATAAAGTAGTTCTTCATTCATAACAATAACCCCTTACAGTAAAATGTTCCCTTCGCCATCTTTGTTGATTTTTCCTGCAAAGAGCATAATTCCGTCATAAAGTGCCCAAACAGTTGATGCCATTGCAAAAATTCCTGTCATCATCAAAATTAAGTGTATAAAGCCTTTTTTTGTATTTCCAAGATAAAAATCATGAATCCCCATTGTGCCAAGCAGGATTGCCAAAACACCTGCTGTTACACGGCTCTTGGAACTTGTTTTGTCCTCGAATCTGTCCTCTGGCGGTGCGACGTATTGCTCGCCATTAAAATTGATGTTACTCATAAAATACCTCCAACTTAAATATTGTAACAAAACGTTACATTTTTATTGTAACAGATTGTTACAATAAAGTCAAGAGGTGTTTTGCGGTGAAAGGTTTGAAAAAAATAAGAAAAGAAAAGAATTTAAATCAGTTAAAAGTGGCTATGGACTTAAATATCTCCCGTGAAGCATTATCGTATTATGAGAACGGGAAGAGAGAGCCAAGCTTAAGTATGCTGAATAAACTTTCCAAGTATTTTAATGTTTCGATTGATTATTTAATAAATGGGGAAGAGTTTAAAAAAAGATAATTTAAACAAAACAAAAACCACACGCTAAAGCATGTAGTTTTAATTTTGGTGACCCGTAAGGGACAAAGCCTTGCGTTGCAAGTCTTTATTGCTTGCCGACCGTGCCTTTTGGCACGGTACCCGTCTGCGCACCATTTTGCTGAAAAACTTGCCACCGGCAACTTTTTTTAATCGCAAAATGCCCTCTCAGGGTTCGATTCCCACTGAATGAAAATAAAAAGAGATATACCTTGAAGGTATATCTCTTTTTATGGTGACCCGTAAGGGAATCGAACCCTTGTCGCCGCCGTGAGAGGGCGGAGTCTTAACCGCTTGACCAACGGGCCGTATCGACTTGACTATTTTAGCACGGGAAATGCCAACTTGTCAAGCCTTTTTAATTAAAAAATTTACAAACTATCACAAAAGCTCTTTTATTTTATCGGTCAAAAGTGCCTTTCTGTGAGATGAGAAAAATCCGATATTTACCTTTTCCTGATACTTATTTATAGCAGAAATTACCGTCTCGGGCTTTAAGGTTTCACGGTTTCCTGCACGGATTATCATGCGAAGTCCCAGGTTTCCGCTTACAGCATCTATTTTTTCAACAGAATGAATCAAAGGTCTTATATCTGTTTCCTTTTCGCCGCTTTTGGTCTTTTTGGTAACTACAAGGCTACCCGACAAAAGTTCGTCCAAATCGAGCAAATCGGGGTTTTCGCACTCGGCATCAATTATGTACTCGGCATAGTCGATTAAGTTAAAATCGTACTTTTTGCCGTCCTGGATTTTAACATCTGACACCGAAAATCCGTCGGGCAGAGAATTATTCAAAGTATCCATAATCTCTTTTTCGGATAAATCTGTGTTAAATCCGACCATCATATATTCGCCGTCTGCCGTAACTCCTACGGACAAGGGAACGGCAACGGTCATAATTGGGTGCGGGTTAAACCCTTGAGAAAACTCGAAGTTAAGTCCTGAACGCCTTACGCTTCTATGGAACATTCTCACAAAATCAAGGTGCGAGATGTATTTTACTCTCTCGCCTCTTTTAAATTTTATAACATACTTACTCATAGCAAACCCCCGTCTTAAATGAACCTACTCCGCAGCCCGAACATTTTTCGCGGCAATTTGGCGTAGTTTCGGCGCGTCTGGATTTTTCTCTTTCTTTTAAGAAAAATTCCTTTGTAATTCCGACACTTATATGGTCCCACGGAAGAACTTCTGTTGTGTCACGCTCTCTTAAGTACCAGTCGGGGTCAATTCCACAGTTTCTAAAGGCCGTCATCCACTTTTCAAAATCAAAATGCTCGCCCCATCCGTCAAAACGGCATCCGAGCTTAACTGCTTCTAATACAACCTTTAAAAGCCGTCTGTCGCCACGGGCAAATACACCTTCTAAGTAGCTTGTCTTGTTGTCGTGC
>JAZNQG010000191.1:0-9431 GCA_045590035.1 Clostridia bacterium
TTTTTGGCGACCAGGTTGATTCTGTAAGACTTTTCGAAGCATCTTCTCAAAGGTCGGTTGAGAATATAGACGTTGCAGAAATTATACCTGTTTCGGAACTAAGTTCGGATTTTGACAAAGAAAAGCTTATTAAACTTTTAGAAAAGACAGCAAGACTTAAAACTACAAAAGACGAGCTTAAAAAGACGGTTTTATATGATGCCGAAATTCTTTCAAACGGTGAAAACCTTACATCTATTGATAAGTATATTGGGTTCATTTTTGATGAAATCCCGTCAATTATAAGCTACTTAAATGAAGATACTAAGGTATTTTTAATAGAGCCGAAACGCCTTAATGAAAGAGCAAAGGTTTTTGAGTGGGAAATTGGCGAAAGAATGGCAGAATATATAGGTAAAATAATTCCAAAAAATATTCCGCTTCCATGGATTTCATATAAGAAGCTCTCGACTGCGTTTTCTTCTTGCCGAATGGTATCTTTAAACTCGCTTTCGCATACATCTTTGGACTATAAATATACCGAAATTTTAGATTTCTTTACAAAAACTTCGGTTTCGCTACACGGAAAAATCGAGTATCTTTTTGATGATATTAAAAACTGGCAAAAGACCGATACAACCGTTGTTATTTTAGCGGGCAATAAAAATAAAGCCCAGAATTTTAACGGACTTTTAAATGAAAACGGAATAAAGTCTGTGCTTTCGGATGAAATCCATAATATCAAAAAAGGCAGTGTAAATGTATTAGTCGGACACGGGAAAAAAGGCTTTGAATATCCCGAAATCGGCTTTGCTTTAGTGTCTGAAGAAGATATATTGGGCACTGACAAAACCAGACGAGACAGAAAAATCGAAAAGGAAAAAAGAATCCGCTCATATACCGATATTAACCCAGGTGATTTTGTTGTGCACCGTGCACACGGAATCGGCGAATATGCAGGTATCAAAAAGATTGAAGTGTCGGGTATTACTAAAGACTACTTTATGATTAAATATCAGGGCACAGATGTTTTGTATGTACCCGTTGACCAGATGGATATGCTCTATAAGTATATCGGAAGCGGAGAAAAGAATGTAAAGTTAAATAAGCTTGGCGGCTCTGAATGGAATCGTGCAAAGCAGAAGGTAAAGACTGCAACAAAGGATATGGCGAAAAAACTGGTAAGCCTATATGCCGAAAGAGAAAATACCAAGGGATTTGGTTTCTCTGAAGACACACCGTGGCAAAGACAGTTTGAAGACGATTTTAACTTTACAGAAACACCCGACCAGCTCCGTTCAATTGAAGAAGTAAAGGCTGATATGGAAAAAACAAAGCCTATGGACAGACTCCTTTTAGGCGATGTCGGATACGGTAAAACAGAAGTTGCTCTTCGTGCGTCATTTAAGGCGTGCCAGGACTCAAAACAGGTAATATACCTGTGTCCCACAACAGTTCTTGCGATGCAGCACTATGAAACATATAAAACCCGAATGTCTAATTTTCCGATAAAGGTTGAGATGTTGTCACGTTTTAGAACCGAAAAAGAGCAGAAGGAAATTATAAAAAAGCTAAAAACAGGCGAAATAGATATAATAATCGGAACACACAGACTGCTCCAAAAGGATGTAATCTATAAAGACCCTGGTCTTCTTATAATTGACGAAGAACAGAGATTCGGTGTTGGTGATAAGGAAAAAATCAAAGAGCTTAAAAAGAATATAGATGTTTTATCGATGTCTGCAACACCAATCCCGAGGACTCTCCATATGGCGATGTTATCGGTTCGTGATATGTCTCTTTTAGAAACTCCGCCCGAAAACAGATATCCTGTTGAGACATTTGTTATGGAACATAATATGGATGTCTTAAAGGACGCTATGGAAAAGGAATTATCCCGTGGCGGTCAGGTGTTTTATATCTATAACAGAATAAACGGGATTTTCTCTGTTGCAGAAAAAATAAGAAAACTCTTGCCCGATGCCAGAATCGGTGTCGGACACGGCAGAATGAGAGAAGAAGAGCTTGAAAATATAATGTATCAGATGATAAACGGAGAATTAGATATCCTTGTCTGTACCACCATTATAGAAACAGGACTTGATATCCCAAATGCCAACACGATAATTGTAGAAAATGCCGATAGAATGGGACTTTCACAGCTCTATCAGCTCCGTGGCAGAGTTGGTAGGTCAAAGCGGAGCGCATATGCGTATATGACATACAAAAAGGATAAGGCACTTTCCGAAACTGCATCAAAAAGACTTGGCGCGATAAGAGAATTTATAGAATTCGGCTCAGGCTTTAAGATTGCTATGCGAGACCTTGAGATAAGGGGAGCAGGTAACATTTTGGGTGCGGAACAACACGGACATATGGATTCTGTCGGATACGATATGTATTTAAGACTCCTTTCGGAGAGTGTAAAGGAAACTCAAGGTGTTTCAAAGGCAGAAGATATTGATGTATTGATTGATATTTCTGTCGATGCGTATATCCCTGAAAAATACATCAAAAATCAGAATCACAGAATTGACTCTTATAAGCAGATTGCGGCAATATCATCGGATGAAGATGCTTTAGACCTTGTCGACGAGCTTATTGACAGATACGGAGATATGCCAAAGGCAGTATTAAACCTTGTCGAAATTGCCTGCATCAAGGCACTTTCAAAAGAGGCGGGGGTCTTAGAAATCTCCGAAAAACCGACAGGAAGATTTATAATTACTTTGGAAGAAAGTCCGTATGTCGCAGATAATGTTATGAAGCTGATTTTAGCGTGTCCTAAAGATGTAAAACCGATAAACGGTGCAAAACCAAAGATTTCTTATACATCAAAGGATTTAAAAAATAAGCTCTCTAATGTTAAATTTATATTACAGACGATAATTTCATTGAAGAATGAAGATAAATAGGTTATAATGAAAATAAGAAATAACCTGGGAGTTGTATGAGATGAAAAAAATAGCATTAGCATTGTCTTTGCTACTACTACTTTCCGCATGTTCTGTCGGGTATGTAGCAAAGGTCGGTGATACAAAAATATCAAAGGAAGAATTCAATTTCTATCTTACAAGTATAAAGAGTCAGATGAGCTCAACCGAGCTTTCGACCGATGAAGACTGGCAGACTCAGGAAATTGAGGGTGTAAAAGCTATTGATATCGCGAAGGATAGAGCGTTAGAGTCGGCGGCTGAAAATATTTCGTATATTGAGGTTGCAAAGTATTTCGGTATGAGTTTAACTTCCGAAGATAACGAAAAGGTAAGACAGATGATTGCAAGTATCAGAAGTCAGTATGGCGGAAGCGTAAATTATAATAAGGCTTTAAAAGAACTTGGTGTAACTGACGATTTCTTTAAAAAACTTTGTGAGTCACAGATTTATTCTGAAAAGCTTGCTATTAAGGCATTAGAAGAAAAACCTTTAACAGAAGATGAAGAAAACGAGATTTTTTCGGGACTTTCGGTTGACGGCAAGTTCAATGCAAAGCATATCCTTTTTTCTGTTGTAGATGATAACCGTCAGTATCTTGGAGACGAAGTTGATAAACAAAAAAAGGCAGAGGCTGAAGACACATATAAAAAGATTTTGTCAGGCGGAGATTTCGATAAATTTATGAATGAACTGTCTGAAGACCCTGGATTAGAGTCAAATCCCGAAGGATATATCTTTGGCGAAGGCGAGATGGTGCCTGAGTTTGAAAATGGTGTAAAATCTCTTGAAATTGGCGGAGTCACCTTGGTAAAATCCGACTTTGGTTATCATATTATAAAAAGACTTCCGCTGGATAAAGCATATTTTGCCAATGACATAAAAGCGTACGGAATGGGCAAAAGACTAGAAGAAAAAATGCCCGAGTGGAAAGCAGAAGCAGGCATCACAATAGAGAAAAACGAAAAGGTTTTAGCATCAATTAAATAAGAATCTTAGAAACGAGGGGTAGCTGATGAAAAAAATCACTTTAGGTATTTTTATATCATTGATTTTCATACTTTCATCGCCTCTCGTTTTTGCGTCCGATATTTTTGTTGATGGGGACAAGGTGATATTTGAAGACCAGAAGCCGATAGTTAAAAATCAGACAACCTATGTGCCGTTAAGAAAGGTATTTGAGTCGCTTGGGTGCTATGTTGATTGGGACAAGGACACAAATACAGTATATGCATCCAAAAGATTTTCCTATTGCTCTTTAACTATAGGTGAAAGTGTATTTTATGTTGACGGTAATGAAAAGGAGCTTACAAAACCCGTAATTGCCGAAAACGGAAGAACATTAGTTCCTTTAAGAGTGATTTCTGAGGCACTGGGCGCAAAGGTTTTATGGCATAAAGATACAGGGAATATTGATATTACGCTGAATACGGGTAAATATAAAATACGTGATAACTACGAATCGTATTTTGAAACTGCCTATGACGGAGAAGTGATTTTAACAGGAAGAATTGCATATCCCGAGATTGTATCAGAAGACAAAAATGCGGCGATATTTAATCAGAAAATGAAAGAATATGCCATGGCGAAAAAAAGCGAAGCAATTTCTTCTATGAAGATTTTGGCAGAAGACAGTTACATAAGGTCAAAAGAAGAAAAAACTGAGTTTTATCCTTATATGGCAGAACTTAATTTTGATATAAAATACAACAAAGACGGCATTGTCTCCGTGGTTTTTGCAGAGTCTAATTTCTCGGGAGGAATGCATCCGGATTTTAATATGACATCTTTTACATACAGTGTTTTAAGAAATGAAGATGTCAGTGTTGAACACAGACTTGGGTTAACATGGGATAGAATAAAGGATGTTTTAAAAGAATTATTTATACTTGAGATAAATTCAAGACCTGATGAGTTTTATTCTGATGCACTAGAATGTGTTAACAAAAAAATAGATTCTGTTGGATGGTATTTATCTGAAAGTGGAGTTCATTTTTACTTTAATCCTTATGAAATTGCACCATATTCAAGCGGAGTAATAGAAATTCCATTTGATGTATTGTAATTTGTAAAATTTTGTGATATAATATATAAAAATTGCAGAGTAGTTGCCTGCGCGTAAAGTGTCGCACGAACGGGGAGTTGTCGTGTGAACGAAAAACGGATAATCCGTTTGCGGTGCAGGTTTTCGCATCCCGCTGCCAAAATAGAGGAATTTATAAACACCTCCGTTTTAGTGGCATACTTTTTTGGAGGTGTTTTTTTATGTTCAAAAATTCATTTGTAAGACTAAAAGAAGTGCGTGTTATCACGATGCTTGCCATGATGTCTGCACTTTATGTCGTACTTTATATGGCAAAGATACCGCTTGCTATGGAGTCAAGGGTGTCGCTTACATTTTTGCCTGTAGTTGCGGCTGGTTATCTTTCAGGACCTGTAGGTGCCTGTGTGGTCGGAATAATCGGGGATATAGTAGGCTCTCTTTTATTTCCGCAGGGTGCATATTTCCCGGGGTTTACTCTTTCTGCAGCAATAGACGGACTTATACTAGGCGGATTTTTCTATAAAGCCAAATCGAATATCACACTAAAATCTTTCGTTGCAAACTTTATAGCAATTTTGTTCGTAAATGTGTTTTTAAATACTGTATGGGTGTCAATTCTTTATGAAAAAGCTTTCGCAGTATATTTTTATTCGAGAGTTATTAAGAACATTTTAGTCTATCCCGTTCAGGCATTTCTTTCGATATTTATAATTAAACTTCTTGACAATTCAGGCATTTCAAAAAAATACAAAAATTAAGTCGATTTATCTTGAAAAAGTGAAAAATATATGTTAATATATCTTAGGTGGGGAAAAAGTGAACATATTAAGGAGGACATATGAGTAACGAAGCTTCAAAGGTGTATGGGAAATTAAGTATTATCAGCATGAAGGGCTGCGAGGAAATGACAGCCAGAATTGACTGGTATCTAAAACAGTTCAGAAAAGAGTATGAAAACGAGGAAACATATGTAACTCACATCACATGTCCGAGATTCGGAACAGGTGAAGCTAAATGTGTTATTAACGAAACTGTAAGAGGGCATGATGTTTACATTATCTGCGATATGTTCAATTACGGCGTTACATATAAAATGTACGGCACTGAAAATAGAATGAGTCCTGACGATCATTATCAGGATTTAAAGAGAATTATTGCGGCAATCAGCGGTAAGGCAAGAAGAATTACCGTTATTATGCCTATGCTTTATGAAGGAAGACAGCACAGACGTACTTCAAGAGAATCTCTTGACTGCGCTTTGGCACTTCAGGAGCTTGTAAATATGGGCGTGAATGATATCCTGACATTTGATGCACATGATGCCCGCGTTCAGAATGCGATTCCTATTTCAAGTTTTGACGATGTTCAGACAACATATCAGATGATAAAAGCCCTTACAAGAGCTGTGCCTGATATTAAGTTTGATAAGGATTCTACTGTTGTAATTTCTCCCGATGAGGGCGGAATGCACCGTTGTATGTACTATTCTTCAGTTCTTGGTCTTGACCTTGGTATGTTCTATAAGAGAAGAAACTATTCTGTTGTAATTGACGGTAAAAATCCGATTGAAGCGCATGAATATCTTGGACGTGATGTTCGCGGCAAGGATGTAATGATCGTTGACGATATGATATCAAGTGGTGAATCTGTACTTGATATCGGCAAAAAGCTTAAAGAGCAGGGTGCTAAGAGAATATTTATATTTACTGCATTCGGTCTTTTCGTAAGCGGACTTTCAAAGTTTGACGAAGCTTTCAAAAACGGCGAAATTGACAAGGTATTTACTACAAACCTTGTATATCGCACACCTGAGCTTAAGGAAAGAGAATGGTACTGTGAAGTTGATATGACAAAGTATATCTCTCTTCTTATCGACACACTTAACCACGATGATTCTATAAGCAGCCTTTTGGTTCCTGTTACAAGAATCAAAAAGCTTATGGAAAAAATCGGGCAGGCAAAAGATTGATAAAAATTTAAGACGCACAGATTTTTCTGTGCGTCTTTTCATTAAAAAAAATAGTATGGACAAATAGTTTTAGATGTGTTATACTAATCATAGATAGAAAAACCGACTATGGTTAGTGTGAAAAGGAGAGGCGTGAGTCCAATGAGAAGTATGTTAAAGAGAATTATTTCGGCAATGCTTGTAACTGTGATGGTTTTGTCTATGACAACTGTTGTGTTTGCTGACACATTTACAGATATGCCGAATGACTGGAGAAAAGGTGCGATTGAAAACGCTGTTAAAAACGGACTGATTTCTGGTAAAGGAAATGGTCTTGTAGCTCCTGATGATAATATCACAAGAGCAGAAATGGCTTCTATAATCGTAAGAGCATTGGGGGCTACAAAGGAAGCGGACATTTCAAAATATGTAGACGTTAAAAAAGGTTCTTGGTATTATAATGAATTTTCAAAGGCAGTTTATATGGGTGCTTTTACAGGTATTGATGAAAATCATATGAATCCTACCGGAAACATCACATTCCAGGAATGTTTTGTAGTGCTTTCTAAAGTGTTCGGACTTTGTTACCGTACGACATCGGAAAAAGCGAAAGAACTTATTTTGGCATATTCAGACGGTACAACCGTTGCGTCATGGGCATCGTTGTATTACGGCTCAATTTTAGAGAATGGTTATTGGACAGGTGGTCCTGATAAAAAATTACGTGGAACAGATTATATCAACCGTGGCGAGTTTGCGGTTGTAATGGATAACCTTGTTAAGATGTATATTGATGAGCCGGGTGCGGTGTCAGAGCTTCCAGAAGGCAATATTCTTGTAAGATGCAATGATGTTGTTTTAGACGGAATAGAAACAAAGTACGATGTTATTATTGGCGATGGCGTTGAACCTGAAAAGGTATCGGTTAAAGATGTAAAGATTGACGGAAGATTGGTTATAAGAGGCTGCGCATCTGAAGAGAATAAGGGAAAAACCTCTGCCGTTATTGGCCTTACTCCAACCGGTTCAATATATGATATTCAACTTATTGTTCCATATCTTGTAGTTTCGGTCAACAAGCTGAATTTTGCAAGAGGTCATGTTGTTCTACACTCTACAATCAAGAGATAAGTAAATAGAGAGAAGTTTTTAAAACTTCTCTCTATTTTTTTATTATGTCTTTTATTACTTCGCCTGCTATCATAAGCCCTGCAACCGACGGGACAAAGGAAATTGAAGCGGGAGTTCGTTTGTCGCTTGACATATTTTTTGGCTCTTCCTTTGAATAAAGAACCTTTAAATTGTCAATTCCACGTGCCTTTAGCTCGCGTCTCATAACTCTTGCCAAGGGGCATACTGTGGTCTTATAAATGTCTGTTATTTCAAATAATTCAGGGTTTAGTTTATTACCTGTACCCATTGATGAAATTATCGGAATACCATGTCTTTTTGCTTTTTCAATCAGTACAAGCTTTGATGTAACGGTATCAATCGCATCAATAATGTAGTCGCAACCTTCAAGATTAAGTGCGGAATCCTTGTCGTAGAACATTTTTTCGGCAATCACACGGCAAGTGGGATTGATGTCTAAGATTCTATCCTTCATAACATCGACTTTATATTTTCCAATAGTAGAATGAAGAGCAACAAGCTGTCTGTTTATGTTAGACTCAGAAACTCTGTCAGAATCAACCAACATAATTTCTCCGACACCGCATCTGGCGATAGCTTCTGCTGAAAATGAGCCGACACCGCCGATTCCGAATATGGCAACCTTTGAATTTTTGATTTTTTGGGTATTTTCTTTTCCGATTAAGCTTTCCTGCCGTATAAGTTCTTCCATATTAAACCTCATTATCTGTAAAAAGGTGTTTTCTTTGCGATTTTTACGAGCTTATTGCCCATAGGTAACTGCTCTATTTCTTCAGGTGAAAGCACCTTAAATGAAAGAATAAGTACCAAATACACCAAAGCACCTAAAACTATTGCTAGAAGAGTTGATATGATGTTCGATGTTGTGATATAAAACAGTGCCTTATAAACCAAAAGTGCGGTAATACCCATAGAAACTGCAGAAATTAACGGTTTTAGAATGTATCTTGTAAATGTGATTTTAACAGGTACACTCCGTCTTAAAACGGTAAAGCCATAAGTAAAGGATATAACCTGACAAACAATTGAACCTATTGGTGCACCGTAGATATTGATAGACGGAATACGGATAAGGGTGTAGTTTATAATAACCTTTGCAATACAGCCGATAAATAAACCCGTCGCAGGTGCTAAAACCTTTCCTGCACCCTGCAGTGAGCCTGAAATTGTCTGGTTAAGTGCAATAAATATAAGCGCGATTGACGATAACATCAGAAGTTCAAATCCGTCGGGAGCCTGCGGGTAAAGTAAGAGATATATCGGTTTTCCAAGGAAAATATATCCAAATGCGCAGGGGAGAATTATAAGCATTGAGATAAGGAATGACAATGACACCTTTTCCGATGCTTCTTTTTTGTTTCCGACTGCCAGTGC
>JAZNQG010000192.1:0-6988 GCA_045590035.1 Clostridia bacterium
TTATAAATCGGCACCGAAAGTACGGTCTTTATAATTTCGGCAAAGGTTTCGCCCGATAAAAATACAGGCATATAAGACCCATCTACATTTCTGGGTCTTACACTTACACCAACTGCCTTAATTTTATTTTTGTCTACACCCCAAAAAAGCTCTTCCAATAATTCGGGTGCCTGTTTTAAATGCAAAAACACGCCGTCCGACTGTCTTATGCCTCTCCCGCCTTCGGGCACGGGGAGAATTTTTCTGACTTGACGGTCAATTTCTCCTGAAAAAGCAAAGGATGTAGTATAGTTTGAAGTATCAATACCCAAATAGATGCTCACTCGGGCATCACTCCCGAAATAACGCCGTTTACAAATGCGCTTGCTCCGTCTTCTGCGTACTTTTTAGCGATTTCAACCGCTTCGTTTGCCGCAACCTTGTCGGGTATATCGTCTGCAAAGAATATCTCAAACACTGCAATTCTTAAAATTGCAACCACGACCTTTGAAAGTCTTGAAAAACCACGGTTTTTAGGTAACACCGCATCAATCTTTGCATCTATAATTTCTTTATTTTCGAAAACACCTAAAAATGTTCTCTTTATGTATTCTAAATTATCTATTGCTTCGGGATAAATATTTAAAAGCTCGGACACCAAAAATTCAGGGTCCTCGGGATTTATTGAATATGAAAATACAAGCATAAATGCACATTCTCTGGCTTCGCTTCTTGTCTGTTTTTTGCTCATTATTTTATCCGTCCTTTTTAAAAAATTTATCCATTTTGTGTAGTTGAGCCTATTCCGCCGTTACGAATTTCGGTAACAAAATCATCTTCTGTTATTCCAAATGGCATAAATACGCCCTGGCAGAATGCTTCACCTTTTTTGACTGTCAGAGTCTTATCAATCTTCGAGTCATTTGTAATCTTTATAAATATATGCCCTTCGTTATCCGAATAATAGTAGTCCGAGTCAATGACGCCGACAGTATTGTCAAGCTGAAGACGGTATTTAAAACCCATAGAGCTTCTCGGAAAAAGCATCAAAACCCATCCCTCTTCGATTTTTGCTCTTATACCTGTCGGGATTTTTATTGTTTCACCGCTTTTTAGAGAAAAATCAAATGGGGACAAAAAGTCATACCCTGCAGAGCCTTTTGTTGCACGGCGTGGCAAGGCAATATCGTTATATTCTGCTTCTTTTTCAGGTCTTGATAAAAGATAATTTTCTCGGCTTACCTTGTAAAATTTTGCTATTCTTTTCATGAATTTACATTCCTTGATTTACACATAATACTCTATAAATAATTAAAAGTGAGGTATCTTATATGTTTTTAGAAAAACTAAAGCTCTTAATCGTATGTATTTCCCTGTTTTTAACAGGGCTTTTAATTAAGCACACAGAAAAAACCATCCGTAAATCCGCACTACGCGGAAATCTTTCGGGCAAAAAAATCGTCCGTTCCGCCGCAAATTGCGAGAAGTTCCGAAAATATTTTCTAAGGATGGAAAAATCTGCGCTTAAGCTTTTTTTGAGTATTTCAAAAAATTAGTTTTTGCTCTCTAAATAATCGTTAATTTCTTTAACGAGCTGGTCTGCATCTGCACCGTGAACTGCACAAGCCATTTCCAATGTTTCAGAATTTGCAGACGGGCAGCCTAAACAATGCATACCTACCCTGAACATAAATTCTGCTGTACCCTGATCAATCGCCAAGATATCTCTGATAATCATATCCTTTGTTACTTTTGCCATTTTTGTTTCCTTCTTTCTTTATTTTATGAATTTAATATATTTTCAAATTCTTTTCCGTCGATTGTTTCCTTTTCCAAAAGTACTTCTGCCACCTTATCGAGCTTTTCTTTGTGCTCTTTTAAGATATCAACAGCCGCCTTATATTCTCTGTCGATAATTGCTTTTACTTCGCTGTCGATTTCGCCTGCAGTACTTTCTGAATAGGACTTCTGAACGCCTAAATCACGTCCTAAAACTACTTCTTCATTCTGGTCATAGCATACAAGACCTAATTTTTCGCTCATACCGAATTTTGTTACCATCTCGTGAGCTAAGCGTGTTGCATACTTAATGTCTTCCGATGCGCCTGTTGTGATGTCATCTAAAACAATGGACTCAGCCGCTCTTCCACCGAGCGCCCAGCGAATACGGGATAATAAGTCGTTCCTTGTCATATGCTCATTATCTTCTTTTGAGTGGTACATTGTGTGTCCGCCCGACATTCCCCTTGGAATAATCGAAATATGCGATACTTCATCTTTATCGGACGAGTATTTTGCAACCATCGCATGACCTGCTTCGTGGTATGCGGTGATTTTTTTATCCTTTTCGGGAATTACTCTTGACCTTTTTTCAGGACCCATCAAAACCTTGACATTCGCATTCTGAATGTCTTCGTTGTTGATTGTTTCTTTTTCCCCACGAGCCGCTAAAATCGCCGCTTCGTTCATAATATTTTCAAGCTCTGCACCGCTTAAGCCGACAGTATTTTTAGCTAAAAGCTTTAAGTCAACATCTTCTGCCACAGGCTTTTCTTTTGCATAGATATTTAAAATTTCTTCCCTTGCAGTTACATCGGGCAGGTCAACGGTAATTTGTCTGTCAAATCTTCCCGGACGAAGAAGTGCGGGGTCTAAGATATCGGGTCTGTTGGTTGCGGCAAGGATAATGATTTCTTCATTTTTGCCAAAGCCGTCCATCTCAACCAAAAGCTGATTTAGAGTCTGCTCTCTTTCGTCATGTCCGCCGCCCATACCTGAGCCTCGTCTTCTGCCGACTGCATCGATTTCATCTATAAAGATAATACAGGGCTTTGCTCTTTTAGCCTGCTCGAATAAATCTCTTACTCTTGACGCACCGACACCTACATACATTTCGACAAAATCAGAACCAGAAATTGAGAAAAACGGAACTCCTGCTTCACCTGCAACCGCACGGGCTAAAAGTGTTTTACCCGTTCCCGGAGGTCCTACCAAAAGCACGCCCTTGGGTATTCTTGCGCCTAACTTTATAAACTTTTCGGGAGCTTTTAAGAAGTCTACAAGCTCCTGCATTTCTTCCTTTTCTTCCTTTGCGCCTGCTACATCCTTAAAGGAAATCTTTTTCTTTGATGAATCAAAGAGCTTAGCACGGCTTCTTCCGAAGTTATTAGCTCCCCTCATTCCGCCGCCTGAGAAAAGCATAAGGAAAATCAGGACTACCATTATAATTGAAATAATTGTAGTAATAACCGATGAAAAGGATATTCCCTCTTCCTTTACGGTGTAAGTAAGCTTTCCGTCTTCCATAAGTCGCGGAAGCTCATTTGCTAAGTCTTCGTGCATTACCGCCATTGACGGAATTGTTGCTCGGCATTTTGTGCCGTCAGATAAAACTATATCGGCATTTTCTTCATCCGAGGTCATTTTAACAACATTTCCGCTCTTTATTTCTCTTACAAGCTCGGAATATGATATATCTTCAACTCCTGAAAGACTTGAACCTAAAAATGCATAGCTTGTATAAAATATTAAAAGCACTAAAATCCATGTGCCAATGCCTTTAAAAGGTTTTTTCAAAATCTGTCCACTCCTAATTTATATTTCCATAATTCTTAGATATATATTCTTTTTGTCGCCTGACGGCTTAAAATCTTCCGATATCCTTTTATCTCCAACCGCAACAATTTGTCCGTCTTTTGTGATTACGGGAACTTTATCACGCTCATTTTTTGGCATCTTGATATCTGTTAAAAAATCGGATACCGACTTTGTGCCGGATAAACCTACGGGTTTAAATTTATCGCCGTTTTTTCTTTGTCTTACCCACAAGTCTTCTCCAGACATTCCCAGTTTTATACCCGGCTCGGACTCAAAAATACCGACTTTTTTGCCAATTTCATCTAAAAATACATACTCGCCCAGAACAAGCTTTTTTTCAAAATAATCTGTTTTTTCTCTTTTTTGGATATATAGAATATCCCTTTCAACCCTCGCTTCAAAGCCAAAAGGCAAGTGTACTTCTTTACCGTTTTCCTTTTCTAAAAGGTGAAAAACCGCATCTATATACACTTTGGGAAGATTTTCTTCCATCCCGGACTCTTCTTTCCATAAAAGCTCAATAACTCTTGATTTTATGGGATTTTTCTTCTTTTTAAGTTCCTTGGTTTTAATTCCGCCGTCTTTTTTTAAAGACAAAAATGCGTCATATGAAAGCTCGTGCAAATACTCGCTGTCTTCCTTAAAAAGCTCGGCACTTCCAAATAATGTGTCTATAATCTTAGGGTTAATTTCCTTTTCAATCCACGGAATAAGATTATTTCTTATCTTATTTCTTGTATAGATATCCTGCTCATTTGTTTCATCCAGCATATACGGGATATTATTGTTATTAAGATACTCTAAAACCTCGGATTTTTTAACCAAAATAAGAGGTCTTATGATATTTTTATAATTAGGGCTTATCCCCGAAATACCGTCTAACGACGAACCTCTTAAAAGATGCAGAATAACCGACTCGGAAAAATCATTTTTATTATGTGCAGTTGCAAGGTATTTGATATTCTTCTCTTTCATCACCTTATAAAAGAAATCATACCTTGCTTCTCTTGCCTGAAGCTCATTTTTTAAAGAGTCTTTAGGCACTGTATGAGATACAAAATCAATGCCTTTTTCCCTGCAGAATTTTTCACAAAAGAGCATATCTCGCTCTGCCGTCGCACGCATATTATGATTTAAATGCGCAGCCGTAAGCTTATACCCCAACTCATAGAGAACAGAAAGAAGGCACACCGAATCTCCGCCGCCCGAAAATCCAACAAGGATTTTCTGGTCGGTATTCGGCATAGAATATTCTTTTATCGCCTTTTTAACAAGCTCATAGGCATCCATAGATTATTACTGTTCCTCTTCTTTTCTGTATTCTAAATTGATAAACTTCGTATATGTACCCTGCCAGCCGAGTTTTAATGTATCAGGCTTACCGCTTCTGTGCTTTGCGATAATAATTTCCGCCATATTCTTATCTTCTGTATCAGGGTTATAATATTCATCTCGATAAATAAACATTACAATATCACAGTCCTGTTCGATTGAACCAGACTCTCTGATGTCAGAAAGCATAGGACGACGGTCCTTTCTTGTTTCAACCGCACGGGATAGCTGTGAAAGTGCAATTACAGGAACATCTAATTCCTTTGCCAAAATCTTTAAAGACCTTGAAATTTCTGCAACCTCCTGCTGTCTGCTCTCTGTACGGGATCCTGACTGCATAAGCTGTAAGTAGTCGATTACGATAAGCGACAAACCCTTAGTCTGCTTAATTCTTCTGCATTTTGCTCTGATTTCCGATACAGTAACCGTCGCAGAATCGTCTATATACAAAGGTGCTGAGTCGATTTTATCCAAAACTCTGCAAATTCTCTGCCAGTCGTCTCCTGTAAAATCACCTGTTAACATTTTCTTAGAATCAACAAGTGCCTGAGAACAAAGGATTCTCCTTACCAACTGTTCTTTTGGCATCTCTAAGTTAAATAACGCAACAGTTTTATTATTCTTAATCGCAATATGCTCGGCAATATTAACCGCCAACGCCGACTTACCCATAGCAGGACGTGCGGCAATAAGTATAAGCTCTCCGCCGTGAAGACCGCCTGTTGCCTTATCAAGATACTCGAAACCTGTCGCTTCACCCGTCAAGCTTCCTTCTCTTTGCGAGTTTTCAACCATATGCTGATATGTTTCCATCAAAACATCGCTGATCGGCACGATATCCGACTGCTCTCTTGATGATGAAACATCAAATATCATCTGTTCGGAACGCTCTAAAATTCTCTCTATTTCGCCTTCTCCGCTATATGCAAGCTCGCTTATTGCATCGGCAGATTTTATAAGGCGTCTTAGAGTCGATTTTTCCTTTATGATTTTTGAGTGGTAAATTACATTTTCAGTTGTTGCAACACTTGTTGCCGCCAATGTTAAATACTGCACACCGCCGACAGAATCAAGCTTATCTGCTATAGCTAAGCGGTCGGATACAGTTACAATATCAACGGGCACATTTTCATTGAAAAGGTCCATTACAACCTTATAAATTTCTCTGTTTGCACTGAAATAAAAGTCATCGGGCTTGATAATTTCCGCTGACGCCGACACACTTTTTTCATTAACAAGACAACAGCCTATAACGCCTGTTTCGGCTTCTCTGTTGTACGGGAGCTCTTTTTCCTTAACAGGTAAATTTTCTCCTGCCATTTTTTATTTCCTACCTTTTTATAAACTTTCAACCTTTACCTTGATTATGCCTGTAACACCCGGGTGAAGCTTTACTTCAACATCGGTTGTGCCGAGTGCTTTAATGCCGTCTGGAAGATTTAATTTCTTTTTATCAAGCTTTATGTGATGCTGTTTTAAAAGCTCTTCTGTAACTTCCTTTGATGTAACCGAGCCGAAAAGCTTTCCGTTTTCACCTGCTTTTGCTTTAACTAAAACAGAAATAGTCTTTAGCTTTTCTGCCATCTGGTTTGCTTCATCAAGTGCCATCTGCTTTCTGTATGCTTCTGCTTCCTGCTGACCGTGCATAACATTTAAGTTTGTGGCATTTGCTTCTTTTGCAAGGCCTCTGGGGAATAGAAAGTTTCTTGCGTATCCGTCGGACACTTCAACCAACTGTCCCTTTTTGCCCTGACCTTTTATATCCTGTGTTAAAATTACCTTCATTTTTGTTTTCTCCTTTTAATTTGGCTCTTGCTTACTTTCTTCCATATACTCGGAAATTGCCGCCTTTAATTCAAGCTTTACTTCGTCTATAGAATAACCTTTCATCTGTGCACCTGCGATTGTAATATGACCGCCGCCACCCAATTTTTCCAAAACAAGCTGAACATTTATATCTCCCAATGACCTTGCCGATATGAACGCTGTGCCGTCAATCATATAAATTACAAACGATGCCTTTACGCCCTTGATATTAAGCATATCATCACACGCAACGCTTGAGATAACTCTTATATTC
>JAZNQG010000193.1:0-6764 GCA_045590035.1 Clostridia bacterium
GTAGTCGCCGTTTATTTTAACATAGTCGTATGTAAGGTCGCATCCCCACGCCTTAGCGGAAGACTCTCCCTGATTTAAGTTTACATTTATAAAGATTTCGTCAGAAGATAAAACTTCCTTTGCCTTATCTTCCGAGAAAGGCACGCCTGCACCATTTTCGCAGACTTCGATTACGCCGTTTACACTGGAAATTGAAACTGCAACTTTTGTTATATCAAAATCCGCTTCGGCATAGCCGATTGCACATAAAATTCGTCCCCAGTTTGCATCTTCGCCGAAGATTGCACATTTTAAAAGGGGCGAGCGGATAACACTTTTTGCAACGATTATCGCAGTGTCTAAGTCGGGTGAACATGAAACCGAGCACTCGATTAACTTTGTTGCACCTTCGCCGTCCTTTGCAAGCATCTTAGTAAGTTCACTCATTACGATAAAGAGTGCCTGCTTAAACACATCATATTCGGGAGAAGAAATGGTGATTTCTTTCGTTTCTGCCATACCGTTTGCCATGACACAAACCATATCGTTAGTTGATGTGTCCCCGTCTACCGAAAGGCAGTTATATGTAATTTTGGTAATTTCCGAAAGAGCAGCCCCTAAAGCATCCTTTGAAACAGAGGCGTCGGTTGTAATAAAATTAAGGGTTGTTGCCATATTCGGATGAATCATACCGCTGCCCTTTGCCATACCGCCAAGATGCACCGTTTTTCCGTCCAAGATAAACTCTACTGCAACTTCCTTTTTAACTGTGTCGGTTGTCATAATAGCATTTGCGGCTTTTAGATTGCCGTCTCTTGAAAGACCGTCTGCCAATGCCTTTATGTTATTTTCGATAGGCTCAATCGGTAAAATCTGACCGATAACGCCCGTTGATGCGACAATTACTTCTTCGGGGTTAATTCCCAATTCGCCTGCTGCTAAAGAACACATTCTTTCGGCTTTTTCTACGCCGTCAATGTTACAGGTGTTTGCATTTTTCGAGTTTGCAATTACCGCTCTTGCAACTCCACCTGATTTTTCCAGGTTACTCTTTGTAACTAAAATCGGAGCACCCTTTACCTTGTTTGAGGTATAGACTGCTGCGGCGTTTGATAGTTTTTCGGAAACTATTAAACAAAGGTCATTCTTGTTTTTGTCCTTATTTAACCCACAGTTTAAGCCGTTTGCCAAAAATCCTTTTGCGGCACAAACTCCGCCTTCTATATATTTAAAGCCTTCATATTCTTTCATTTTTTTATCTTCCCTTTCGTTTGATTTCTTTTGCTCTTTTTAAAAGATAGTCTCGCCTGTTTAACTCGGGGCTCATCATAACTTCCGAAAGAAGTGTTTTTAGAGTGTCGCCGATTTCTCTTCCTGCACGAAAACCTAATTTTATCAAGTCTCTGCCGTTTACTACCAAATCGGATAATAGATACGGCTGACCTTCTGCAATTACATTTTCAAAAACCGCACGTACGCTTTCCAGTCTTTGAAGCTTTTCTGGGATATACTGCGGATTTTTCGCCTTGTTATCCGCAATCTGTATAGAGAGAAGCTTTAAAAACAGCTTATCTCCCACCTTCGACATCATTCTTTTTACCGTGTGTGGCACGGGGTCTATTCTTACATCGTGGTTTTCTATTAAGGTAAGAACTTCTTTTTTTAGTTCGTTATCTGCGTGAAGACGCCTTAAAATTCCGTCTGCCAAATTAACGCTTTCCTTGTGATGTCCGTAAAAATGTATGATACCGTTATTGTCAACGCTCATGCATGCGGGTTTTCCGATATCATGAAGCAGTGCCGCCCATCTTATAGACAGGTCCTTTTCGGTCTCGGAAAGTGCGTGTATTATATGATTACCGACGTCAAAGATATGGTATTTGTTCCTTTGCGGAACGCCGAAACAACGGTCAAGCTCGGGAAGAAGATACTTTAAAAGTCCTGTGTCACGAAGAATTCTAATGTATTCAGGATTATCGGAGAGTAAAATTTTGTTAAGCTCGCCAAAAATTCTCTCACCGCTCACCTTTTTAATTAAAGGTGCGCATTTTTTGATTGCAAGACACGTATTTTCTTCAATTTCAAAGCCCAAAACCGCCGAAAACCTTACTGCACGGAGCATACGCAAAGCATCTTCCGAAAAACGCTGTTCGGGATTTCCGACAGTTTTAATTATTTTATTTTTAATGTCGCCCATTCCGCCGAAAAGGTCAATAAGTCCATCCTTTTCCGAATAGCACATCGCATTTACCGTAAAATCACGCCTTTTAAGGTCTTCGTCTAAGGAACAGTCAAAGCTTACAGAATCGGGATGTCGGGAGTCGGAATAGCCTTCTTCGCTCCTAAAGGTTGTAACCTCGTATGCAAAACCGTTTTCGATTACAGTAACCGTCCCGTGCAAAAGTCCCGTATCGACGGTTTTAGTAAATATTTTCTTGACTTGATCGGGAGTTGCCGATGTGGTTATATCATAGTCGTGCGGAATTTTGCCCATCAAAATATCTCTCACCGCACCGCCGACAACATATGCCGAAAAGCCGCCATTTTCAAGGGCTTTAACTATCCTTTTTGCCCCGTCAGAGATTGAAAGAATCATATCCGCACGCCTCCTTTTTCATAAATTTATCCACTTTAGAGAATACCATAAACCGCTCATTTTGTAAAGCGAAACCGCCATTTCGTCAAGAAAATGACATATTAGCTTGAAAAAGATGAAAAAATGTGTTAAAATAAGTCGGTGTTTGGAGAAAGCAATAAATGATACGAGAAAGGGTTAAATAAGTGGAAAAAAGTATATTTTTAAAAGCATTGCCCGTTTGGATAGACGGAAAAGAAAATGAAATGAATATAGAGGCAAAATTTAAGGCAAAGTTTATAGGTAAAGAAGACACTGTCTTAAAGATAACAGGTGCAACGATTTATAAGGTATTTTTAAACGGCAAGCTTATCCATTATGGCCCCGCACATACTGCAAAAGGCTATGTAAGAGTTGACAGAGTAAAATTAAATACTTTAATCGGCAAGGAAAATGAGATAGTAATTGAAGCGGCAGGGTATAACTCCTTTTCTTATGTTGCAATAAAACAGACAAGCTTTATAAGAGCGGAGATTGTATCGGGGGAAGAAGTAATTGCATCTACTGGGTATGATTTTAAAGCTTATTTGGTAACATCGAGAAGACAAAAAACATTAAGATACTCATTCCAAAGACATTTTACAGAGATTTGGGATATGGAAAAATGCGACAGGGAAGAAAAAATCAAGGTGTTGGAGCTCCGATTAAAATATCTTGAAAGAAAAGCACCGCTTCCCGAAATATTAAACTTTGAAATCGGTGAAGTCTACACAAAGGATAGCTTTACCTATAATGACTGCGAAATTGAACTTCCGAGCCTTCAGGGTGCAACAGACTCCGAATTGGATATAATTAAAAATTTCCCCTTGGATGAAATTTCTGATAAGCCGATTAAGGATTTAATGCGTATGGAATATACGGCTTTGGAAAAAAGGGAGTCTCTGCCTTTAAAGTTAAACAAGGGAGAGTATGCGGTATTTGAGCATAAAAGGGCAACGGCAGGGCTTATCAATGTTAAGTATTCTGCTAAAAAAGGAACAAAAATCATAATCGCCTTTGACGAAAAGATGATAGACGGCAGATTTAATGTAGAAAATTGGGAAATGTTTAATACCATAGAAGTTTTGGGTGATGGCGAAATAGACTTTACCAGCTTTGAAATTTATGGATTTAAATATTTTGCAGTATTTGTTACAGAGGGCGAAATTGAGCTTAAAAATGCGGGAGTGGTTGAAATCAAATGCCCGATAAATAATGTTCCGAAGTTAAATACCGATGATGAAAAGATTCTAAAGATTTTTGAGTCGGGAATAGAGTCTGCAAGATGTAATTCTCTCGGCATATTTATGGACTGTCCGTCAAGAGAAAGAGCGGGATGGCTTTGTGACAGCTATTATTCGGGAAAATCTTTCTATAAGATGACAGGAACCACCTCTGTTGAAGATGATTTTATCGAAAATCTCCTGCTTTCAGAATGCGAATATCTGCCCGAGGGAATGTTCCCGATGTGCTATCCTGCAGATCACCCCAACGGTAATTTTATACCGCAATGGGCGATGTGGTTTATTATTCAGTTAGAGGATTATTTAAAAAGAAACGATAAATTCGATGTAAAGCTCTATAAAGAAAGAATCTATAAGCTATTTGAGTATTTTGAAGGATATGAAAATGAATTCGGGCTTTTAGAGAACTTGGACGGCTGGAACTTTGTCGAGTGGTCAAAGGCAAATGATTGGACTTCTGGCGTAAACTTCCCGACGAATATGCTATACAGCAAAGTTTTAAGCATTGTCGGAAATTGGTACGGAGATGAAAAACTACTTAATAAGTCAAAGGATATTAAAGAAAAGGTAATCAAAATGTCCTATGATGGAAAGTTCTTTAAGGACCAGGCATTAAGGGATAAAGCGGGCAATCTTGTGTTGGAAAACAACATCTCAGAAGTTTGCCAGTATTATGCATTCATATATGGAGTTGCGGATGAAGAAAGCTTCAAAGACCTAAAAAATATGCTGGTAGAAGAATTTAAAACAGAGAGCGGAATGCATCAAAATGTTGAAAAGGTAAATGCTTTTATGGGAATGTATATGAGGATGGAGCTTTTGCTAAAATGGGGATATAAAGACCTCCTTTTAGAGGACATCAAGGCATTTTTTGGACATATGGCAGATATAACAGGCACTCTTTGGGAACATAAGGCTATGACAAACAGCTTAAATCATGGCTTTGCTTCTTATATTGTTGTGTTGTTGCTCGAAATTTTTAATGGCGAAAGGGAAAATACATATGCAGACAGAAAATAAAATGGGCACGATGAGTACAGGGAAGCTTCTTATCACAATGGCGGCTCCCATAATGCTCTCAATGCTCGTTCAGTCATTATATAATATCATAGACTCAATCTTTGTGGCACAGTACAGTAAGGATGCCTTAACTGCTGTATCTTTAACATTCCCTGTTCAGTCGCTTATGATTTCGATTGCGGCGGGTACGGGTGTAGGCGTAAATTCGGTGTTAAGCCGCCGTCTTGGTGAAAAGGAATTCCAAAAGGCAAACAGAGTCGCATCTCACGGAATATTTATAGCAATTCTCTCGTCTTTAGTAGTTGCTGTAATAGGATTTTTCCTGTCAGGGAAGTTCTTTACATTCTTTACCGACACTAAAGCCACTATCGAAATGGGCAGACAGTATATGATGATTTGCACTGTGTTTTCGGGCGGCATTTTTCTTCAGGTTTTAGGTGAAAGACTTCTGCAGGCAACGGGCAAGACGCATTTAAGCATGATTGCACAGATGACAGGTGCTGTGGTAAATACAATTTTAGACCCCATTTTAATTTTCGGTCTTTTAGGCGTTCCCCAAATGGGTGCGGCAGGTGCGGCTATTGCGACGGTTATCGGTCAGTTCTGTGCGGCTAGTGTGGCGTTTTTCTTGAATGTTAAGTACAATACAGAAATTTCTATTAAAATAAAAGGCTTCCGCTTTGAAAAGGTTATTGTGGCGGATATTTACCGTGTCGGAATTCCTGCAATAATAATGCAGTCGATTACAAGCATTATGACAGTCGGTATGAATAAGATTTTGGGCGACGATATTGCAATTTCAATATTTGGAATCTACTTTAAGATTAACAGCTTTATCTTTATGCCCGTATTCGGACTTTCCAATGCACTTATTCCGATATTTGCCTATAACTATGGTGCGAAAAAGGTTTCAAGGATCAAGAGCACTATGAAAAAGGGCCTGATGATTTCAATGTCCATGATGGTTTTGGGCACACTTTTAATTGTTGTTTTCCCCGAATTCTTCTTAAAGATGTTTGATGCCGAGGGAAATATGATGGCGATGGGTATAGACGCTCTTCGCATTATTCCCATAGGCTTTACCTTTGCGGGATACTGTATAGTTATAATTTCACTTCTTCAGGCGATTGATTCGGCGTCTGTAAGCATTATTGTTTCGGTTACAAGGCAGTTGGCAGTTATCCTTCCGTCTGCGTATTTGTTGAAATTATTCTTTGGATACCCATGGGTGTGGTTTTCGCTCCCGCTTGCCGAGATTGTAGGAACGATTTTGTGTGTGGTATTTTACAGAACAGTTTGCGTAAAGAAAATAAAATCTCTTGATTCGGGTGGTAATAAATGAGCATAAGACCGATTAAACTATCAGATAAAACAGAATATATCAAGATGGCGGACGATTTTTATTCAACCGATGCGGTTTATAAAAAGGTCCCCAAAGAGCATTTTGAAAAGGCTTTCTCCGAGCTTATGCGGTCAAAAGACAGAATTGAAGCCTATATTATAGAGTCGGAAAAAAATATAGCAGGATATATTCTCCTTGCCAAATTCTACTCGCAGGAGGCGGGCGGCGAGACAATTTGGTTTGATGAAATCTATGTAAAGGAAGAATTCAGGGGAAAAGGACTTGCAACATATGCTATGACCTGTCTTATGGAAAAGTATAAAGACTCGTCCTTCCGTCTTGAAATCGAGCCTGAAAATGAAGGTGCAATAAGACTTTATGAGCGGATGGGGTTTAGGATGATTCCCTATGGTGAAATGGCAAAATTCAAGGACATATAAATGTGAAAAGAGAGTGGCGTTTGCTACTCTCTTTTTAGGTTTGTTAGGGGGGTAGAAGGACTGTCCGGTTTGCGGTTCCCTGCATCTCTTTTCGTCACTGAAGCGACTCAAGTTCTGCAGACCGC
>JAZNQG010000194.1:0-2016 GCA_045590035.1 Clostridia bacterium
ACATAACGATTTAGACAAAATTTCCGAAAATATTAAAGAATATTTGTCACTCAAAATTGAAGAAAAATGTCAAAAAGATATTGACGAATTGCTAAAAGCAAGGTATACTAAGTTTAGGAAAATCGGTGAGTTCACAGAATAACTGATTTTAAAATGGACTTTTCGAGAGAAAAAAGCCTGCGGTTGGCTGTATATAGCGGATTTTCGTGAATTTGCGGCTCAAATCCCAATGGCGGAGAATTTTTTTCGGATATTCCACAAAATAAAAACGGCGGACAAAACCGCATAAATCAAAAGATGGAGGAAAAAAATTATGGTATTTGACAAGGTTAAAGAGCTTATCGTTGATCAGCTCGGAGTTGATGAGGATGTTGTAACTTCTGACGCAAGCATTCAGGACGATCTCGGTGCAGATTCTCTTGACATCGTTGACCTCATTCAGACAATCGAGGACGAGTATGACCTCTCTATCCCCGATGAGGCTGTTGAAGGCATCAAGACTGTTGGCGACATCGTTGCTTATATCGAGAACAACGAAGCTTAATTAATTTAGAATTAAGAATTCAGAATTAAGAATTGGAAAGAACGGTAGTTTTTTGACTGCCGTTCTTTTTATGTACGCAGTTAACGATATTTCGCTAAATATTGCGTAAGACACGGACTGCCAAAGGCAGCCCCTACACAATTATCGGCACGCATAAATAAAACATTAGAATAACAAACTCCACTCCAAAAAATTCTAATCTCTAACTTCTCACCTCTAACCTCTAAAAAGCCTATGGCTTTTTTGCACAGTACACTTGTCAGATTTTGCCAAGTTTATTGTGCAAAATATAGATTTGCAAAGTTTTCTTTGCAAAAACATTGACAAGTTTACTTGGCTGTGGTATACTGATATTGTCAAGAAAACTTGGCAGGATGTTCGGACATGAAAACTATAATGAAAATCAAAAAATGATATGGAGGAAATCACAATGGAAAAAGAAAAAGTTCTGGCGATGAGCAGAAAAGAAAACAAAAACAAAGACGTAGCTTCAAAAACTGCGGAAATAAAAGCATCATATATTGCGGTTGAAATTACCTCGGTTTTTATAGCAATCTTCTTTTTCTGGCAGATATGCGCAGGTAAGGGGCCAAATGACGCTCTCATTACAATTGTTTTCGCTTTAAACGCAGTTCAGCAATGGGCTATGCATTTCATTCTCAAAGAAAAAAAGCATATGAAGCTTGCTGTGCTCTGGACAATCGCATTTGTTATAAGTTCAATTACAACAATTATGGGATTTTACAATTGAGGTGTATTATGGATAAGGAAAAAGTTTTGGAAATGAGCAGAAAAGAAAACAGAAACAAGGATATTGCGGAATTTGAGGTTGAAGAAAAGGCAAATACTATCGCAATAATAGTCGGGTTGGCTTTTGCCGTTGTATTTATGTACTGGCAGGCATGTTGCGATAAAGGAGTGAATTTCAGTATGGTTGCAATGGTTGAGATAATACTTGCTGTTTCATATTGTTATCAGTATTACCGCCTTAAAAGAAAAAAACACCTGCTTCTGGCTATATTATTTGTTTTGATGGCTATTGCATTTACAGTAGCTGCTATTATAGGCTTCTATAAGTGAGGCGCATAATGGAAGATAGCTTAGTTTTAAAAAACCGCCTGAAAGAGATACGCTCCGAAAAGAAAATATCTCAGGCGGAGCTTGCGAAAATGGTGGGCGTATCACGTAATACTATCAGTTCCATTGAAACAGGGCAGTTCAGCCCTACGGCAAAGCTTGCGTTAATTCTCTGCATTGCTCTTGATAAGAAATTTGAGGATATATTTTATTTTTGACTTATGGCGGAAAATTTTCCGCCATTTTATTTTTGAGGTCACCTCTAAAAACCCGTTTGGTTAAGGAAAAAACAGATATGTGCGGTAGCTGCAAGGAAACCTTCCGAAAGCGTGCTGTCGCACGGTGAGGGAGGTTGACGCAGTAGATGCCGTGCATAGCTGTTTTTTCTCAAAAGG
>JAZNQG010000195.1:0-2019 GCA_045590035.1 Clostridia bacterium
CACTATCCAAAAAATTTAAAAGTTCACCCGAATGATGCTTGGTTATTGAAAGATAATCCTTATTCATCATTCGGCGGAAGATGTTCTTTTTTAAGTTTATCTCAAATCTGGACATTGCGTGAACATCGGTAAAATTGATTAAAATCTGCATTGTAAGCTGCAGTATAAGAAGCACTAAAAGTATAAGCGCAGAACTTATAAGATTGCCGTCTACAGCACCGATTGCGATATCAATTACATTCTTTGATGCCGAAACGAACAAAAGCTGAATCAAAGAAAACAATATGCTTAGTATCGTTAAAAGCAATATGTATAAACGGCTTTTTTTACTGTTTTTCCAAAGCCACGGGAAAACCTTTTTATTTTTCATAAAGGTTCACGACTCCTATTTTAGTTAATAAATCCACGGTCTAAGAAGATTATGTACGGGTCAAATACAAACTCGTCCTCTTCTTCCTCTAAGACTTCGGGCACTATTCCTTCTTCGTAATAGTTGATTTCGTCAAGTCTTTTGAATGTGTATCCCATCTCTTTTAAGTAGTCTAAAACACCCCTTAGAGATTCGGGAGTTGCTTTTCTTAAAGTCGAATCTTCCATAAGTAAAACTACAGGTTTTGAGCCTGCGTAGCTTTTTACATATTCGATTATTTCTTCAGGCGACCTATTGGAATTGTCGCCGTTATCGACACTCCAGTCAACAAAGTAGTATTCGTTTTCCTTAAGCTTTTGTTTATATTCCTGCTTTACTTCACCATAAACGCCCGAATTAAAGCTTCCGCCTGGCATTCTCACCATTTTTAAAGGCTCTTCGCCTGTTATCTCTTTTATAAGCTCTTCGGTTTTCTTAACTTCGTTTATAAAGTTGTCCCAGCTTGTATAAATCTCGGAATACTTCTGCGAATATGTGTGGTTTAAAAGAAGATGTCCTTCGTCATACGTTCTCTTTGCAACTTCGCCGTTTAATTCCAAGTTAGTTCCAACTTCAAAGAATGTTGCCTTTATTCCGTATTCCTTTAAAATATCAAGTATTTTGGGAGTGGTTACTTTATTGGGTCCGTCATCAAAGGTAAGCAGGCAGATTTTCTCTGTTTCCCCTGCCATATTCCTGAAAATATCCATAAAATCATTATTCTCCGATGCTTTCGGGAAATTGTATGTCTTAGATGTAACCGACTCTTCAATAGCAGGTTCAGGGGACTTAGTCGGTTCAATAATATCGGGTTCTTCAGTCGACATCGGCTCTTCATATTCTTCTAAAGGTTCTTCCGAAACTTGAGGTTCATCGGTTTTCTGGAAATTGCCGACCAGTCTTAAAAAGCCTGCCTTTACATCGAATTTCGGCAAATCAAAGTCGGCTTTCAAAAATGTAACTGCCAAAAGTAAAACTAAAGCCACAACACCCAGTCTTACCGCAATTTTAATATTTCGTTTTTTTCGTCTTTCTCTCTCAGCTTTTCTTCTTTGAGAACGTGAATTAGGGTCATAACTCATTTTGTCCAACGCCATTTTTTAAAGCCTCCTTTTTAAATATCGGGTCTTATACCAAGTGATAAAACTATATAGAAAATTAAAACTGTTAATAGAGTATATATTGTCATTGGGATAACATTCATCTTAATAAGCTTTCCTTCTCTCCCGCCAATACCAATCGTGGCACTTGCGGCAACGGCGTTATTTATGCATACCATATTCCCGATAGCCGCACCTACACATTGCATAGAAACTGCAAAAACAGACGGAACACCAAGAACATTTGCCGTATTATACTGTAGATTTGTAAATAGGTTCATAGAAACCGTCGCAGAGCCCGAAACAAATGCGCCCAAAACGCCTATAAACGGTGAAATCAAAATATATAGACTCTCTCCCACCTTGGATAGTGCATTTGCCATTTCGTCAAGCATACTGATGCCTGACAGATTTTTAAACTTTAAAACTTCGACAAGTGCAAGTCCAAAAATCAAAGCAACTGCCGCACCCGATACCTGATAAATTGTGTCTGTCCAGGATGTTTTTATC
>JAZNQG010000196.1:0-2350 GCA_045590035.1 Clostridia bacterium
CACAACAGATGCTTATGAACGCGAGAATCTGTATAACAGCGAAGTAACAGGAATTAACTTTATGCACAAATTCGGTTTTGAAGAAATCGTTATCCCCGAACGAACTTATCTTGTATTTGAAACCGAAAAGACAAAAATGCCAATTCCCGAATACTTTGAAATTCGCAAACAGATTGCAGCAGAGTGGCTGTCAAATGACGAATATCAAATAGTCAATGCCCCCGAACTTGCGGTTTATCATTGGGGAATTACCGGTGGCTACAACGGAAGAACAATTGAAATATGGATTCCCATTGAAAAGAAATAACGCTTTCTGCTCTCACATTTGTGGGGGCAGTTTTATATATCAAAACCGCCCCTAAAAGTAATGGGAATAAGCATCACAAAAATGTTCCTGATTCTTAAAAATATTTAACGAGCCGAAGAAGAAATGCGATGTTTCATAAGCATTTCGCATTAAGCCAAGCCGCCTTATATACTTAAAGTTATTACTAACTTAATTAAAGAATATTTTTCTTCTTCTCGGTCAGTATATATATCAGTCTTACTCTGCTCAGTTTTATTACTTGCGACTTTTACGGAGGCTCAACGCTTATTTTCGGCACAGTTAAAACAAACAGCTTTGCAGGTTTACCTTTGCCTTGATATCTACGACGGAGTAGGTTGTGTTTCACAAGCTCACGCTGTAATCTTGTGGCTTTATCGTGTCCGCAACCGAGCATTTCACTTGTCTCGGCAATGGTGTAAAAGATAAAGACTTCACCATTTTTATCACACCAACCGTTTATTGCTGATAACTGCATCCTGTCGAGCATTAAGCCGTAAAGCAGTTTTGCCTCTGCAGATAAATCCCGATATTCGTCTGTAAACAGCACCTTCGGCATTTTGAAGAAGATTTTGCTTTGTGGTTCGTCGTAAACAATATCAATATTCAGATTTCTTAACACTCCTCTGGCTTGATACTTGCGATATAATCCACCATTTTTTGCATAATTGCCATTGTTCTTTGAAAATACTCAGAACTCAAAAGTCTCGGATTATTAAAAAAAGTGAATTGGTATGATACGATGTGATTTTTTACATCCAGTTCTAATGTTTCTAAAAAGCTTTCAACATCGCCGGATGTATCTAAATCTTTCATGTCTGCACATATTGACCTTATAGTTTGAATTACATCAGGTGTAGGATTTTTATATGTTTTTCCAAATATCAAGTTTTCAGTAAGGGATTTCCGTTCTTCCACAGGAGCCTTTGCAATATCTGCTATTACACCTTCAGGCTTCTTTATTTTGCCTGAAAGAATTTCCTCTTTGATGCCCGGAACAGCCTCTTCCGCTGCATCAACACCTTTTGCAAACCGCTCTGCACGGGCAACATATCCCTCACTGGTTTTTGTTTCTTCTGCAATCTTTTGTCTTGTTGTCAATCCGTTTTTCAACAGACTATTTTGGTCAGTTGAAAATTCAGCACCACGCCGAGCACCACCGTGAGACATTTTCTCTGCTTCATATCTTTTGCCTATAAGATATTTCTTGTTTTCGGGTGTAAGATTTCTTCTGCCGAGCTGATTATTGCAAATCCACGACAGCACCTCAAACCGCGAAGAAAACTCTTTATCTACAATCTTGTATTTTAGCTCCGGATGTTCTGACAGAATATGATAACGGTGATGCCCGTCGATGATATATCCGTTCCAAGTGAAAATAGGGTTGAATATTTCACCTTCGGATAGGATATTGCTTTTCAGCTGTTCATACTCATCTACAGTAAGCGGTGGTATGAGCATTTCAAATTCCTTGTCAATTTTTAAGTTTTCCATAATTTCAATCTCCTTTATTTGTTGTATTTCGTGTTGATTTTTGATGATTTTCCTCTGTAATGGTTTTAATTTTGATAGCGGGTAATTTCATTAGGTTATAATACAAAGTCTTGTTTTGCAGTTTTATCCGAAAAGGGTTGTGATTTTCATCTCATAAAAAATACTTCTACTTCTTTATTGGGACATTTTTTTGCGTTTTGGCCCACTTTTTTTGAAGAATTTACAAAATGTTCAATTTTAAAATCTGTATCCCCACCATATATTTCCGACTTAATTCCGTTTCTGCTCAAATTTTGTTTTCACCATATATTTCTTACCGATTTTTAAATTTGGCCAAAATATTTTCTTTCACCTATGTATTGCATGCTTTTCATAGCTTTGACCGAAAATAAAAAGCACCGTACGAACTCGAATGGACATAGTTATCCCACATCCAATCGACTTTCGTTACGGTGCTTGGTGGTTTTTCAGCTCTGAAAACAGAGTCCTGCCCCGCTTACTCGATTTAGAAAGTGGGTTCTTTCGTCTCTG
>JAZNQG010000197.1:0-7443 GCA_045590035.1 Clostridia bacterium
AACAGCTTCCATTGCCCAGTGGCTCTTGGGAACGTCTGTAAATACTCTTGTCGGATCTTCCCATTCGCCAGGATCTTCAACTTCGCCTTCAGTTTCTGTTGTGCCTCCTACGATAACTGTTAAGTTGTCGTTTCTGTCGTCATAATCGTCTGTCTCTTCAACTTCAACAATTACGTTATAAACCTTTTCTTCACCCATTTCAGGACGAACTACAAACTTAACATTATCAGTAAAGTCAAGTCTTGATTCACCTGAAACTAATTCTTCACCATTGTAAAGAAGAATTGCCTTATACGGAATTGTGAATTCTACAAACATACCACGAATGTCAGTGTTCTTAAGCTTTAAGTATGCTTCATTTCCTCTTAATGCAACTCGCTTGCCGTCAAGTGTAAGAGAAAGAAGCTCATTGCCTGTTTCAAGCTTATATGATACTTCGCCTGAAGCTACATTGTTTGAATCGGGAGCTGTTGCTTTATATACATATGTTCCGTCTGCTTCTTTTACCTTACCTGCGAATGAGAACTTGCCGTTATCGTCCGCCTGAACAGCATCGATAGAAAGGTAATCATCAAGGTTTGCAGACGCTTCATTACCCTTCTTCGCTACCTTTGTAAGTACCCAGCCTCTTACCGAGTCTGTCTGACCTTCAACAGAGATAATCTGCTGCATTGTTTCAGGCTCTCCAACAGAAACTGTTGTAGCACCACCCTGCTTATAGCTCTTCGCTTTTTCGCCGTCAATAATCGGTTCCATAATAAGATTTGCAGCACTGAAATTGTCTACTGCGAAGATCTTGATTGTTTCGTCATTACCATATGAAACATCAATTGTTGCAGTAGCCTGATTTGCAGCTACATCTTCTACTGTATAGTCAACCATAGTACCCTGCTTGTCATATGCAGCCATAACAAGCTTCATAGCAGCTGTGTTGCCTGAAAGTGCAAGCTCAGCAGATGCTGTGCCTGTTGACTTTGTATATGAATCAACAGTAGCAGTTACAGGGAACATTGACTCTGTTGTAAATGTAAATGATTCTGGTTCCATACTTCTGTCTAAAACGCTTTTAAGACTCTTTGATACATTCAATGTGTATACATCTGAATAGTAAAGATTTTCTGCAAGAACACCAGTAAGTGTATCTTTTTCTACATTTGTACTTTCATTAATAATGTTTGCAAAGTTTATGACTTCGCCGCTCTTTCCTGTAAGCCAGATAGCATTAGAAACTTCAGAAGCATTTTCAATTCCCCAGTTCATAACTGCCTTAATATCACTATTAACGGGAACCAAATTTTTCTCTGACGGAATCATTTTACTTACTTTGAAGAAAGGCCACTCTCCTGAAGCATTTTCGCCAACATAAAAGTTGTCTACATGTATATACTCACCTCTTGAGTCATATCTTTTCGCCATGCCCTCAACCGATGTATGAGTACACGGGAACTCTAAAGATGTAAGACCATTGTTTTTGTATGTAGCTGAGCTATCTGTATGAGTATAAATTAATTCCTTGTCAAGATAGATATCTATAGTGATACCTGTTGATGATGAATGCTTGATAATAGCACCAACATTACGCCATTCATTAGGTGCCATTGTGCCGACATTCTTTAATACAGGAATGCTATCTACTCTCGGAGAACCACTGAATCCAGGGTGTATCAAAAGGTTGCCTTCAAACAATGTAAGTGACACAGGGTAGTTTCCGTTAAAGCACGGAGCGAAGAGCTGTACCCATACAGTCTTTGCACCTACTTTTATGTCTGCGTTATATACAACTGTAGTATCCTTAAGCTGAGCGCCAAGACTTACAGATGCACCTGTGAGCCAGGCTAGACCAGCCGTAGCATCTCCGGGGTTTTTATAGGTACCGCCACCGTTACCTACATTAACCAACCAACGAAAAGCATTACCGCTTTTTCCTTCAACAAAGGCTATATACAAACCTCTATTAGTTCTGTCTTTCCATCCTGTAGGCCAGCCACTTGTATATGAATCCATATTATCATTATACAAAGTTCCTGCGGGGAGTGCTGCAAAAGCAACTACTCCCAAACAGGTAAATGTCATAACTACAGCAAGAAGTGCTGCTAAAAATCTCTTAGTCTTCATAGATAAATACCTCCGATCCGCCGCCACGGCTTGTATGAACAACAAGTTCACTGCCCTTTATGTTAGCGTAGAAGTTCTTGTAAACAACATCGCCCAATGTAGCAGCTTCAAATGTCTTATCTTTTCTGTTTAGCTTATAAACAGGTACAGTTTCTGCCATAGGAACTGCTCTTAAGCTATCGCCTGTAAATTCAATTGACATTATGCCATCCTGATAGTACTTAGCATTTCCGTGGAGCCATGTCCATGTTCTGCCTGTACCGTAACCGTTACCACCATTACAAATAACACCCATTGCGTTCTTTGTTACACCATCTGAATAAACAAATGAGTAAGCAGAGATTGCACCGTCAGCATCCAATGCATAAGTAAGGATATCGCCAAAAGTTGCATTATTTATATCTCTTTTGTTTATATCTGCAACAATAGGAGTAGGAGTACCTGAATTTACTGCCTCTTTACCGATGGGAACTGTCACCTTAGCTCCGCCTGAGAAACCAACAACTGCCTTAATCTGCTCGTCGTCTTTATTGATTGTATCAATAACCTTCTGAACTACAAGCTTTACAGGGCTTTCCCAATCAGCGATTGATGCATTTACGCCCTTTCTGTAAAGACAAAGCTCTGCAGCACCGTTCAAGCCTACGTTATAGAACTTAAAGTTCTTATTAGCATCCTTTGGACCGTGGTCAACGTCAAAGCCCGGATTTCCCAAAACCTTACATCCATCATCTGTGTACTGGTCATCGGGCGGGATTACGATTGTCTTTGTGTTGCTGTATCCAATACCCTGACAGTTTGATGTGTCTGCCTGAACAGCGTCTTTATATTCCTTATAGAGTGTGAACTTACCTACATTGTTAAGCTCGTTCTTAAAGTCGTGTGCTTCGGGGAATACGATTTTGTTAAGTAAACCGTCGGCATTTGTGCCGTACATAACGATTTCACTCTTTATTATGCCTGAAAGATTAGTCTTAATCTCACCGGCAGGAATTCTTGTAACAGTTTTTCCTGTTACCAACTTAAAGTCGTCTGAAACAGTGTTGAATGTTGTGAACTTGCCGTCAAGCTTAAACATCTTAACCATAGCTGTTTCTTTAACGTCGTCGTAACCAATCCATGTAACAACACCATAGTTTGAGTCTACAACTGCCTTCTTAACTTCAACAATATAGCCCGCAAAGTCAAGAGTTAATGCTACACCTTCGCCAAGTGTGATGTACTGATCACCGAATACGTTGGGAGCGATTAAATATTCTTCTTCTCCGAGCATAAGCATCTTTCTGCCTGTGTCTTCAGAGATACCTGAAGTAGAAATTTTGCCTTCAACATTTGTTGTTCCAACATCAATTGTAAGAACATCTCTGTCTGCATCTACATAGTAAACAGCGATTGCTGAACCTGCTACCAAATCAGCTTCTGTTGCTCTTTCACCGTTTTTGAAAATTCTTACATCCTGATAGATGTTGCTTTCATAGTCAATGTATGCTTTTTCTTTAAATTTACCGCGCTTTACATAAATCTTCTTTTCAGCTGCAGCAACGTTTGAAATTACAAAGCTTTCATATTCGTTTACCAAAACGATATCGTACTTTCTGCCGCCTGTAGTAGAGATAAATGTTACTTCACCGTATTCAATATCAAGAACTGCCTGGTCAAACTTAACAGCCATGCCGTTGTAGATTAAAAGCATATCATTTCTTAATGAAAGGTGCTTTCTGTCCTGATAATTGAATGTCATATTCTTAACATTATCAATATCTTCTGCCTTAACTGTGAGAACATTTCCCTTTCTGTTAGCTGCAGCATAAATAATTGTCGGAGACCCTGTTTTTTCCTTTGTAACGACAGCATCTACCTCATAACCTAAAAGGTCACCCGCAAATGATTCGCCTTCAAAGTATGTCTTTGTGTCGATTCTTACCTTGCCTGCTGCTTCGGGCTCTGCTGTGTAGTAAAGAGCTGTTCTCTCGTTACCTGTAATGTTACCTGTAATCAATTCCCAGTTATGGAATGAAAGTGTTGTCTTTTCCTTATTTACTTTATATGCCGCATTTACGCCGACTACGCCTGAACCTTCAAGCATACCTGATGTGAATGAGTTGTAGATTAACTTTGCAAGCTCTCCCTTTGTGATATATTCACCAAGCTGGAGACCGTCTAAAAGACCTGCTCTGTTAGCAACCTGTCTTAAAGTTTCGTCTGATACGTTCATGTATGTATCATAGTTGAGCATTTTAAGCATAATCTCTAATGCTTTGTCAGCTGTAGCTTTTTCATCAGGATAGAACATCTTGTTCTCGGGAACTTTAACATAACCTAACTTGAAAGCTGCATTGATTTCTTTAAATGCATAGTGTGTGTTCGGGATATCCTGGAATCTTCTTACATTGTCGCCTTCTGTTACATTGCGGACATTCATCAAGATTCTGATAAGCTCGTCATTTTCTACATAGTCTCCGGGGAAAAACTGTTTGCTGTTCTCGCCGTCCATAAATCCGAGACCTGTTAACATATCGATTTCCTGTTCAAATGTTTCAACATCCGACCATGTTCTTGCGAACGCCATCGGAATGAGGCTGCTGATAACTGCTAAGCATAAAAGCAGTGTGACAGCTAATTTACCGTATTTTCTCATACTAATTTCCATAGCCTTTCTGCCCATAACTAATATTAGAAAATCTATGCACACCTTATCTTACGGGCTGATAAGGCGTGTAATGGAAATTATGCACATCGCCGTTTCGTGCCGATTATGGCACGAATATTCGGCGGTGCAATAAAATCCATCCGCCAGAGGCGTATTAATGCGAAAACTCGCATTAATATATCTCACTTTCGATATAGTCAAGTAAATCGCCTGAAGGCTTGTAGTTTGAACCTGCATCTGCGATAAAGTTAATGCCGCGTGCTTCAACAAGTTCAACATTCAAGAAGTCACAAAGTGTCTGCATCGGGATGTATGTAACACCGTTTTCAACCTTAAGGTTTACACCGAACTTCTTAGCAGAATTTGTGAAATTAACAACCTTTCCGCCTGTTGTAAATGAAAGAACCTCGCCTGCTGCATTTGAAAGCTTTGCAATGTTGGTCTTAGCATCCCATGTTACTGTACCGCCCATAGCAGTAGCAGCTGCTCTCATCGGAACCATTACACGACCGTTGTCATTATATGTGTTAAACGGAACTTCGTCGCCGTTTCTGAACATTCTGCCTTCGCCTGTCTTAAAGAATGAAACGCCTGCCATTAAGTAGCTCTTGTCATCGCCACGGATAACGGGAGCCTTATAAGCTGATGTTTCGTTTACGAACCAAGCAAAGCCTTTTGCATCGATACCTGCAAAGAATCCGTATCCGGGAGCCTCTACAACAACATCTAATGTATCGGGGTCAAAAATCATACCGCCTGAGCCAAACATATAGCCTGTCTGCTTATCGAAATGAAGCTTTCTTTCATGCCACATCTGTGCACGATCTGATACGTTTGAAGTAACTTTACCGTAAACATTATACTGTGTAATTTCAAGTGTTTCGGGGTCCATCTTAGCAATCCAGCCGTCATTACCTACATAAAGTGTTCCGTCAGGACCAAATTCAAGCGAACGGATAGCGGGGTTCTTGGTAACGCCGGGGATTTCAACGTCAACAACCTTTACCAATTCCTTGGTTTCTGTGTCGAACTTAAATACCTTAGCAACATTGTCGCCATCGATATTTTCACCAACACTGTTTACAGTTGTACCGCCGTAGACATATTTACCCTGGTGTGTAACTGTAAGAACGCCGTGTAAGGGAACGATACCTTCCCAAACTGTCTGTTCGAGTGTGTCAAGGTTGAAGCATGAAAGTGCACCTGCAACGCCTTCATTTCTGTTACCGTTGGCAAGTGTACCAACATAAAGCTCGCGTCCTACAACTTCCAAGTCAAAGGGTCTGTCCTGATAACCATATCCGGGAGCACCTTCGCCTCTTTTAACCTGACCGAAGTATGTAACACCAATGGTGTCGCTTCTCTTATAATCACTTCTTAATGTTCTGCCAACTTCTTTGCTGGCGTCAACTTCCCAGATATGAGCACCTGAGTAGTCGCCGTGATAGAAGAAGCCTGTTGCAGGGTCATAAGTCATACCTTCAGGCTGATCTGTCGGCATATATCTTACTGCACCTGTCTTTGTATCTACTTCTGCACCGAAACCGCCCTTAAATGCACCGATATAGAGCTTATCGTCTGCGGGGTTAAGGTATGAAATTCTGTGCGGAAGTGACGGTCCGGGAAGTGATGAGCCGAACTGCTTTGTCTTACCAGACTGTAAGTTAATAGCATAGATGTTACCATTAAACTGTGCAGTAACAAATGAATAACCGGGGTAATTTACCTGGTCGGCAAGCTTTACCCAAGGACCTGTACCTCTTAAGTGTGAGCCGTAGGCTACATCAGTGAACTCTGTCTTTAAGTTTTCGTCAACTGTTACGAACTTGTTTGTTGCTGAGTTTAAGTAAACAATCTTTCCTTCGTGCGGGAAGGTCATCATTGATGTCTTGATGGGAGCTTCTAACTCTCTCCATTCGCCTGTAGCAACGTTGTAAGCCAGGTTTTCAGTTTCGCCTGTTGTATTATTTTTTACCTGTGTCAGCATCCAGTCGCCGATTATTCTGTTATAGTTATATGTATCGTAGATGTCTCCATCCTTGTTATCAATAAATTCCACCACGGTACCTGTGTCTTTTTCTAATTTCATTAAATGATAGCTATCTTCGCCACTCGGCTTACCGTTAATATAAAGGTAATCCTCAGTCTCACCAATCCACGAAAACAAGCTGTTGTATTCTTTCAAATTCACCAATGTTGATGAAGCACCTGTTTCTATATTGGTTACATTGAGATTATATCTGTTTGAGTCGGTTGAATAAACCATACCTCTCTTTTCGTCGATTCTGATATCGCCGTACATACCTGAGATATTCATCGGAGGAGTTGATAAGAACTTACATTCTTTCTTTGCAGGATCATACATAATAAGGTCGTTACCACAACCCATTACCATTCTGCCATCCTCTGTGTGAACGTCACCCCTGTATGCATAACCGCCGATACCGCCTGTGAACTCAAACTTATGGAGTACTTCGTCTGTGTCAAGGTCTGCGATGATTACCATATTCGGTGAACCTTCTGCAGCTACCATCGCGATAGCGTGCATTTCGCCGCCTACTTCTTCGTAACCTGTAAGTGAAATCTCTGTATGAGCTTCACAGATAAGGTTTTCGGTAACTCTTGTTACTGCACCGTAGCCGATTTTTCCTCTGTCTGTTGCTTCTTCTGCCATAGCC
>JAZNQG010000198.1:0-7047 GCA_045590035.1 Clostridia bacterium
AATTATCACGGCTGGCAGAAACAAAAAAATGGAATGACCATTCAGGAAGCGTTAGAAAATGCGATAGAAAAAATCACGGGCGAAAATGTAACCGTTTTCGGATGCGGAAGAACCGATGCTGGTGTTCATGCTAAATACTATGTATCAAATTTCTTCACCGACTCAAAGTTTGACGCCACACGTTTTAAGTATGCAATAAATGCCTATCTTCCGCCTGACATCGTGTGTTTGGGCTCTGAAGAAGTGGGAGAAGACTTTGATTCCAGATGGTCAAAGGACAAAACATATACTTATGTTTTAAAAAATTCCGACCTGCCCGATGCTTTTTTGGATAAAAGAGTATGGCATATTAAACCAAAGCTTAATATCGACGCTATGAAAAAAGCAGCAAAAGCATTTTTGGGAGAGCACGATTTTATTGGTTTTGCGGCAAGCGGATTTACCGTTAAAACAACGGTAAGGACAATATATTCGCTTGACATAACCGAAAATGACGGACTTATTGAGATTAAGGTAAAAGGTAACGGATTTTTATACAATATGGTAAGGATTATTGCAGGAACGCTTGTATTTTGTGGTATGGGGAAAATTAACCCCGAAGAAATCCCTGAGATAATTGAGTCGAAGGACAGAACAAGGGCGGGAATTACGGCTCCGCCTGACGGACTATATTTAACCGAAGTGAATTATTGATATTTTATGGAAGGACTAAAGCTATGAAAAAGGGCAAAATAGTTGCGCTTATACTGATACTTATTGGAGTTTTGGTATTTGCAATAGCGGCATCTGGTATTAAGATTAGATTTATAGAGAACTATACCTATAACTTTAAAGTGAATATGATGGGACTTGCCAAAAACTTAAATATTACACTGCCTGATGGAGTTGTGGCGTTTTTGGAAGATTTGCCCGAGATTGAGCCGGAAATTGAGCCTGAACCTGAGATAGAAGCATCACCTACACCTGATGAGCAGGAAAAAGAAATCGAAGATGCCGAAGACATCATTGAAGTGGAATTTGAAGATCTTGACTTAAAAGAAGGTAAGGTTAAAAATACTCCAGTGGCATTGGAGAATGCATCAACATACAGATATACTGAATATAAAGACTATATACTTTGTGTGAATGAAACATCGGTAACTGCATATGACCAGAACGGTAAAACAAAATGGGCAATCGGTATTCATATGTCTGACCCCATTATTGATATAAATGATGACTATTATGTAATTGCCGAAAGAGGCGGAAAAAAGGTGTCGCTTTTTGAAGGTAAAAAGCGTTTATATGAGCAGGAAGCCGACGGTGCAATTAGAACTGCATCGATTTCGGCGGGAAATGATGTTGTGCTTGTAACAGACAAAGAATATTATAAAGGCGCAGTTTTGGTTATCAATAAAAGCGGAGATAAGGTATTTTCATGGAATTCCGGCAATGACGACATAACCGATGCAGATATCAAAAAAGGCACAAGAACTCTTGCGGTTTCCTTTGTAAATATGGATTCGGGCGTTTTATCCAAGGTTGCGACATTTAATATTTCGACGGGCGAGAAAAAAGCTGAGACAGAGTTTAAAAATTCAATAGTGTATGATGTCGAATTTTTGGGCGATGTTGTAAATGTCTTTGCAGATGATAAAATTGCAGGACTTTCTGAAAAATGTAAAATTTTCTGGGAAGAAGAGTATAAGGAAAAGAAGCTTATAACATACCGCTCGGAAGAGACGGGGTATAAGATTTTAAAGATTGAAGAAAACAACACATCGGAAGTTGAGATTTTAACAAGCAGGGGTAAAAGTAAAACAAAGATTGTCCCCGAAACCGCTCCTGATTCTGTTGATATAAGACACGGCAGAATTTGCTACAATGTCGGAAGAAATATTGTATTCTCAGGACTTTCGGGCAAGAGCAATAAAACATATCTTTGTTCAAGAGACATAAAGGATATACATATAATAGATAACAACAGTGTTATGGTTGTATATTCTTCGGGACTTGATTTTATAAATTTTTAAGGAAGGGCATTAAATGCTTAATTATATTTTTGATTTAGGACTTATTGCGGTTATTACGGCATCTTGTATGATTGCTAAAAATAAGGGATTTTTAAAATCATCCAATACAATACTTTCTTTAATTGTATCAGCAGTTTTGATAGTAACACTTCTAGAGCCGTTTACCGCTTACTTAATAAAATCGCCGATTGGTGAAAGAATAGGTGAAAAGATTTCATATAAGGTAGAAGATACTGCGGAAGATGAAGAAATTGTGGTAGAAGATTCAGAAAGTGCTAAGGAATTCGGAAAAGTTATGGGACTTCCCGTATTTATGACTGCGATTGTAGGAGACAAAATCGAAGAACAGACAAAGAAAATGGAAGAAATCAAAAACGATGCCCTGACCGCTGTTTCCGATGCGGTTTTGGAAGTTGTTTTAAAAATTATTGCAATAATACTTCTATTTTTACTTGTTAAAGTAGGTGTGTTTTTACTTCTTCGGTTACTTGATGCGGTGTTCAAGCTTCCGATTTTGTCGGGCATAAACTCTATTTTAGGGATTTTTGTGGGACTTATAAACGGTCTTTTGGCGGTTTATATAATCTGCGCAGTGCTTGCACTGTTTGTACCGTCTGCAAGTGTTGAAATGCTGACATCGGCAATTGATAACACTATTTTGTTTAAGTATTTTTATAACAACAATCTTTTGATTGAATTGTTTGTGTAAGGAGGGATAAAGGTGGAAGAGACAAAATGTTCAACCTGCCTTTATAACACTAAAATTATCGACAGACTTAAAAATGAAGAGCCTGGTAATGATGTTATAACGAACCTGTCCGAAGTATTTAAGGTTTTCGGAGACCCGACAAGGATAAGGATTCTTTGGGCACTTTTCGATAATGAAATATGTGTATATGATATAGCCGAAAAGCTGTCAATGACGCAGTCTGCAATTAGCCACCAGCTAAGAGTTTTAAAGCAGGCAAGACTTGTAAAAGCAAGACGAGATGGTAAAAATACCTTTTACTCATTGGATGATGAGCATGTAAAAAGAATTATCGAGCAGGTAATGATTCATATAACAGAGTAAATAAGCTATGATAAAGTGAAGTGATTTAATATGGAGAAAACTAAAAAGCTTTTACTTATAATGAATCCTTTAGCGGGAACAAAGAAAGCTAACAGGTATTTAACCGATATTTTAGTGCTTTTTGGCAAAAACGGATACAGGTGTGAAGTGTATCTTACCGAAGCTATTGGCGAAGGCAAAAGCTATGTAATGGAAAATGCAAAAAACTTTGACTTAGTTGTAGCGATAGGCGGAGACGGCACATTTAACGAAGTTGTTTCGGGAGTGCTTAAGTCCGGTGCAGATGTAGAGATTGGATATATTCCCGCTGGTAGTACAAATGATTTTGCAAACAGTCTAAAATTATCCAAAAATATATTAACGGCGGCAGAAGATATAATGTGCGGAAATCCAAAACAAATAGATGTTGGCTCATTTGACGGAAGAGAATTTTCCTATGTTGCATCCTTTGGCGCATTTACAGAAGCTTCATATAAAACACCGCAGAATGCCAAAAATTCACTCGGGCACTTGGCGTATGCGCTCGAGGGCATTAAAGATATTATGAACTTAAAAAGCAAGCATCTTCGTATAACGGCAGACGACACTGTAATTGAAGACGATTTTATCTTTGGTGCGATATGTAATTCCACTTCTTTGGGCGGTGTAATAAACCTTGACCCTGAATTAGTAGATTTAAGCGATGGACTTTTTGAGATTTTGCTTGTAAGACTTCCAAAGGATTTGTTCGAGCTGAATGAAATTCTTACTGCTATAAGCTCTAAAAAGTATAAAACAAAAATGATAACATTTTTAAGCGCAAAAAACATTACCGTTGATACTGGTGAAAATATAAACTGGACATTGGACGGCGAGTATGCTTCTGGCGAAGAAAAAATTGAGATTAAGAACCTTAATAAAGCAATTAAGCTAATAACAAATTCGTGATAATTTTTTTGATAGAAAAAAATAAAAAAAGCGGAACAAATTTTATTTTTATTCGTCTAAGTAAATGTAAAAATAAACTTAAGGAGAAAAATTATGAAAAAATTTCTTGCAATCATTTTAACATTATCGCTTATGGCAGCATTTACAGGATGTGGCAAAAAGGCGAGCACAGACATTGAAATTCCCCAGGATGAGATTTTGGAAGAAGAGCTTTTAGAAGAAGAGATTGATGATTCTGTCATAGAAGCTGATGAAGAAGAAACTGACATAAAGGAAGAAAAGCCTTCGGAAAAACCGACCAAAAAACCTACAGAGGCAAAGCCTTCCGAAAAGCCTGCTTCAACTCCCGAAACAAAACCTTCCGAAAAGCCTTCAGAAAAACCCGAAGTTCCTTCTACACTCGGAAGAACTTTGCTCCAGGATTTTAAGAAAAAAGCATCATCAGGAATGAATTCGCTCTCAATCGCAGAAGCACTTTTGACAAACCCTGCAATCAAGTTTGCAGGCGGAGCAATGCCTGTTGAAGAAGGTTTGCTTTCAGGCTTTGATAATGCAGAAATCAAAGGCTTTAAAGAAGGTGCAATGTTTGCTCCCATGATTGGTTCAATCGCATTTGTCGGATACGTATTTGAGATGCCTGAAGGTGCAGATGTATCAGGATTTATTAAGACTCTTGAAAAAAATGCTAACAAGAGATGGAATATCTGTGTAGAAGCAGAAGAAATGGTTACAGGAACATCTGGAAACAAAGTATTCTTTGTAATGTGCCCGAAATCTTTGGATGAATAAGAATTATGAAACGGACACGTTTGTGTCCGTTTTAATTTTTGGTTAAAAAGGAGTATTATATGCTTTTTTCAAGTATAGTATTTTTGTATTATTTTTTGCCGATTGTACTAACTCTGTATTTTGTGGCACCAAAAAAACTTAAAAACTCCGTTCTCTTGTTATCGAGTCTTGTGTTTTACGGATGGGGAGAGCCTAAGTATGTTTTCTTGATGATTTTAACGGTAATGGCAGCATATATATTCGGCTTACTTATCGAAAAAACAAGAGGCTCGTATTTGTCGAAAGTCTATGCGGTAATTTCGGTCTTAATAAGCTTAGCAGGACTTTTGTATTTTAAATATGCAGACTTTTTTATTTTAAACTTTAACAGAGTAACGGGACTTTCTCTGCCGCTTTTGGGACTTATACTCCCGATAGGCATAAGCTTTTACACATTCCAGGTAATAAGCTATACAATAGATGTTTACAGGGGGACTGTTTCGGCGCAGAAAAACTTTATAAATCTTGCAACATATGTTGCGCTTTTCCCGCAGCTTATTGCAGGGCCGATAGTGAGATACTCTGATATTTCGTATGAGCTTTCCAAAAGAAAACACACATTAGAAAAAACTGCAGACGGAATAAAAAGATTTATTATTGGTCTATCTAAAAAAATCCTTATTGCAAACACCTTAGGTGAGCTTGGCGAAGCCTTTTTAGTATCAAAAGACCTATCTATACTATACTACTGGCTCTTTGCGGTTTCGTATATGCTGCAGATATATTTTGATTTTTCGGGATACAGTGATATGGCAATCGGACTTGGTAAAATTTTTGGGTTTAATTTCTTGGAAAACTTTAACTATCCTTTCATATCAAAAAGCGTAACCGAATTCTGGAGAAGATGGCATATGTCTTTAGGCTCGTGGTTTAGGGACTATGTATATATACCGCTTGGCGGAAACAGAGTAGGAAAGATAAGATGGCTTTTTAATATTTTTGCCGTCTGGTTTTTAACGGGTTTCTGGCATGGTGCGGAATGGAATTTTATTGTGTGGGGTCTTTATTTTGGGATTTTATTAACACTCGAAAAATTCTTTTTCCTTAAAAAAATAGAAAAACATAATATCTTAGGACATATTTATCTTTTATTTTTTACGGCAATCAGCTTTATGATATTTGCGGCTGGGAATATGACCGACGCTGTTAATTATGTAAAAGGTATGTTTGGTATTGGCGGAGAAATGCTTTATTCAAATGAGTTTTTGTACTCATTTAAAAACTATGGGTTTGTTCTCCTGATTGCATCAATAGGTGCGACGCCGATTCCAAAACTAATAAAGTCAAAATTGGATGAAAAGATGAATGCTAAACTTATGTTTACAATAGAAACTATCGGACTATTGATACTTTTAATTATTACTACTGCATATCTTGCAGACGGATCATTTAATCCGTTCTTGTATTTTCGTTTTTAGGAGGTGTACTCTTTGAAGAATAAATTAACCGCTTTAATTTTTGCTTGTGTTTTGGGTGCACTTACCCTTACTTGCTTTTTAAAACCTGATACTATCTATTCAGAAGGTGAAAGAAGACCGCTCGCCGAGAAATCAGAGTTTACTTTAGAAACTCTTTTTACGGGCGGGTATATGAAATCCTTTGAAACTTATGTTACCGACCAGTTTCCTTTTCGTGAGAAGCTAAGAACAATAAAGTCATTGTTTTCTTCGTATGTTTTCAATAAGAAAGATAATAACGGTCTATATGTGGCAGACGGCCATATTTCCAAGATTGAGTATCCTGAAAATAAGGAAATGACAGAGTATGCAAAGGATAGATTTGACTATCTTTATAACACATATATGAAGGATAAGGATGTTAATATATATCTTTCCCTGATTCCTGACAAGAACTTTTTTTTAGCTGAGAAAAACGCCTATCCGTCTCTTGATTACCAGAAGTTTATAAATGACTTTAAAGACAAAATGGATTATATGGAATATATAGATGTAACAAAGCTTCTTGAAATCGACGATTACTATAAGACCGATTCGCATTGGAAACAAGAAGAAATCAAAGATGTTGCAGAATTTTTATTAAACGCTATGGGGACTGATTCAAAATCCGAATATACAGAAAACCTGCTCGATAATCCCTTTAACGGCGTTTATAAGGGTCAGTCGGCACTTCCCTTTAAAAGTGACACTATAAAATATCTTACAAACGATATTTTAGATAACTGTATAGTAACATACTATGACTCGGGAA
>JAZNQG010000199.1:0-5472 GCA_045590035.1 Clostridia bacterium
GATATTTCGCTTGATACGACCTTTATTATGGACGGTGTAATTACGGCGTACATATTAAATGATACGGTATCAATAGTGGAAAATGTCGGTCTTATGGGACTTCCAATGCCTGCTGTGATTACTAAGGCAATAGATGTATTAAAGGAAAAGACAGAATAAATGAGCAAGGTTATAAAGGATTTATCGGCTCTTTTACCTTCGGCAAAAAGAGCGGCAGAACTATTTTTAAAAGAGTGCGAAAAGAAAGGACTAAAGGTCAGAATTACCGAAACCTATCGCACGCAGGAAAGGCAGAACGAACTCTATGCACAAGGTCGTACTAAACCCGGAAAGGTTGTCACATGGACAAAAAACTCGCGCCATACGTCAAGACGGGCGTGGGATATCTGCCAGAATATAAAGGGTAAGGAATATGACCAGTCGGAAGGCTTTTTTATAAAATGTGGCAAGGTTGCAAAAAAGCTCGGTATTACATGGGGCGGAGATTGGAAAACTCCCGACAGACCCCACTTTGAAGTAAGTGTCGACTGGCAGGAGCCGATAGGGGAGATTGATATGGAAGAACTTTTTAAGTTAAAGGCAGAAGTTGAAGCACTAAAAGCTACTAAGCCTAAGATTTATAATAAAACCGAAGAAATCCCAACGTGGGGAAGAGAAACCGTTAAAAGACTAACAGAAAACGGTATATTATTCGGCGGCTCAGATAATAATCTTAATATATCGGAAGATATGGTAAGGATTTTAGTGATTTTAGAAAGAGCAGGAAAAATTTAAAAAAGCACCTTCGGGTGCTTTTTTATTGCCATAAAAAAATATTTGACAAAGGTATTTTTCTTTGTTATAATATCTAAGTTGTTTAATAAATGGAGAGGTGGCCGAGTGGTCGAAGGCGCAGCATTGGAAATGCTGTAACGGGGTAACTCGTTCGAGAGTTCGAATCTCTTCCTCTCCTCCAAATAAAATGAGTACCTTTTAAGGTGCTCGTTTTTTTGCGAAATGTTATATTTTGTTCGCTTTGCATAAAAAACCATCCCGCCCTTAATAAATATTTAATAAAAAAATGATTGCTTTTTTGTTTAGTATGTGGTAGAATTCTCTTATGCGTGTTAGGTTTTATTGATTTAAGCGTATTTGAGGTTAGAATTTGAAATGAAAATTATAGTATATTTAAACTTTATAATTTCGGCGGTATTTACCATTTGTTATTTTTATCAGATGATTTATGTGTTTACCGGTCTTTTTAAGAAGAGTAAAAAGTTTGAGACGAAAAAACTCAATCGTTTTGCGGTTTTAATTGCGGCAAGAAATGAAGGTGCGGTAATTAAAAATCTTATAGACGGACTAAAGGCACAGAATTACCCTGAAGAGCTTATTGATATTTTTGTAGCAGCAGATAACTGCGATGATGATACGGCTAAGGTTTCTGAAGAAGCAGGGGCGTACGCGTATGAGAGATTTAACAATAAGTATGTCGGAAAGGGCTATGCACTTGATTGGCTTATAAGAAGAATAAAGGAAGATCATGCTGACAAAAACTACGATGCATATATCGTTTTTGATGCTGACAATATTGTGTCTCCCGACTTTATTGGCGAAATTAACAAAGTATTCTCGAACGGATACAAGGTAGTCACAAGCTACAGAAACTCCAAAAATTATGGGCAGAACTGGATTACCGCAGGGTACTCTTTGTGGTTTTTAAGAGAAGCAAAGTTTTTGAATAACTCGAGAATGTGTTTGGGGACAAGCTCTGCAATTTCGGGTACGGGATTTTTGGTGTCATGCGAAGTTATCGAGAAAAACGGCGGATGGATACACCATCTTTTAACAGAAGATATCGAGTTTACAACAGACTGCATTATAAACGGCATCAAAATCGGCTATGCCGAAAAAGCTGTCCTTTATGATGAACAACCTACAACACTTTACCAGTCATATATACAGAGACTAAGATGGTCAAAAGGCTTTTATCAGGTATTTGCAAAATACGGAAAACGTCTTTTAAAAGGTGCCTTAAAGGGAAGCTTTGCATGCTTTGATATGCTTATGACACTTATGCCTGCGATGCTTTTGACACTTTTAAGCTGTGCTATAAATATAGGCGCAATTATATGGTGTATCGTAACAAAAACACCCGAGACGGTTATGCTTATAAAGACTTTGATTGAAACATTTATGAGTTTCTATCTGATTTTTGCATTTTTAGGCACGGTAACAACCATTACCGAATGGGGAAGCATTTACTCGAAGAACTATAAAAAAATTCTCTATATTTTCACTTTCCCGATATTTATGTTTACCTATGTTCCTATTTCGATTATTGCACTTTTCAAAAAGGTTTCGTGGAAACCGATTGAGCATTCAATAAATGCTGATTTAGGCATGGTAACAACCAAAAAGTAAAATTAAACGACTGCTGTATTGCAGTCGTTTTTAGTTTGCCAAAATACAAATTGTTGTGTTTTGAAAGACTTTAATTTATAAACATACAATATTTAGTATATTTTATGTAAAAAATCCTTGTAATTTCGGCATGGGTGGTATATAATAAATTATACCTGTTATAAAGAGACAAGGAGGCGGCTTTTTTTGAGAATTTTGCTTGACGCTATGGGCGAAAAAGGAGTAACCGAAGCTGTGGTTAAAGCTGCTGTACTTGCGAAGAAAAAGCTGTCCGCCGATATGGTTTTGGTAGGCGATAAAGATATTCTTGAAAAAGAGCTTTCAAGATATAAAATGACGGATAGAATCTCTGTAGAAAATGCACCGTCGGTAATCTTAAATACAGATGATTCGGTTTTGTCTGTCAAAAATAAAAAGGACGCATCAATGGTAGTGGCGGCGAAAATGCTGTCTTTGGGACAGGGCGACGTGCTTATATCATCGGGTTCGACGGGAGCTTTACTCTCTGCAGCTATGCTGATTGTTGGCAGAATAAGGGGAATAAAACGCCCTGCAATAGCGACCTTGCTTCCGACACAAAAAGGCACAACAATGCTTCTCGATTCAGGTGCAAACACAAACCTTAAGGCAGAAAATCTTTTGGAATTTGCCATAATGGGAAGTACATATATGAAATACTGTATGGGAATTGAAAATCCAAAAGTTTCGCTTATATCAAACGGTGAAGAAGACGAAAAGGGAAATGAGCTTACCAAAAAAGCGAATGCACTTTTAAAAACTGCTCCCATAAATTTTGTCGGAAATATCGAAGGCAGGGATATTTTTTCGGGCAAAGCAGATGTTATAGTTGCAGACGGCTTTACGGGGAATATTATAATAAAGACAATAGAAGGTGTGGCAGGCTTTGTTAAAATATCCTTAAAAGACGTTTTTGGCGGTAATTTTATAAGGAGACTTTTTTTGCCGATATACTATGGCGCTCTTAAAAAAGCCATGCAGAAAATGGACTTTCGTGAATACGGCGGTTCTATGTTTTTAGGGATAAAAAAACCTGTATATAAATGCCACGGTTCTTCCGACTGGAAGGCGGTATATAAAACTATAGAAAAGGTTCTTGCCATCGGGGACAATGATGTTTCCGAGATAACAGAAAAGCTATTAAATATTGACTCAGCGCAATATATGTAATATAATGGTATCAGACTTTATAAAGGAGGTGCAACTTATGGTATTTGAAAAGGTAAAAAGTGTAATTGCAGACCAGCTTGGTGTAGATGAGGACAGCATAACAATGGATTCGTCTTTTATTGATGACCTTGGTGCTGATTCTTTGGATATTGTTGAATTGATTATGGGTTTAGAGACAGAATTCGATTTGGAAATCCCTGACGAAGATGCAGAAAACATTATGTCTGTTGGTGATGCAGTAAACTATATAAAGGACAAAATCTGATTAAAATGATTTATTAAACTTTTTGTTTTTAAAGTTTATCGTAAGGCTTGTGTCTGTTTTGACATAAGCCTTGATTGGCATTTTAAAGGGTATATGGTTTTTTATAAGAAGGTGAATGTTATGAAAGAATTTGAAGAAAAATTAGGCGTAGAATTTAAAGATAAGGAGCTTCTTAAAAGGGCACTTACACACAGCTCATACGGAAACGAACTTAAAATTGGCGACAATGAGCGTCTTGAGTTTTTAGGGGACGCCGTACTCGGACACATAGTAGGTGAGTATCTTTTTAAAAAGCTTAAAAGCAGTCAGGAAGGAAGTCTAACAAAAATCCGTGCATCTTTGGTATGCGAAAAATCGCTTTTTGAGATTTCCAAAAAAATTGACCTTGCAAAATATATTCTTTTAGGTCATGGCGAAGAAATGACAGGCGGAAGAGAAAGACCGTCGATTTTATCCGACGCATTTGAGGCGGTTTTGGCGGCAATATATCTTGATAAAGGCTTCGAGTTTACAAGAGACTGGGTTTTAAATCTTTTCGGGGATGCCTTTTCCGATGCCATATCGGGCAACAGAAACAGAGACTATAAAACAGAGCTTCAGGAAGAGATTCAGAAAAAGTCGAAAAGCAAGATTTCCTACCGTATTGCAGGTGAGAGCGGGCCTGACAATAATAAAACCTTCTATGTTGAAGTACTTATAGACGGAGAAGTTATTTCTAAAGCTGACGGAAAGAGCAAAAAAGAAGCAGAGCAGAGTGCGGCGAAAAAGGCACTTCTTAGTTTATGAGATACTATAATATTCCGATTTTTGTTCCGCATTACGGCTGCCCGTTTGACTGTGTGTTCTGTAACCAGAAGCATATAACGGGTTTCCGTGAAGAACAGTCGGGCGAAAAGACTAAAAAGATTATAAAAGAGCACTTAAAGACTCTGCCCAAAGTTGACCGCATAATAGAGGCGGCGTTCTTTGGCGGAAGCTTTACTGCGATAGATGAGTGTCTTCAGGAAGAGCTTTTAATAGCTGCAAATGAATTTATAAAGTCGGGTGAGATAGACGGAATTCGCCTTTCCACAAGACCTGATTTTATTTCGGACGAGATTATGGAGTTTCTTTTAAAATACGGCGTTACATCGATTGAATTGGGTGTTCAGTCTATGTGTGACACGGTGCTTTTAAAGAGCGGAAGAGGCCACACAAAAGCGGACGTCATAAAGGCTTGTAACATAATAAAAAAATACCCTGTAAATTTAGGACTTCAGATGATGACGGGCTTGCCTTACGACACTTTTGACAAATCCATAAAAACAGCGGAAGAGATTATTCGGCTAAAACCCCAAATGGTAAGGATTTATCCGACACTTGTAATAAAGGACACAAGACTTTCTGATATGTATTTATCGGGCGAATATGTGCCACAGGACTTAGAAAGTGCGATATGTCTTTCAAAAGAGCTTATAGGGATGTTTCGGAAAAACAATATCGAAGTAATAAGGGTAGGACTTCAGGCAACAGATGAAATGACTCCCGACACAAATGTTTTGTCAGGTCCTTATCACAGCGCATTTGGTGAAATGGTGGAAAATGCGATATTTTATGATAAGATTATAGATGTATTA
>JAZNQG010000200.1:0-47394 GCA_045590035.1 Clostridia bacterium
TTTGTTAAAATCATATCGCTTAAAACGATAGCGTTTTCGCCAGGTTTTACCTTTTCTAAAAATAATTTCATATCAAATATCCCCCTTTCATCAATCTACCGTACGGGGTACCTGCCAGTAGCCGTCAGTCGCTTCGGGTGCGGCTTTCTGGAGTTCATCTCTTGTAAAGAGCTTGATTTCCTTGTCTTCTCTTAAAACGTTGTATAATGGTATTACATGTACCATTCTTTCAACATTTTCTGTGTCCTTTGTATTAAGGATTTCCAAGTCCTTTTCGGCTTTTTTAAAAAAGTCCAAAAGGCAGGCTTCTTCCTTTTCAGTCAATTTTAACTGATTTAATTTCTGGAGTCTTGACAGAGTTTTAATATCCATCATAAATCCCATCGCCTTTCTTTTTAGTCTCTGATTTTAATATTTGCTTCCTTTAATTGAAGCTCGCTTACTTCACCCGGAGCGCCCATCATAAGGTCCTGAGCATTTCCGTTTAATGGGAATGCGATAACATCTCTTATGGTGTCTTCTTCGGCGATAAGCATTACCATTCTGTCAACACCAGGCGCCATACCTGCATGGGGCGGAGCACCGAATGAGAATGCTGTATAGAGTGCACCGAACTTTTCCTTTAGAACATCTTCGCCGTAGCCTGCAATCTCGAATGCCTTTCTCATGATGTGCGGATTGTGGTTTCTTACAGCACCTGATGAAAGCTCAACACCGTTACATACGATATCATACTGATAAGCAAAAATCTCTAAAGGATCCTTTGTGTTAAGAGCCTCTAAACCGCCCTGAGGCATTGAGAACGGGTTATGTGTAAAGTCGATTTTACCTGTTTCCTGATTTAATTCATACATCGGGAAATCAACGATAAAGCAGAACTCAAATTTATCCTTGTTAATAATATCAAGTGTTTCACCAAGCCATGTTCTGATTTCGCCTGCTTCTCTGTCAACCTGTGTTAAAGCATCACAGATAAAGAATACAGTTTCGCCTTCCTTAATGCCGACTAAGTTAGTTAATTCTTCTCTTTTTTCTTCTGTTAAGAATTTTGCGATAGGTCCTTTATATTCGCCGTCCGATAATGTAAGGTATCCAAGACCTTTCATGCCGATACTTGTAGCAAATTTTAATGAATCTTCAAAGAATTTCTTTGATTTTTCCGAACAGTCAGCTACGATACCACGAACAGGTTTTCCTTTGAAGATGGGGAAATCAACAGTACTAAAGAAGTCTGTTAAGTCTTCTATAATGAGCGGGTTACGAAGGTCGGGCTTATCTGTTCCGTATTTTGTCATAGCGTCTTTAAAGGTAATTCTCTTAAACGGCGGTTTTGAAACTTCCTTAGTGGAGAACTCTTTAAATGTATTATAAACCACTTCTTCTGCAACGGCGAATACATCTTCCTGAGTTGCAAAAGACATCTCAAAGTCAAGCTGATAGAATTCACCGGGTGAGCGGTCCTGTCTTGCATCTTCGTCTCTGAAGCACGGTGCAATCTGGAAATACTTATCAAATCCCGATGTCATCAAAAGCTGTTTAAACTGCTGCGGAGCCTGGGGAAGTGCATAGAACTTGCCCTTGTGCTTTCTTGACGGAACTAAATAGTCTCTCGCACCTTCGGGGGAAGATGCTGTAAGAATCGGTGTCTGGATTTCCATAAAGCCGAGATTTTCCATCTGGCGTCTTAAATAGCTTATAATCTTTGAACGAAGAACAATATTATTGTGAATCTTCGGGTTTCTTAAGTCTAAGTAACGGTACTTTAGTCTTACATCTTCTCTTGTGTTTGTAGACTGAGAAATTTCAAACGGTAAATTGCTCTCACATGGACCTAAAACTTCTACCTTGTCGCACTTTACTTCTATTGTGCCCGTTTCCAACTTTTTATTTACAGTTTCTTCGTCTCTTTTTGTAACAACGCCTTCAACCTTGATGACCGTTTCCTTGCCGATACCAGAAAGTAAAGAGTCGTCAGACAAAACTATCTGTGTAACTCCGAAATGGTCTCGAAGATCAACGAAAAGTACGCCGCCGTGGTCTCTTATTGTGTCAACCCAACCTGACAAAGTTACTCTTTCTCCGATATTGCTTTCACGAAGCTCGTTTAAATTGTGTGTTCTAAGCATAATTTAATACTCCTTCCAAAATTCCTTTTTTAAAATTTAAAAAAGCTATCATTTGTCCCCTGATTGGGACGAAAGATAGCTTCCGTGGTACCACCCAAATTGGCTTAAAAATTTTTAAGCCCACTCTTTTTATCGACTTAACGCGTCTTATTACGTGCGGTTCTAATAACACCTTTATATGTGCGTTCTTCCGCAAGCTCCGGAGTGTTCTTCATTAGAAATCCGTTTACCGCCTTTTCAGCTGCCGGCAGCTCTCTTATAAAACAGAATTTTCCAACTACTCTCTCCATCATAGCCTTTTTATATTTAACACACTTATTATATCACTATTTTTTGATATGTCAAGAGTTTTTATGACAAGAAAATAATGTAAAAGGCTAATGCTTTTTGCGCACATCGCCTAAAGGCTACAAGCGAAACGAACCGCTCGGAGTACTATATGTACGCCGTCGGGCAAGGTAAAATGTAGCACAGCCACATTTTACTTCGTTTCGCTTGTTCTGCATCAAAAATCATTAAGCCTTACGATGTATTTAATTATACTGAAAATCAAACAAAAAAAGAGATTGCTTTTTAGCAATCTCTTTAAAATTTCTTATCTGTCCTTTAAAAAGCTCGGAACATTGATGTTGTCAATGTCATTTCCACGGCTTCTTGAGAAGATTGAAGGCTCGCTTGATGAAGGTGCCTGGAAAACAGGACCGCGAGATTCTGAATCAGAAGATGAAACTGAGAAAGGTGTTGCGGGCTTAGGACCACGTTTAACTGTTGTGTTAAGACCTGTAGCAACGATTGTAACCTTGATTTCATCTTTAAGATTTTCATCTGTTGCAGTACCGATGATAATCTGTGCATCATCTGAAACCATTTCGCTGACAATTGCAGAAGCTTCACTCATTTCAACCAATGACATTTCAGTTCCGCCAGTTACGTTAAGGAGAATGCCCTTAGCACCTGCGATGCTTGTTTCAAGAATCGGAGATTCAATTGCCTGTCTTACAGCATCAGCGGCAGCATTTTCGCCCTTGCCGAAACCGATACCCATATGTGCTACACCTGAGTCACGCATTACTGCACATACATCGGCAAAGTCACAGTTAATGATACCGTCCTGAGCGATAATGTCGATAATGCCTTCTACACCCTGACGAAGAACTTCGTTTGCAAGCTTAAATGACTCTGCAATGCTTGTTCTCGGGTCAGCGATTTTAAGTACTAAGTCGTTGGGGATAGTTACGATAGAGTCAACATTTGCGGCCAACTCCTCGATACCTGCAACTGCGTGCTGCATTCTTGACTTTCCTTCATAGAAGAAAGGCTTAGTTACAACAGCGATTGTAAGGATACCCATTTCTTTTGCAATTCTTGCGATGATGGGAGCAGCCCCGGTACCTGTACCGCCGCCCATACCTGCGGTTATAAATACCATTTCGGTATTTTCGAGCATCTTTCTTATCTGCTCTTCGCTTTCTTCTGCAGCTTTTTTACCGATTTCAGGCTTTGCACCTGCGCCTAAACCGTTTGTGAGTTTAACACCGATCTGCAATGCAGTCGGAGACTTAACATGCTTAAGCTGCTGTGAGTCTGTATTTACTGAGATGAATTCAGCATTCTTAACGCCTGCCTCAATCATTCTGTCAACAGCATTGTTTCCGCCGCCGCCTACACCGATAACCTTAATTCTTGCGCCGTCAATAGGTGCAGACTGAGTCTGATCGAGTGCGAATTCTATGTTAGCCATAATCAAAAATCCTCCTTAGCATACTATACATAATATCATTTTACTACGAATTTTTAATTTATTCAATAGTTTTTGTAATTTATTTGCAAAAAAATTTTTATTTTTTGTGTTTTCGGCATTTTACGGTGTATAAACCGCCTTTCCTGTTTTTGTAAGGTCGATTGTACCGCGGGAATTTTCGGTAAGCTTGTTGGAAGTAATAGCTTCCCTGAATAAACTTAATTTTCTTCCGAAATCCACATAAGGCCCGCAGATGCCATCAATTCTGTTTTCGTAGTTAAAGGTTATGTTATCAATGTCATCAAAGCTGATTTTGGTAATGCCCGATAAAAGTCCTGATTTCTTAAAGTCGGATAAAATGTCTAAAACTGTCTCTCTTTTTGCATTATCATCTAAAGAAATTATCTCACCGGGATTTGCAGATGTAAGCTTAAGTCCTGAAATTTCCGCCACTTCGGGTTTATCGGCTCCTGTTTCAAGAATCTTTCCCGATGCATCTATTATAACAATGGACGAATTGTGAACCAGAACACCTGACGGGATACATTCGGTGATTTCTACCGTAACCGACGGCGGAAAGAGCTTTTTGTCAACCGAAATACTGTCAATATAAGCAAAACCTGACAATTCCTTTTTTACATCCTTTTTGCCTGTTAGAAGCAGGTTTCTGCCTTTTAAGGACTCTACTATCGGCTCTAAGCTACTTGTTTCAATTTTATTATTTCCTGTAATCTCGACACCTCTTACATCAAGCAACGGTGTCAGGAAGACTATAATACAAATAACAATTAAAGAAAGGGTAGTTAAAGTGATTGTACGGCGTATAAGCTGTTGCCGTCTTCTTTTTAACTGCCTTTTTGAATGACGCTTTTTGATGTCATTTGTCTTTGTATTTTGCATTATAATCACTCCTTTCTTCTGATATCCGCTCCACACATGGAAAGATATTTTTCTATATTTTCATATCCTCTGTCGATATATTTTATATTCTCAATCTCTGTTTTTCCTACTGCAGAAAGTGCCGCAATAATGAGTGCCGCACCGCCTCGTAATTCCTTTGCAACCACCTTTGCACCTGTAAGATGGGGAGTGCCTACCACTACTGCACATCTTCCGTCAATCCTTATGTCTGCGCCCATTCTTTTAAGCTCATCGACGTGTTGGAAACGGTTTTCAAATATATTTTCCACAAAAACCGTTGTTCCGTCTGCCACAGATGAAAGCGCCATAAACGGCGACTGGATGTCGGTCGGAAACCCGGGATAGGGCATTGTCTTTATTGACGGAATGGAAAGCGGCCTTTTATTCATCTTTATTCCGATTTTGTTTTTCTCTGAGTAAATTTTAGCACCCATATCAGAAAGCGAATTTAAAATCGCACCCATATGAGTAGAATCTGCGTTTGTTAAAAGCATCTCGCCTTTTGTTATTGCCGCACTCAAAAGATATGTTCCTGCTGCAATTCTGTCAGGCATAATTGTATGCTCAGCACCAAAAAGTTCTTTTACTCCGTCAATCCTTATCGTGCTTCCGCCCGCACCTTGAATTTTTGCGCCCATTCGGTTTAGGAAATTCTGTAAATCCAGTATCTCGGGTTCTCTTGCAGCATTTTCAATTATTGTCGTGCCTTCTGCCATAGCTCCGGCAAGCATAATATTTTCGGTTGCGCCGACAGACGGGAAATCAAGATGTATTTTTGCGCCTTTTATTTTGTCAGCTGTGCAGTTTATGTACCCGTGTTCTTCAGAAATTTTAATTCCGAGACTTTTAAGTGCCTTAAGATGTAAATCGATAGGACGAAGCCCTATTTCACATCCGCCCGGCATGCTTACCGATGCTTTTTTGTGCCGTGCTACAATCGCACCTAAAAATATGATGGAAGACCGCATCTTCCGCATAAGATGCTCAGGTATAGTGTAGCTTTCCACATCGGATGGGTCAATTTCAATTCTGTCGTGATTTCGTTTGACCCTGCATCCTAAATTCTCTAAAACTTCTATGGTATTTTTGACATCAGAAAGGTCGGGACAGTTGGAAATTATACTTTTCCCACTTGTTAAAACAGTTGCGGCAAGCACAGGCAAAACTGCGTTTTTTGCGCCCTGAATCGGAAATTCGCCCGAAAGTTTTCTCCCGCCTTCTATAATAAAGCTGCTCAAAACTACTTAACACCTCCCGGGATTTTTTTAAAGAAAATCCCTTATATAATAACCACAAACGTGTTTATTACATAATATGAAGTGGGGTGTAAAGTGTTACTTTGCCAAAAACAAGACAAAAATTACACATCTTATTATAAGAGTATATTTTATTATAACAGATAATAAATCCAAAATCAACATATTTTATAAGTAAAAAATAAAAAATATATTGGAATATGTGGAATTTTAAGGTGAAAAAAGTATTGACATATAGGGAAATAGTGTGTTATAATGTATCTCGTGCTAAAGATTAAATATGCTCGAGTGGCGGAATAGGCAGACGCCCGGGACTTAAAATCCCGTGGGTAGCGATACCCGTGCCGGTTCGACCCCGGCCTCGAGCACCAGAAAAACAACACTCATATAGAGTGTTGTTTTTTTGTGTTTGTGTCCGTAATGGACACAACATCATTACGAGTGTAGCGAGTACATCATTTGACCACTTGTGGTCAACATCATTCTTATTTTACGGACACAAAATGATGTTATCCCAGATAAATGATGTGACACTTCGTATCAATGATGTTACACCTTCAGTGTAAACGATGTTGCACTTCGTACAAATGCGTGATATACTAAGTCTAGAGGTGAACTTTATGCAAGAAGATAAACTTGGTACACTTTCGATGGAATTATCTGTTGAAGTTTTAAATTTAGTCAAAGATTTGCGTAATAAAAAAGAAACTATCATATCCAACCAAATAGGAAGAAGCGCAACAAGTATTTGTGCAAATATTGCAGAAAGCAAATATGGTCATAGCAGAGCGGACTTTATTGCAAAACTGGAATTCGCCTTAAAGGAAGCCAGCGAAACTGGAAAATGGCTTGAAATGTTATATAAATCAAATTATATTGACGAAACAAAATATAAAAGCATTGATAAAATCTGCTCGACAATTCGTATTTTGTTGATTGCGTCAATAAAAACGGCAAAGAAAAATGCAAATAAGTAATTCATTATGAATTTATCTTTTATAAGAAAAGCAATTAGGAGACAAAATATGAGATTACTTAATAAGGAAAAATTAAAAGACAATATTGAAAAGATAGCAAGATACGATTTAGATAATAATAATCTGTTTGGCTCAGCATATTATGTATGGCAAAACGGAGATGTTGTATATAAAAATAATTTCGGGGATGCCAAGATTGATACAATCTACAGACTGGCATCAATGACAAAGCCTGTAACAGCGATTGCGATTTTAATTTTGGTTGAGAGAAATCTTGTTTCACTGAATGACCCTGTAAGTAAGTTTTTGCCCCGGTTTCGCAATATACATATTGTGACTTTGGAGGGAGTTGACTTAGGGAAAACCGAAACAGAAGTAACAATTCTTCATTGTCTTACACATACATCGGGTTTTGGCTCTGAAAGACAGATAAATCTTTCGGATAATGAAAGAGCAACAAAAGAAAACACTTTAAAAAGATATATTGATGAAGGGCTTGAATTTGAACCTTTTACAAAGCAGGCTTACAGCGGATGCGCTGCATTTGATGTTCTTGCGGCAATTGTGGAAAAGGTAACGGGTATGAGTTATGATGAATTTCTTAAAAAAGAAATCTTTGAGCCCTGCGGAATGAAAGATACAACTTTTTCGCCGAGCGAAGAACAGTGGGAAAGATTTATTACTCTCCATGATAAAAAGGACGGCAGAAGTATCGTTGGAGAATCGACAGAGGGATGCGTTTTTATAAATTTTCCGTGCGGACACAAACCGGCAGGTGCAGGACTTGCGTCGACACTTGATGATTATGCCAAATTTTCAAAAATGCTTTTAAATAAAGGGAAGACACCAAACGGAAGAATTTTATCGGAAGACATGTTTAACAAAATTTCTGTTCCGTATGTACCTGAAAGTATAATGCCGGGAAATGAAAGCTGGGGGTTGGGTGTTCGTGTTATAAGGGATGAATCTTATAAAGTACTTCCTGAAGGTGCTTTTGGCTGGAGCGGTTATTACGGCTCACACTTCTGGATTGACCCTGAAAACAAAATATGCGCAGTGTTTATGAAAAACTCTTTAGTTGATGGCGGTGCAGAAAATAATTCGGCAGTAAGATTTGAAAATGCGGTGTTTGAGGCACTGGAGTAAATAAAGAAAGTCTATTGAGACAGTCTCTTTTTCTTGGAAAGCAGAACCATAAAGAGATTTTTATTTTTTTACGATATGCAAACTTCGTTTGCTCGATATTTTTGTTTTCACAAAATCGATATGTTTTTCGTTTCACTCAAAACTCGATATGCTGTAAATCTCGTTGCCACAGGCAACATATCGAGTGTGTCAGCACATATCGAGTCATTTATGACATATCGAAAATCTCGACAGAGATTTATAACGATGAAAAAAGACAGATTTCGTGTTCGAAATCTGTCTTTTTTCTGGTACACCTGATGCGATTCGAACGCACGGCCTTCAGAGTCGGAGTCTGACACTCTATCCAACTGAGCTACAGGTGCATAATACGATAATTATAACCATTTTATGCCTTTTTGTCAAGAATATGCGGTTTTAAGCTTCATCCCGAAAAATGAGTTGCAATCGGCATATAAATATGATATAATGAGTTTGCAAAGCAAACTCAATGAATTGCCTGAAGGCACGAATTGAAATCAAAGATTTCATGAAATGAGCCTGGTGGCTCATGAATAGCACCTATCGGTGCTATTTACGGCAATTCAATTCATGGAGCGTTAGCGAGAATTCATGGCGATAGCCAATTCATGACAACGAAGTTGTCAATTCATGAAAATTGTTTGACATCTAAATCGTTCACCAATTCTATAATCTAAAAAACTGCCACCGGGTAGTAGATGCTGAAGCATTCGTTTGCATATCGTTAGGTCTTAGAAGATATGCAAGAACGGATGCTTGTTTTTTTGGAGGTAATTATGAAAACTAAAAATCCGTTTTCTGACCTTAGCCGTTTTGAACTTATTTTATGGCTTTCGTCGGTCATTATAACCTTAATATCATATATAATATCGGGTACGGGCGATGTACTTACCGTAATTGCATCGTTGATTGGAGTAACTGCACTTATATTTGTTGCAAAAGGCTATGTTTTAGGGCAGGTGCTTACTGTTGTATTTGCAGTATTCTACGGGATTATATCCTTTTTCTTTAAATACTACGGAGAAATGATAACCTATCTTTTTATGACCGCACCGATTGCTGTTATGTCTGTTATATCATGGATTCGTCATCCGTATAAAGGAACAAAAGAGGTGGAAGTAAGCTCACTTAATAAAAACCAGATTGTATGGGGAATTATATTTGCTGTATTAACAACAGTTATTTTCTATTTTATTCTTTTTGCGATAGGAAATAAGAATCTCTTTTTCAGCACAATCTCAATTACAACAAGCTTTCTTGCCTGTTACCTTACATTTTTAAGAAGTCCGTATTATGCAATTATGTATGCATTAAACGACATAGTTTTAATTGTTCTCTGGGTTATGGCAACTATTGAAAACATATCCTATTTTCCGATGGTTATCTGCTTTGTAATGTTCTTGGTAAATGATATATACGGGTATTATAACTGGAACAAAATAAAGAAAAGACAAGCTGGCTGATTATACAAAAAAAGACTGTTGGTTTTTCCAACAGTCTTTTAAAATGCTTTGATTATTTCATCATTGAAGCAACTTCATCAGCGAAGTTTTCTTCCTTCTTCTCAAGACCTTCGCCTGTTTCAAAACGAGCGAAAGATTTAAGAGTGATGTTTCCAACGCTTGCAACATACTTTGCAACGCTTTCCTTGTTTTCAGCCTTAACATATTCCTGTTCAAGAAGACAAACTTCTTTAAACTGTTTAGCTAATCTTCCGCCAATCATCTTTTCGATGATGTCAGCAGGCTTGTTAGCATTCTTCGGATCGTTCTGGAGCTGAGCGATAAGGATAGCCTTTTCGTGCTCTTTGTAATCTTCAGGAATATCATCGCTTGAAAGGTACTGGGGATTTAAAGCTGCAACCTGCATTGCAACGTTTCTTAAGCACTCTTTTGTAGCGTCTGAAGATTCAGCGTCTGCTTCAACCAAAACACCGATTTTACCTGCAGCGTGGATGTAATCTACAACGACGCCTTCAGTTTCGATTCTTTCAAATCTTCTGATGTTCATATTTTCGCCGATCTTAGCAATCTTAGCTGTCAATACTTCGCCAACAGTAGCGTCAGAGCCTACCATTGTCATTTCCTTAAGAGCCTCAACGTCAGCGGGGTTCTTTTCGGCAACTGTCTTTGCGATATCTGAAACGAACTCTAAGAATTCGTCATTTTTAGCAACGAAGTCTGTTTCTGAGTTAACTTCAACCAAAACACCAACATTGCCGTCGATGTATGACTTAACAATACCTTCTGATGCAATTCTGCCAGCTTTCTTAGCAGCTGTAGCGAGTCCCTTTTCTCTTAAGAACTCAACTGCTTTATCCATATCACCGTTTGTTTCGGTAAGAGCCTTTTTACAGTCCATCATACCGCAACCGGTCATTTCTCTTAATGTTTTTACGTCCTGTGCTGTAAATGCCATTTTGAAAATCCTCCTTAATATTAGTCTTCTGCTACTTCCGGAGCTTCTTCTGTTTCTGCTGCTACAGCGTCTTCGCCCTGTCTGCCTTCGATAATAGCGTTAGCCATTGTTGAAGCGATGAGCTTAACTGCACGGATAGCGTCGTCGTTACCGGGGATTACGTAATCAACTTCATCAGGATCACAGTTTGTATCAACGATAGCAACAACGGGGATACCGAGCTTCTTAGCTTCAGCGATAGCGATCTTTTCTTTTCTCGGGTCAACTACGAAAAGTGCGCCCGGGAGTTCCTTCATCTCTTTGATACCGCCAAGGTACTTTTCAAGCTTGTCTCTTTCAGCCTTAAGCTTGATAACTTCCTTCTTGGGGAGAAGGTCGAATGTGCCTTCTTCTTCCATCTTGTTGATCTGAGCCAAACGGTCAATTCTCTTCTGAATTGTCTTGAAGTTTGTCATCATACCGCCGAGCCATCTTGCATTTACATAATGCATTCCAACTCTTTCAGCTTCCTCTTTGATAGAGTCCTGAGCCTGCTTCTTTGTACCAACGAAAAGGATTGTCTTGCCAGCTTCTGCAACATCCTTAACGAAGTAGTAAGCTTCCTCTACCTTCTTAACGGTCTTCTGCAAGTCGATGATGTAGATACCGTTTCTCTCTGTGAAAATGTACTCAGCCATTTTCGGGTTCCATCTTCTTGTCTGATGTCCGAAATGAACACCTGCTTCAAGAAGCTGTTTCATAGAAATTACATTTGACATTATTTTTTCCTCCTTGTTTTTTTCCTCCAATTGAATCATCTTGCAAGCGGACCATTATGGCAACCCCGTATGCAATCTTCAATTGTGTGTAATGCCATGCCGATATATTATAGCATAGTAGGTTTTAAATAGCAAGAGTTTTTTGAAAAAAACTTTAAAAATTTTCTTCTTCTGTATTTTCTTCTTTTTCGGGCTCAGATGTTTCTTTAAATTCCACATCATAAACCGCGTCTTTTTTCTTTCCTGTAAGCTCTAAATAAAGCTCTGTCTGTGTCTGATAGATGTAGGGTGTGACAAAAATCATTCCAAGACCGCAGCAGCATATTAAACCAAGAAACGCCCAGCCGATAAATGAAAGGTCAAGCTTAAATGTAAAGAATCGGTGTCCCTTCATTAAAGCCTTACTTCTTTTTAAAACTTCCTTGCCTGTAAGGTCTGTTTCTTCTGCCAAAATAAAGCCTGCTAAGTAATAGTCGTAGGATTTAATAAGTGCAGGAATCATACCTATAAACATAAAGAGTATGCCGGACAAAGACACAATAAAAGCCTGTAAATCATATATCATTCCTATTTCAAAGTAAGTTATAATATAAGTCGGAAGCCATAATCCAAATACTGCCGCTGCAGAAGCGATAAGTGAAAGCAAGAATACTATCACAAAATATCTTATATATGTAGAAATAGTGTTTCCGAAATTATTTTTATAACCCCAGATTATATCCTTGATTTCACTTGATTCGCCATTTGACATTTTTATAAGACTTCTGAAAAATCCTACATTCAAAGGCATAAGGAAAAGTGAAACCACCATTGAGAATATAGATGAAATAACAGAAATCACGTCATTTACAGGGGTATAGTGATAACCTGACAGTGATGCAAAAAGCATTGTCGGGAAGGTAAGAGCAAATATTCCGAGCGCCAATACCATTTCGGCTAAATAAATAAGTGCAACCAATGCAAGTGCAGTCCAGTAGTTTTTCTTTAAAACATCCTTTGCTCTTTGCTTTAAATCATTTCTTGTAAACATAAACATCCGTCCTTTCGGAATTTATTTGATAATATAAATATAACATATAACAAAAGGAAAATCAAGACAAGTAAAATTAACAAAAGATTCATAAATTCGTATTGCATTTATTCTAAAAAAGTGATATTATATTAAAATAAATGTGAAATTCCAAAGGAGGGAATTATATATGAGCGAAAGAAAGGCGAAAAAAGGCAGAAAAGAACAGGTAGCAGCTAATACACCGAAGAAAAAGTCGAATGTGCTTTTTAATGTAATAGTTACATTGGTAGTTCTTGCGGTTGTAGCTTTAGGTGTCTGGGCAGTTTATCCGACACTGAATTTTGGTGGAGAAGTAATTGAAGATTCTCTCGAAAACCAGACCTTAGGCGCAGTAGCAAAGGAAAGAGGCACTACTGCAGAAGAAATTATCGAAACCTATCAGCTTGGCGAATACGAATTTAATGAAGACAGTGATATTATCTCGGTTACAAGCAAGATGACGGTTGAAAACTATGCAAAGTTTGAAGGCGTTACAGTTGACGAGCTTAAAGCACAGTTTAAATACACGGATGATGTAACTTCTGATATGACAATGGAACAGGCTCAGGATTATATGCCTGTTGAAAATATTGCAATGGGTTCAGGTATGGACTATGCCACATTGATTTCGGCATATGGTCTTACAGTAGAAGATCTTCCTGCCGATACTCTTTATAAGGACGCACTTCCCATCTTGCAGGCCGCACAGGAAAAGCTTATGGAAGAACAGATGAAAAATCAGGCCGCTGGAGATGGTGTCGAAGTCGGCAACGTTGATGTAAGCGTAGGAGAATAATTTAGATGAAAACGGAAAAGAAAAGTGTAATCTACACGGTCGGAGAAGAGATTTTTAATTCTGTTTCCCATGGTGTAGGTGTATTGCTGTCGGTTGCGGCATTGGTGCTTTTGGTTTTATTCGCCGTGATATATTCTGACGGTTTGGGACTTTTCGGAGCGCTTATGTACGGTATTTCATTGATATTACTCTATACAATGTCTATGACATATCATATTGTAAGAAACGAAACGGCAAAGAGAATACTTCGCATCTTTGACCATTGTTCGATATTTATCTTGATTGCAGGAACATATACCCCATATCTTATGGGTCCATTAAGAAGCACACTCGGTTGGACGATATTCGGGATTATCTGGGGAGTTACCATTTTTGGAATAATCCTAAATGCAATTAACCTTGAAAAATTCCGCATACTCTCACTTATATGCTATGTGCTTATGGGTTGGGGGATTGTCCTTTCGATTAAGCCTTTAGCCGAGTATCTGGCACCAGGCGGACTCTGGTTATTGGTCGCAGGCGGAATAGTTTATACGGTTGGTATAATATTCTATGTAATGAAAAAATACAGATATATGCATTCGGTATGGCACCTGTTTGTTCTGGCAGGCAGCATTCTTCATTATCTGTCAATATTATTATATGTATTAAAAAATTAAAAAAGGAGAGGTAAAAAAATGAACGAAGATATTTTTGAAAAAGTAGAAGGCGAAGAAGAGACGGTAGCCGAAACAGTTGAAGAAGTAACAGAAGAAGTTATTGAAGAGGCAGCTGAAGAAGCAGCAGAAGAAATCGTGGAAGATGCTCTAGAAACTGAAGAAATCGTGGACGAAGCTATCGAAGAAGCTTTTGACGAGACCGATGACAACGTTATAGAAGAAGTGTTTGAAGACGATGAAGAGCTTTTTGAAGAAGAGCTTGTGTTGGATGAAGTTATCGATGCGCCTAAAAAGAATACAGGTGCTAAAGTAGTAATTTCAATTCTTATCGTACTTGCGTTGGCGGTTGCAGGCTTTGTCATTTATAAGTTTGTTACAAGAAACCCCTACAATGCTATGGGTTATGTAAATATCAGCGGAAGAACAGTTGCTGATATCGCAGCAGATTCAGGGATGACAGTTGAGGAATTTTTGGTTGAGTATTCACTTCCTGCAGATATGCCTGCTGATACAGAAGAAGCTGCTGCATACTACAATATCCCGACACAGAAGATTGCCGAGATGTACGGTATGACAACAGACCAGATTAAAGAAATGTTAGGTCTTGGTGATGACGTTACAGCTATGACACCCTGGGGTGAAGCTGAAGGCAAGGCAAGCGTTGGTAAGTATGTAGGCGAAGAGAATTTTGAAGATTTTAAGGCTGAATACGGTCTCGGTGATGATGTTACTGTTGACACTCTCTGGGGCGAAATCAGAAGAGAAGTTGACTTAAAGACATTGGAAATGCAAAAAGCTCAGGAATCACAGGAAACAGAGACAGATGTGGCAACAGACGTTGAAACAGATGTTGAAGCCGGTGATGTAGTTGAAGATTCACTTGAAGAATCAGCAGAATAAAACACAGAATTTTAAAAAAGGAGTGTTGCGAAATGTGACACTCCTTTAAAGTAGGAGAAGGTATATGATTGCGATTATAGACTACGGTGCGGGAAATCTCCATAGTGTCAAAAATGCTCTGGATTTTTTGGGCGCCGAAAGTGTGATAACGGGAGATAAGGATGTAATTCTTTCGGCAGACAAGGTAATTTTACCGGGTGTCGGAGCATTTGGCGATGCCATGAAAATGCTGGAAGAAAAAGGCCTTGTGGACGTTGTAAGACAGGTTAAAGAAAGTAAAAAACCGCTACTTGGAATTTGCTTAGGACTTCATCTTATGTTCGAAGAAAGCGAAGAAAGTCCGGGTGTTAAGGGTATAGGTCTTTTTAGCGGCAAGGTTAAAAAAATTCCCGACTGTGCCCTTAAAATTCCCCATATCGGCTGGAATAACATTGAAACAAAGGACACTTCGTGGCTATTTTCAGGACTTGGTACGGAGCCGTATGTTTATTTTGTTCATTCATACTATGCCGTGCCCGAAGACGAAAGTATCATAAGCGCATACACAGAGTATGGCGAAAGACTTTCTATCGCAATTGAAAAGGATAATGTAGCAGCAGTTCAGTTTCATCCTGAAAAAAGCAGTGACATTGGTATGAAGATACTTAAAAACTTTATCTTAAAGGAGGGGGATAAATAATGCACGCAAAAAGAATAATCCCCTGCCTTGATGTAAAGGACGGAAGAGTTGTAAAGGGCGTAAATTTTGTAAATTTAATTGATGCAGGCGACCCTGTGGAATGTGCAAAGGTCTATGACAGAGCGGGAGCCGATGAGCTTGTATTTTTGGATATTACCGCATCATCCGATAACCGCCATACCGTATGCGATATGGTTAAAAAGGTGGCAAAGGAAGTGTTTATTCCCTTTACAGTCGGCGGCGGAATAAGAACTGTAGAAGATTTTCGCGAAATTTTAAATGCGGGTGCAGATAAGGTTTCGGTAAACTCTGCGGCAATTCGCCGTCCTGAGCTTATATTTGAGGCGGCTCAAAAATTCGGAAGCCAGTGTGTTGTTTTAGCCGTTGATGCAAAAAGGCGCGAAAACGGAAACGGCTGGGAGATATATCTAAACGGCGGAAGAGTAAATACGGGCATCGATGCATTGGAATGGATTAAAAAAGCCGAAAAGCTGGGTGCCGGAGAAATACTTTTAACAAGTATGGATAAAGACGGCACAAAGTCGGGGTATGATAATGAGCTAAACCGTGCCGTATCCGAAATGGTAAATATTCCCGTAATTGCATCGGGCGGAGCAGGGAATATGGAGCATTTTTATGATGCTTTTAATGAAGGCAAAGCTGATGCGGTTTTGGCGGCAAGCCTTTTCCATTTTAAAGAAATCGAGATAATTGACTTAAAAAAATATTTAAAAGAAAAAAATATCAGTGTGAGAATATAATTTTTGAATATTTTTTGGGACAGGTGGAATAATTAAAAATGTAGCGGAAATCCGCTATCTGATACCCTTTTATCATATATACCACCACCCGAGGAGAAACGGCTTATTTATATAGGTCGTTTCTCTTTTTTTATAGAAATTAAAAAAATTTTAAAAAAAAGCTTTACTTTATCACTTTAGTGTGTTACAATAGCAGAGTATTAAGGGGATACGGCATATTGCCGTGCATTTTAGAAAGGAAAGGTAAAAGAAAATGAAAAAGATTTTATCAGTACTTATGGTAGCTATGTTGGTGGTTTTAGCACTTGCAGGCTGCGGAGAGACAAATGGTGACAATGTTCTTACTTGTGGTGTAACAATTTTTGAGAACATGAACGAACAGAATGAAGACGGTACATGGACAGGATTTGAAACAGAATTTGCCCAGGCTGTAGCAGAAAAACTCGGTATGACTGCAGAATTCCAGATTATCGACTGGGGACAGAAGTACAACGAACTTAACTCAGGCGCAATCGACTGCGTATGGAACGGCTTTACTGCAAACTCATCAGACGACGGCATCAAGAGATCTGACCTTGTTGATTTCTCATACGGATATATGTTAAATCAGCAGTGTGTTGTAACAAAGGCAGAAAATGTTGATTTGTTCAAGACAGAAGAAGACTTAAAGGGTAAGTCAGCTTGTGTTGAAGGCGGAAGTGCAGGTGCTGCATACGCAGAATCTGTTACAGATGCAGACAAGATTTTCTCAACAACAGCACAGATCAATGCATTTACAGAAGTTAAGTCAGGTGCAGTTGATTTTGCAGTAGTTGATATTCTTTTGGCTCAGAACATCTGCGGAAACGGCGACTACGAAGACCTTGCTATAGTAGAAGCAATCGAGCTTGATTCTGAAATCTATGCTATCGGCTTTAAGAAGGGTTCAGACCTTACAGCTAAGGTAAACGAAGCTATCAAAGAACTTGAAGCTGACGGCACACTTATGGAATTGGCTAAGAAATACGGATTTGAAAACGTTCTTAAGATAACAGAAACTATTGAATAATAAAGGAAAATAATAATGGGATTTTGGGAAGTAACTTTAAGCCTGATAGGCGGACTTAAATACACATGCCTGATATTTGCGCTAACACTTTTGTTAGCGCTTCCTTTAGGTTTGATAATATCATTTGGCTCAATGTCAAAGTTCAAGCCTCTTTCATATCTGGTAAAAACATTCGTGTGGATTATCCGCGGAGTGCCTTTGATGCTTCAGGTAATCATATTCTTTTATGTTCCGGGCTTTATATTCGGAACACCCGTGCTTACACGTTTTGCATCGGTAATAGCAGCATTTGTAATAAACTATGCTTGCTATTTTGCTGAAATATACCGTGGCGGTATAGAAAGCATAGCAAAAGGTCAGTATGAAGCAGGACAAGTGCTTGGTATGACCAAAACACAGATTTTCTTTAAAATCATACTAATGCAGGTTGTAAAAAGAATTTTAGCACCTATGTCCAACGAGGTAATAACCCTTGTTAAAGATACGGCTTTAGCACGTGTTATAATGATAGTCGAAGTAATTCAGGCGGCACAGAATTTTGCAGGATATGGTCTTATGTGGCCATTATTCTACACGGCGGTATTCTACCTTGCCTTTGTGGGAATCCTGACACTTATTTTCGGATATTTCGAGAAGAAGTTGTCTTATTATAAGGTGTAAGGAGAGAAAAAAATGCCTATATTAGAAGTAAAAAATTTAGTAAAAAACTTTGGTAAAACCGAAGTTTTAAAAGGAATAGACTTTTCTATTGAAAAGGGCGATGTGCTTTCTATAATCGGCTCATCAGGAAGCGGTAAAACAACACTTTTAAGATGCCTTAATTTTCTTGAGTTTGCGGAAAACGGCACAATTGCCATAAATGACAAGGTAATTTATGACGGCTCGGAGAAAGCAAAAATGAGCGACGAGTACATAAGAGAAATGAGACTTCATTTTGGACTTGTTTTCCAGTCATTTAACCTTTTTCCGCAGTATAATGTTTTAAAGAATATTACACTTGCGCCGACACTTCTTAAAACCGATACACCTGAAAATATTGAGAAAAAGGCATTAGAGCTTTTGGATAAGGTTGGACTTTCTGATAAAATTAACAGTTATCCCTGCCAGCTTTCGGGCGGTCAGCAGCAGAGAGTTGCGATTGCAAGAGCGTTAGCGCTTTCGCCCGATATTCTTTGCTTTGACGAGCCTACATCGGCACTTGACCCCGAGCTTACAGGAGAAGTTTTAAAGGTTATAAAACAGCTTGCCGAGCACGATACCACCATGATTATAGTAACTCACGAAATGAACTTTGCAAGAGAAGTTTCTGATAAGGTTATCTTTATGGATGAAGGTGTTATTGCAGAACAGGGAACGGCAAAGGAATTATTTGAAAACCCGAAAAACGAAAGAACGGCAGCATTTATAAATACAATAACAAAATAAAGAAAAGACGCTTAGAAAAGCGTCTTTTTTAACTAGTTTCTTTAAAATAATCTTGACAAACATCTGTCTTTGCATTATAATATTAAATGTTGTTTCGCTGTTGTAGCTCAGCTGGTAGAGTAACGCCTTGGTAAGGCGTAGGTCGGCGGTTCAAGTCCGCTCAACAGCTCCAAAAAAAGCACTTCTTATGAAGTGCTTTTTTTATTTACATTACATCACCGATTAAATCGGTCATTGAATAAAGTCCATTTGGCTTTCCATTCATAAATATTGCCGCCTTAACAGAACCTACTGCAAACACTTCTTTTGATGTCGCTTCGTGCTTTAAGGTAATAACCTCGTCGCACCCAGCAAAGATAACATCGTGCTTTCCGACGATTGTGCCGCCGCGGATAGCGTGGATACCGATTTCCTTTTTATCCCTTTGCTTTCTGTATGCGTGTCGGTCATACACAAACTCGAATGTATTTCCCATCTCTTCATTTATGCCGTCTGCGATTGCAAGGGCGGTACCTGATGGTGCATCAATTTTAAGATTATGATGCTGTTCTACGATTTCAATATCAAAGCCTGATTCTAAAACCCTTGCCGCCTTTTTAGCTAAAGCAATTAAAAGATTTATCCCAAGACTCATATTAGCCGAGAAAAATACAGGGATACTTTCGCTGTAAGCTTTAAGCTTTTCTCTTTGTTCAGGACTTAAACCCGTTGTTGCTACAACTATCGGAAGATTTTTTTGTCTAGCAAACTCCATCAGCTTATCAAATGCCGACGGATGCGAAAAATCCACGATTACATCTGCATCTACGTTACAGTCTTCCAGACAAGTAAAAACGGGATATGTGTTCTTTAAGCAGTCGTTTATATCAATTCCGCCGACGATTTTTACATCGTCTCTCTCGGATACAAGGCGGGTTATAACCTGCCCCATTTTGCCGTTACATCCGCTTAAGATTATATTTGTCATAAGTTATTCACTCCAAAATCAAAGCTTTTTAACGCCGTATGCCTTCATACTGTCTTCAAGCTTCTTTCTGTTTTCGTCCGCCATTGGAGCTAAGGGAAGTCTTAAGTTTCCAACCTTGTAGCCAAGGATTTCCATAGCAGTCTTAACGGGTACGGGGTTAACTTCTATAAAGAGATTGTTGATAACATCAAGCATATCAAGCTGAAGCTTTAGGGACTCATCAACCTTGCCGTCTAAGTAATACTGGCAGATATTATGTGTTTCTTCAGGCAAAATGTTTGCAACTACCGAGATAACACCCTTGCCGCCCAAAGACATAACGGGAACAATCATATCGTCATTTCCTGAATAGATGTAAAGCTCAGGAACATGTCTTGCGATTTCTGCAACATAGCTTATGTTTCCGCTTGCCTCCTTAATTGCGACAACATTGTCGATTTTTGCAAGCTCTTTTAGAATTGATACAGGGATTGTCATACCTGTTCTTGACGGAACATTATAGAGAATTATCGGCAAATCGCAACATTCTGCAATCGCCTTAAAATGCTCATAAAGACCACGGGGGTTAGCTTTATTGTAGTAGGGAGTAACAGTTAAAATTGCATCAGCACCTGCATCGGCAGCAGCCTTTGTAAGATAGATAGCGTGTGCTGTATCATTTGAGCCTGTGCCTGCGATAACAGGGATTCTGCCTGCTACCTTTTTAACACAATATTCAATTACCTCGATATGCTCTTCGTTAGGCATTGTTGATGCTTCGCCTGATGTTCCGCAGATAACGATAGCATCAGTTTTATTGTTTATGTGCATTTCAATAATTTCGCCGAGTGAATCATAGTCAACCTGGAGTCCGTTAAATGGAGTCACGATTGCAACGGCTGAACCTGTAAACGGTAAAGTCTTCATATAAATCTGTCCTTTCATTATTTCCTGATATAAAATATTTAAAAAAGTTAGTCCATATAACCCTTTGCAGTCAAAAGCTCTGCCATAAGTACAGCACCGCCTGCAGCACCTCTTAGAGTATTGTGTGAAAGACATACGAACTTATAGTCATACTGTGTGTCAGGACGGAGACGGCCTATTGATACTGCCATACCGCCTTCTAAATTACGGTCGAGCTTTGTCTGAGGACGGTTGTCTTCTTCAAAGTAGTTTAAGAACTGCTTCGGAGCGTGGGGGAGATTTAAATCCTGCGGCTCACCCTTAAATTCCTTCCATGCCTTTTTGATTTCATCAATCTCGGGCTTATTTTCAAAGCTTACAAATACTGCCGCCATATGACCGTTTGATACGGGAACACGGAGACACTGTGTTGTAATTGAAGGACCTTCGGCGTCAACAATCTTGTCGCCATCAATTTTACCCCAGATTTTAAGCGGTTCGATTTCTGATTTTTCTTCTTCGCCGCCGATATAGGGAATCATATTGTCAACCATTTCGGGCCATGTCTCAAAAGTCTTACCTGCACCTGAGATTGCCTGATATGTAGTAGCGAGTACGTTCTTTATGCCGTATTTCATAAGCGGATGAAGAGCGGGCACATAGCTCTGGAGTGAGCAGTTTGATTTAACCGAGATAAAGCCTCTCTTTGTGCCGAGTCTCTTTTTCTGCATAGCTATAATTTCTGCGTGGTCTGCGTTAATTTCAGGAATAATCATCGGAACATCGGGAGTGTGGCGGTGTGCTGAGTTATTTGATACAACAGGGCACTCTGCTTTTGCATATGCTTCTTCCAATGCTCTTATTTCATCCTTTTTCATATCAACTGCACAGAACACAAAGTCAACCATTGATGCGATTTTTTCGACATCAGCTGTTGCATCCATAACAATCATATCTTTAACCGATTCGGGAATTTCTTCTTCCATAGCCCATTTTGCGCCGACAGCATCAATATATTTTTTGCCTGCGCTTCTCGGAGATGCTGCAAGCACCTCAATTGTGTACCAGGGGTGGTCCTTTAATAAAGAGATAAATCTCTGACCTACCATACCTGTAGCACCGATAATACCAATCTTGTAGTTTTCTTTCATTTTTAATTCCTCGCTTTCTTTTTATACAAATAAAAATGCAATAGCTAATGCTATTGCCAAAAAACACCAAAATAAAATGCGTGTTCGGCAGTAGCACTCCATCCTAAGATGACAGTCGCAATGCTTTTAACATTACGCCCAGCCCAAAGGGATTTTTCGGCATATCCCAAAAGACTTCGGCGGTTCATCCTTTCGCAACTGTCAAGTACCGATAAAACACAGCTGTTACTTATAATCACCGCGCCTCTACTTCCAATATATGAAATAATATCATTATTTTCAAGCTCTGTCAAGTGATTTTTGCTTTTTTTACTCATTTTATTGCGGTCTGAAATGAAATATGATATAATTAACATATATAACTGAATATCTCACATCATAAATAACAAAAATATAAAATATACTTAATAAGAAAGGATGATTATATGAATATTTGTGTATTTGGAGCGGCGAGCGACTATATTGATGATATTTATAAGGAAAATGGGGAAGAGTTAGGAAAGCTTCTCTCCCAAAAAGGACACACCTTAATATTCGGCGGCGGTGCGGGCGGTCTTATGGGCGCAGTTGCAAGGGGAGTGTATGCCGAAGGCGGTAAAATCATAGGCGTTGCACCGGGATTTTTCAATGTTGACGGCGTATTATTTGAAAACTGCACAGAGTTTATAACTACCGAGTCTATGCGCGAGAGAAAATATATTATGGAAGAAAAGGCGGACGCATTTATTGTTGCACCGGGCGGAATCGGTACATTTGAAGAATTTTTTGAAGTGCTTACTCTAAAACAGTTAGGCAGGCACGAAAAAGCTATTGTAATTATCAACACAAACGGGTATTATGATAAAATGATAGAGCTTTTAGATCACACCAAAGATAAGCATTTTATGACAGACAAATGCTTAGAACTTTTTAAGGTTGTCGATACGGCTGAGGAGGCTTTTTCGTACATTGAAAGCTACAAACCTAAAAAGTATAATATAGTTACAATGCGCGGTATAAAAACATCTGAATAAAAGACACATTTCTGAAACAAGGAGCATAAATTGTTATCAAAGAGCATAATGCTCCTAAAGTAGTTTTCAGAAAGGATGTATGAACATGAGTTGTTCTAACGAAAACGGATTCAAAGAATCGGTGTGCATACATACAGACAAAATCTATGATAGCTGCAGGGATAAAGACTGCCTTCAGGATTTAAGAGTATATTTAACCCGTGAAGGTCAGTGTGCAGTTGACAATGCTGTATCGGTAAGATGCCAGAGTGCAGAAATAATTTGGGTATTTTCCGATATTGAAGCAGTTCCCTTTAACAGAGGCTACTACTCGATAGATTTAAAGTACTTCTTTAAGATTAAGCTTTCGGTTTCAAAGGGAATGGAAAGACCGTGCGAGGTTGAAGGTCTTGCAACATTCGATAAAAGAGTAATTCTCTTTGGTTCGGAAGGTAATGCGAAGGTATTTTCTTCAAAGTATAAGGAAGATGCCTTTGACCCGCAGATGTGGAAAAAGACAAATATGCCGAAAGCGGTTGTTGAAGTTGTTGACCCGATTGTTTTGGACTGCAAGTTGGTAGACAGCAAAGAAAATAATGATGACAACTGTTGTAATTGCTGCTGCTCGTGTGACTGCGAAACAGACATCAATAGCGTCCCCGAGTCTGTGTGCCGTGTATTTGGCGACAGCTTAACACTCGGCGGAGAACAGAAGAGAGTCTATGTATCATTGGGAATATTCTCAATAGTGCGCTTAGAGCGACGGGTAATGCTATTGATTCCTGCATACGACTTCTGTGTGCCCGATAAGGAATGTAACTGCGGAACAAATGAGGATAACCCCTGCGAACTCTTTGACAGAATTTCTTTCCCGGTGGATGAATTTTTCCCGCCCGAGAGAAACACATTAAATGACGACGATTCATGTGGCTGCGGCTGCTGAAAATAAGTAATAAAAAAGGATGAACTTTGGTTCATCCTTTTTTGTGTTATTAAAGAGCTATAGCCCATTTAATTACATCTTCAATATTCTTAAGTTCACTTTCCTTACATTCCGAAAGCCAGTCTTTGCGGTAGCGTTTAAGCCAAGCATTGATATCCAAAGAATAATCTTGACTCTCACCCGAAAGCTTTAAGAAAGCTTCACAGATTATCAATATTCCTTCTGTTGCTAAAATTAGCGAAGACTTTATCTTTTCATTTCCCCATTTGTCTTCTTTAAGGCTTTCTAAAATAGCTAAAAGTTCCTTTTGAGTATTTTTAAGCTCTTCTTTATCGGGGATATATTCCGATGCATCTTTTCCGTTTAAAAGGTGATATTTGCAATCTACAAACTTATTCCAGTGTGCTAAATTGGCGTGCTTTTCGATATCTTTTATAAGTTCCGAGGCACCCTCTTTTTTGTAAAGGAGAGTGTCTATTCTCTTGTCCAATTCTTCGCCGTCTAAATTCCAGGATTTTTCCGCACCGACTAAGAATCCGTGCATTGCCATGTCCAAGTTACATGGATTTCCCCAGTCGCCCCAGTTTGTGTTTAACACACCCTTGGCACCGTACTTTTTGCCGTATTCTGCCATTTTAGTTATGTTAGATTCTCCTGTTACTGCCTTCTCTATAAAGCCTTCCCACGAGTCTGTACCCGGGCACACATACTGACATTTTCCTTTTTCGGAGAATGTCTTTATTTTGTCTTTGGAAGGCTCAGCTGCATAGTCCCAGTTTAAAAATACTACAGAATCGGGTATCTCGTCTATCACTTCGGGGTGATTTAAAAGAATATCTCCCCACATCATAACAGTTTTACCCTTTGATTCTACATAAGAAATAATCTTCTTTACAAACTCAACATAAAGCTTTCCTGTATCTTCGCCTTTATACTTGCCGTTTGTAAGGTCAAAGGTTTCGTCGCAGCAGATATTGAAATACTTTGATGTAAAGTTTTCTGCATACTGGTCTATAAGACTTTTAATAACATTGAAGCTTTCTTCGTTTTTCGGGTCAATGGTATGATGCCGCATTCTTTTGTTCCAAAGGTGTGTATCCTTAGTCTCAACTGCACATCTTAAATGCTTGTAAGCTTCTCTTTCCATAAGCTCATAAAGGTGTCCGAAGGTAGAAAGCGACGGGATAAAGTCGATAAAGTTTTCCTTCGCATAGGAGTCAAGCTCTTTTAATTCAGCAGAAGATAAAGCATTATCCTCTTTTGCAAAGCCCAAAAGCTCTTTAAACATATATGTATGCTCAACATAAAGCTGTAAAGCATTCATTTTATAGTATGCCATATCATCGATAAGCTTTTTTAAAGTTTTTACTGTCTGCACTCTTCCGCGTGTTACATCGTGATAAAATCCACGGGATTCAAACTCGGGCTCGTCAAAAATCTCAAGGCACGGAATTTCATTTGCTTTAAATAACTGACGAAGTGTCTGGATTGCATAAAATGCACCACGAACACCGTCTGCCGACACCTTGATTTCATTTTCTAAAACCAAAAGCTCATAGCTTTCCTTGTCGCCATCACCTATTTTAAATGATAGTTTCGCTCCGTCTTTAGATACAGGAAGTTTATTTGCTGCCTTTATAAGTCTTTCGTCAGAAAGTCCTTCAGCATGAACAGTCCCAAACCCAAAAACACCATCTTTTACTGTGATTTTTTTAGGTGCAGGAATTAAATTTATATTCATATTTTCAGCTCCTTGGATATTTTTTCTTTACCACAAAAATATTGTATCATATAATAATAGAAATTCAAGGTTAAAATGAAAAAAGTCGGAACAAGCGAAACTTGTTCCGACATGGAGGCGCCACCCAGAATCGAACTGGGGATAAAGGTGTTGCAGACCTCTGCCTTACCGCTTGGCTATGGCGCCAGTTATTAAAAGACGCAAAATCAGGTTTTGCGTCTTTTGTGATAAAATGGAGCGGAAGACGAGATTCGAACTCGCGACGTTCACCTTGGCAAGGTGACGCTCTACCACTGAGCCACTCCCGCAAATGGTGCCTCCGGGTGGAATCGAACCGCCGACACAGGGATTTTCAGTCCCTTGCTCTACCGACTGAGCTACAGAGGCATATCATCACTTCTAAGAAAAAAGATTGGCGACCCGGATGGGGCTCGAACCCACGACCTCCAGCGTGACAGGCTGGCGTTCTAACCAACTGAACTACCGGGCCATATGGTGGGAGTTACAGGGCTCGAACCTGTGACATCCTGCTTGTAAGGCAGACGCTCTCCCAGCTGAGCTAAACTCCCAAAGACCATTATCTTTTCGCTTAATTGAAGCGACAACATCAATTATTATAGCAGTAGTTCGTCGGTTTGTCAATACTTTTTTATAAAAAAAATGAAAAAATTGCTTTTTTTCTGATGCTTGGTTCAGATTGACTTTTTTCCCCGCCTTTGATATAATTTCCTTAATATAATATGCAAAAGAAACGGGGTAAATTCTGTGTTTCAAAAAATTCGTGAAATATTAAAAAATAAACTGAGCCGTGAGCTTATAGTCTATATAATTGCAGGAGTGCTTACAACTATGATTGATTGGGTTGTTACATTCCTGCTCGATATTTGGCTTACACCTACAGTAAGCAACGTGATTGCAATAACGGTATCTGTCATTTTCGCATATGCAGTAAACAGCAGGTGGGTATTTGAAACAAAGCCCGACAGTATAATGTCAGAAATTAAAATGTTCACTGAATTTGTCGGTGCAAGGGTAGTGTCGAGTGTAATTCAGATTTTAAGTATATTTGTATTTGTTGAAAAGCTTGGATTCAGCCATTTTATAATTAAGGTGCTGACCAGTGTGTTTGTGATAGTTTTTAATTATGTTGTAAGCAAGCTCTGGATATTTAAAAATAAGGGGGACAGGGAATGAAAACAGAATCAAAGAATAATATCTCTTATATATTTCTGTTTATCCTGGTGTTTTTTGCGACATTTATGGTGAACATGAATGTATCGCTCTTCGGCGATGATTTCTACTATGCAACCTTTGGGGACCTTGGATTTATAAAAACACATATTGAGCACTATGAGATAGTAAACGGAAGAGCGATAGTACATCTTTTGGCGACCGCATTTTTAATGCTTCCAATGTGGGTTTGGAGTATAGTAAACTCTCTGATGTTAGCGGGGATTGGCACAATGTCTTTAAAGATTGCAGTTCCCGGGAAATGTCAGGCGAATGTATGGATGCTGGCACTTTCATCACTTTTTCTTTTAAACATTGATATAACACGGGAGAGCGTATATTGGCTTACTGGCTCTTTTAACTATGTATATCCCTTTTTGCTTCTTTTGGTGTTCTGGTATTTCCTTATAAAAAGCGAAAAAAGACATTATAAGCTTCTTTATATTTTCGCATTTTTATCATCTGCCACAACCGAGCAAAACGGTATGATGACTCTTGGAGTACTGGTTTTATATATTCTGGATTCGCTTTTTATAAAAAGAAGAAATCCGGGGAAGAAGATATGGTTTCTTTTATTGCCTGTAATTTTGGGATTTTTAAGTGTTTACCTTTCGCCTGCCACCTTTGTAAGATTTGGGTTGGAGACCGAAAAGGGAATGCTCCAGATTATGAAAGAAACATTCCCGAGACTTTCCTATGACTTTTTTGCGAAGAAATATATGAGAATCTTTGCATTTATAAACTTTGCGTCAATGGGACTCTATATTATGAGATTTTCGAGAAGCATTGTGGGAAGATTTTTAGGGTTATTAAATATAATCGCCATAATGTCTGTGTACTTTATATCAAAAACGCCATTTGACTTAAAAGGTCAGCATGAAACATTGGCACTTTATGTAATAGGAATTATCCTGTTTTTTGATATTTTGTTTATCTTTATAAACCTTATAAAAAGAAAGCCTTATGGCTACCTTACACCGATTGTGGCGGTAATTTTAGCATTCGGCTCGCAGATTATGATGACGGCATCTCCTGTATCGGGACCCAGAACAATGCTCTGCGCCGTACTTAATCTTATAATATTCGACCTTTTCCTTTTAAAAGCGGTTTCGGACAAAAACTCGTATAAGGTGTTAGCATATATTCTTGCATCTGTTTCTTTAATACTTGGAATTTCCAATCAGATATCTGTTATTGACGGATACAGACAGAATGTGCCCGTATACAAAGAAAACGAAGCTATAATAGAAAAATATAAACAAAACCCGACAGGTGAGCTGGAATTATATACACCGAAAAATCCTGACCATTGCTGGTCGATGCCCAATGTCAGCATTTATCACGAAGGGAAGTATAAAATATACCACGGCATTGATTTAAATGATAAAATAAACTGGACAAATCCTTAAAAAGCTATTGAAATTAAGCCCAAAAAGGTATACAATTAACACAACTATGATATTTGGAGGGAAAACATATGAAAAAACTTTATGTAGAAATGCCGGCAGGTGAACTAAGAGAGAGCTTTATCCCTAAGCATATAAGAGAATATGCCGAGAAGTATTTCGATGTTACTTATAATGAGGCCGAGACTCATCCTGAAAAGGCTGAGCTTAATAAGATATTAAAAGACTATGATGCAGTAATTACAGGTTGGGGCACAAAAACTCTTGATGAAGAAGTGCTCTCGGGTAATGACAGATTAAAGCTTATGCTTCATACAGGCGGAACTGTAGGTAACTATGTAGATGATTATACATATGAGCACGGAGTAAAGGTTTTGAGCGGTAACATTATGTATGCAGAATCTGTTGCAGAAGGTACTGTTGCATATATGATGGTTGGTCTTCGCAGAATTCCTACATATGTGCAGATGGTAAGAGAAGGCAGCTGGCCGAGTCAGACTGCGGTAAGTGAAGGTCTTCTTGACAGAACTGTAGGCATCATAAGCCTTGGCACAATTTCAAGAAAGGTTATTGAAATGCTCCAGTGCTTCAGAGTTAAAATAAAAATTTATTCAAACTATAAGCCTGAAGACGAGTTTATGGAGAAAAACAACTGCGAAATGGCATCGTTGGATGAAATCTTTGAAACCTGTGATATTATCTCTGTTCACTCTGCTTTAAATGACAAGACAAGAGGTATGATTAAAGGTGAGCACTTCCAAAAGATTAAAGACGGTGCACTCTTTATAAATACTGCAAGAGGCGGGGTTATTGACGAAGAAGCTTTGATAGAAGAGCTTAAGAAAAACCGTTTCAATGCACTTTTGGATGTTTACTATCAGGAGCCTTTGGCGGAAGACAGTCCATTGAGAACTCTCCCGAATGTAATCCCGATGCCTCATATGGCAGGACCTACTGTTGACAGAAGAGAATGGATTACAAAGGCACTTATTGATGAAGCAGTTAAGTTCTTTAACGGCGAAACAGAGTCAGACTTTGAAATCACTCACGAGGTTTCAAAGAGAATGACAAAAATGTAATTAAAAGGAGTATCTTTCTTTGATGAAAAGAGCATTCAGCACGGTGGCGTGCATGGGAAAGACCTATAAAGAAATTGCTGAATATGCGTGCGACGCTAATCTTGCTGTTGAGATAAGACTCGATAATGACGGCGGAGTTTTAGGACTTCACGGGGACGATTTAAAGGAACTTTCTGATTATTTCAATAAAAACGGCGTTGTAGTTTCAAATATCGGAACAAGCGTTGCACTTTTTGACTATGAACCCCAAAAAATTGAATCTGCAAAGAAGGCAATAATGTCGGCAAAGGCTGTCGGAGCTTCTTCGATAAGAGTTTTTTTGGGAAGATTTATAAAAAGATTTTCTTTAGAGAACGAGTGTTCTTATGACGGAATTGTAAAGGCTTTAAAGGAGCTTTGCGAGTTTGCTAAAGAAAATGAAGCCGAGATTTGGGTTGAAACCCATAATAACTTCTCGACGGGAAAGGTTTTAAAAAAGCTCTGCGATGATGTCGGATATGAAAATTTAAAGATTATCTGGGATATAATTCATCCGTATGAGTTAGGCGAAAGCCCTAAAGAGACATTGGATTATCTTGGCGACAAAATCGCACACGTTCATATAAAGGACGGAGTACGTCATGAAGATCCCGATATGATAGATTATGTATATACCGTGCTTGGCGAAGGTGAGCTTCCGATTGCTGAAATTGTCGGACTTTTAAAGGATTTTGGATTTGACGGTTATCTGTCGCTCGAATGGGAAAACGAATGGAGAGAAGAAATCAAGGGTAAATATACCGATATTAAAAAACTTCTTTCCGATTACAATGCTTTTATGGACAACATATGATAAACAAAAAACCACCCAAACGGGTGGTTTTTTCAATTCTATAATTTATTTTTCTAAAATGTCTGCGATTCTCTTGGAGGCAAAACCATCCCCATAAGGATTAGATGCTTTTGACATTTTGTCGTAAGCCTCCTTGTTTTCCAAAAGAAGCTTGAAGTTATCGTAAATAACCTTTTCCGTTGTTCCCACAAGCTTAAGTGTTCCTGCCTCTATACCTTCAGGACGTTCTGTCGTGTCTCGCATTACAAGGACAGGCTTACCAAGAGATGGAGCCTCCTCCTGAATTCCACCACTATCGGTAAGAATCATATAGCTATGAGCAAGGAAATTATGAAAATCAAGAACTTCAAGCGGTTCTATAATATGTATGCGGTCTAAACCGCTAAGCTCTTCATCTGCCGCCTGACGAACAATAGGATTCATATGTATTGGATAAATAGCTTTTACGTCGGGATGTTCATCCATTACCTTACGGATTGCCCTGAACATATTGTGCATCGGCTCGCCAAGATTTTCTCTTCTGTGCGCAGTAATCATAATAAGTCTGCTGCCTTTTGCCCACTCAAGTTCAGGGTGAGTATATTCTTCTTTCACAGTCGTTTTAAGCGCATCAATAGCAGTGTTGCCTGTGACATATATACTTTCTGGATCTTTTCCCTCATTTAACAGATTCTGTTTTGACAGCTCGGTAGGGGAGAAGTTATACTTTGCGATGATGCCCACAGCCTGGCGGTTAAATTCCTCGGGATAGGGACTAAAGATGTTATATGTGCGAAGCCCTGCCTCAACGTGACCTACAGGAATCTGCTTATAGAAGCATGCAAGCGATGTTACAAAGGTAGTTGAAGTATCGCCGTGCACGAGCACAACATCTGGTTTTGCATCATCAAGCACATCGCCGATACCATTTAAAATATTTGTTGTTATATCAAAAAGTGTCTGCTTGTCCTTCATTATAGAAAGATCATAGTCGGGCTGAACATTGAATGCACTAAGCACCTGGTCAAGCATCTGTCTGTGCTGACCTGTTACGCACACAACTGTTTTTATATTCTTTCTTGATTTAAGCTCGTTTATAAGTGGACACATTTTAATTGCTTCAGGACGTGTTCCGAATACCAGCATTATTGTTTTCATGTGATAACTCCTTTAATCAAGCCCTAATGTTGAGTTAATCTTTTTAATGTTGTCAACTTCATTTTCGGACATATTATTGGCATAGGAAAATTCAGAAGCCATACGCTTTGTTTTTCCTACCTGCACCGCTTTTATCCATCTTACAATCCAGTAAAACGGTAACAAATAAGGTGCTTTTTTTAAAACGGGATATGATACTGTCATAGCTTTGTAGGGCAGGAAAAGTGTTTTTATGATATAGCCTAGAGAACTGTCTGTTCTGGATTTTTTAACAGCAATTTTATTTTCCTGGCTTCCATATACCCCGCCTTTGAAAATATAATCAAGAACCAAATCTGAAAATTCGTCCTTGTCCATGCCACTAAAGCACATATCAGCGATATTGCTCATTTGTTCGGCGAACTTATAAAGCCTGGCCTTTTTTAGAAGTTTTTCTGCACAAGTATATGGGGCATCCATTTTATTCTGGAGCACCCATATATCCATAAGGCTCTTAATTCCGCACCCGCCTGTAATAAAATGATGTGCCATATGGGAGAAAATCTGAAAGACAAAAAACTCTTTCTTTAAAGAGAATTTTGAGCCTTCCGAAGAATCTACATAATCCCACACATCCGCTAAAACTGAGTCGAGGTTCTCCATGTTCTCTTTAATGCTGAAATGAAGCTCTAAATGGACGTTTTTAGGCGAAAACAGGGATATGTCATGAAAGTGCCTGTCTTCTGCGCGATAGCCTATATTTTGGAGCTTACTGACCGCTAAATCAAGGTCTGTTTCATGAATAAGAATGTCAATATCACAACTTGTACGCATACTTTCATATGGATAATAGGGTCTTATTACAGGACCTTTTAAAGGAATATATGAAATCTTTGCTTCATCAAAAGCTTTACATATTTCAGAAAGGGTATATTTTTGCTGCTCATATCGCATTACCGACAAAATTTCTTCCTTTTGGAGCTTTGCCCAAAGCTCGGGAGCAACTTCTATATTGTTTTCATAAATAAACTTTGCAATAATATGTGCAAGGTCATGTTCTTTTGCAAGTCGGCATACCGACATAAGCACCTGGGGAGTAAGCTTTTCTTTAAGTGATAAAGGAGCCTTGTCCTCATGAAGTGCTAAGGAGAGAATTTCTATCAGTATGTCTTGTGCTTCTTTTTGGTTCATATATCTTCAACCTTCTGGGATTATTTTCTCCAAACCATCTTGTTTACGACATTGGTATATGACTGGATTATTTTTACAACCTTTGTTGATACATTTTCTTCAACATAAGTGGGAACAGGTATGCCGTGGTCGCCGTTTTCTGTCATAGAAACTGCAGTTTCTACCGCCTGAACAAGACTGTTCTTGTCAATACCTGCGAGAATAAAGCAAGCCTTATCAAGCGCTTCAGGACGCTCTGTTGAGGTTCTTATACATACTGCAGGGAATGGATTTCCTATACTTGTAAAGAAGCTTGATTCTTCCGGGAGCGTTCCGCTGTCAGATATAACTGCAAAAGCATTCATCTGGAGATTGTTGTAGTCATGAAAACCTAAAGGCTCATGCTGAATAACTCGTTTGTCAAGCTTAAATCCGCTTTCCTGAAGTCTTTTTTTGCTTCTCGGATGGCATGAATAGAGAATGGGTAAATCGTACTTTTCTGCAATTTTGTTTATTGCGGTGAAAAGTGACAGGAAGTTTTCTTCTGTGTCAATATTTTCTTCTCTGTGTGCAGAAAGAAGGATATATTTTTTCTTTTGAAGTCCAAGCTTTGATAGAATGTCGCTTGCTTTAATATCATCAAGATTCTCATGCAGAACTTCTGCCATAGGCGAGCCTGTTACATAGGTTCGCTCTTTAGGAAGACCGCACTCGTGGAGATATCTTCTTGCATGCTCGCTGTATGCAAGGTTTACATCGGATATAATATCGACAATTCTTCTGTTTGTTTCTTCAGGAAGACATTCGTCTTTACATCTGTTACCTGCTTCCATATGGAAAATAGGAATATGGAGTCTTTTTGCCGAAATTGCAGAAAGGCAGGAATTCGTATCACCAAGGACTAAAAGTGCATCGGGCTTTATTTGATTCATAAGCTTATATGAGCAGTTAATGATATTGCCGACTGTAGCACCTAAGTCATCTCCTACAGCGTCCATATATACCTCAGGGTTCTCAAGCTTTAAGTCTTTAAAGAATACTCCGTTTAAGTTATAGTCATAGTTTTGACCTGTATGTGCTAAAACTGTATCAAAATACTTTCTGCACTTATTTATAACTGCCGCAAGTCTTATTATTTCAGGTCTTGTTCCTACGATAATAAGAAGCTTGAGTCTGCCGTCATTTTTAAAACTTACATCTGAATAATTTAATTTAATATCCATTTATTTATCTCCATTCAATGCGTATTTTCTGTTTTCTATAACCTGTCCTGATTCAACCTTCATAAGAGCGGGAATTCTGTTTTCGGCTTTAACAATTGCGCCGGGGGATACATGAACACCCTTTTCTATAATACAGCCGTGGTCAACTAATGCGCCTATATTTATTATACAGCCTTTTTCTACGGTTGTGTCTGTATTCACTACGGCTTTCGGGAAAACAACACATCCCAAACCGATTGTTGCTCTCGGACTTATATAGGCATCGGGATGAATGATTGTCATAATTTTTGCCCCTTCTTGTTCTAGCTTTTCGATAAAGTCAAGCCTTAGTGTATTATTTCCGAAAGCGGGGTAAAACTCTGTGTTTTCGTCGATATAATCGGCAAAGCTGTTACATTTGCCGATTATGTTTTCGGCAGATGAATTATCGTCTAAAAATACTATTTCGTTGTATTTTCCTGACTGTAGAGCAACATCGGAAACAGTTTGTCCGTAGCCACCTGCACCAAGTATTATAAGTCTCATTCTACCACCTCGAAAAATGTATCAGGCTTATTCGGGTCAAAGCATTCGTTAGCCCACATAACAGTTACCAAATCTTCTGTTTCGGAAAGATTGATTATATTGTGTGTATAACCGGGGAGCATATGAATAGCTTCAATTTTGTCGCCGCTTACTTCAAAATTCAAAACCTCGTCTGTGCCGATTTTTCGCTCCTGTATAAGACCGTGTCCGCTAACTACAATGAAAAACTCCCATTTTGTGTTATGCCAGTGCTGACCTTTTGTAATACCCGGTTTTGAAATGTTTACAGAAAACTGTCCACATTTTTCGGTCTTAAGAAGCTCGGTAAAACTGCCTCTTTGGTCAACATTCATCTTAAGCGGGAAGGAAGCCTTTTCTTTTGGAAGATATGAAAGATATGTACTGTATAGCTTCTTTGCAAAAGAGTTATTAGGAATCTCTGGCATCATAAGTGTTTTGGGCACATTTTTAAAGCTTTCTAAAAGCTCTACGATTTCGCCTAAGGTTACCTTGTGTGTTACGGGAGCCGCGTAAAACTTGCCGTCTTCAGAAAGGACAGTATTTATGCCGTCAAATGTACATTTATGTGCTTTTCCTTCAAGCGCCAAGAACATTTCATCAACAAGGTCGTCAATGTATAAAAGCTCAAGCTCTACCAAAGGGTCATTTACTGTGATTTCAAGGTCGTTTGCAATATTGTTGCAAAAAGTTGCAACCGCACTGTTATAATTAGGTCTTGACCACTTACCGAAAAGATTAGGAAAACGATAAACAAGTACGGGAGCACCTGTTTGTTTCTCATATTCAAAGAACAAATCTTCTCCTGCCTTTTTGCTTCTTCCGTAGTCAGAGTCATATCGACCTATAAGAGTTGCCTGAATTGAAGAAGAAAGGACTATGGGGCATTTGTTATTATACTTTTTTAAGGTTTCTAAAAGTGTAGATGCAAACCCGAAATTACCCTGCATAAATTCTTCGGGATTTTTCGGTCTGTTTACACCAGCAAGATTAAATACAAAATCCGACTTTTCGCAAGCTTCTTCTAAAAGATCTTTTGGAGAATCAATATCGTAAAGATATATTTCTTCTATCTGGAGAGAGGGATGGGTTTTATCCTTGCCGTCTTTTACATTCTGAAGTGCTGCTGCAAGGTTTTGCCCCACGAATCCTTTAGCGCCTGTAATAAGTATATTCATAAAATCACCTTATAAATTATTTATTGTCCATTGATGCGAGCTCGTCTTTAATGTACTGGAGAGTGAGAAGCTTTTCCTTTACTCCTTCAACATCTAAAAGCTCTGTATTATGCGAATTAAATTCTGTAAGCGGATTTCTTTCGGTATCACCGTCGTTAAAATACTTATCATAATTAAGTCCGCGCTTGTCTGACGGTACACGGTAGAAATCACCCATATCGATAGCATTTGCACATTCTTCGTTGGTAAGAAGTGTTTCATACATCTTTTCGCCGTGTCTTATACCAATTACCTTAATCTTGTCCTTATCTCCGCCAAAGAGCTCACAAACAGCTTCTGCCTGAGTCTGAATTGTGCATGCAGGAGCTTTCTGAACAAGGATGTCGCCTGTTGTTCCGTGTTCGAAAGCGAAAAGCACAAGGTCAACAGCTTCGTCAAGACTCATAATAAATCTTGTCATTGTACCGTCGGTGATCGTAATGGGATTACCTGATTTTATTTGCTCAATCCAAAGCGGTATTACAGAACCTCTTGAGCACATTACGTTTCCGTATCTTGTACAGCAAATCTTGGTTTTTTCTTCTGAAACTGTTCTTGACTTTGCAACAATCACCTTTTCCATCATTGCCTTACTTGTACCCATAGCATTTACGGGGTATGCAGCTTTGTCGGTAGATAGACAAACAACATTTTTAACACCTGCTTCAATAGCGGCTGTAAGTACATTTTCAGTTCCCAATACATTTGTCTTTACTGCTTCGATAGGGAAGAATTCGCAAGACGGTACCTGCTTAAGTGCTGCTGCGTGGAATATGTAATCAACACCGTGCATTGCATTTTTTACAGATGCTATGTCTCTTACGTCTCCGATATAGAACTTAATCTTGTCAGCAACATCTGGCATTTTAGCCTGAAATTCGTGACGCATATCGTCCTGTTTCTTTTCATCTCTTGAGAAAATTCTGATTTCTCCGATATCTGTTCTTAAAAAACGGTTAAGTACCGCATTTCCGAACGAACCTGTGCCTCCTGTAATAAGTAAGGTTTTTCCTGTAAATACGCCCATGATTAGTTCTCCTTTTCATCGATGATTTTTTCTTTTTTATTAAGTGATTTTATATGTTTGTGTATAACGAGTGGCTGAACAATTGTAAGCGGCATCTGCGCTATAACGGTTGCAAGCATTACTGCCTGCCATGAACCGACAAGCTTCGCTGCAAAAATTGCTGCAGGGAATTTTATAATAGCACCCAAAATAGTGAATATAGTCTGAGTTTTAAGCTTTCCAAAACCGTTTGCGAAGCAGTTCGCTGTATTGATTACAGTGCTTTGGGTATTATATGATGCAAAAAGTACAAGCGACAGAATATCGACTGTCAAAACTCCTTTACCGAGCCATATGTCCGAAATGGGCTGATAAAGAATAGCAAGAAGTATATTTCCGAAAGTACATAATAGAACAATACCCCACATAATTTTCCATACATTTTTTATCCACAAATAACGCTTTTCATAGTACGCTTTTGTAATTGCCGACCAGATTGGTTGCTGGATAAGTGTAATGAAAACAATTATGATATAAAACAGTTTGTGATAATAATTATACTGAACCACATCTTCTGCTGCAAAAAGCATATTTATGTATATCTCGTTTGATGAGCCGAGTGCAACGAGGGATAGCTGAATAAGGAAAAATTTTCCGCCAAGACTCATTATATCCTTTGCACAAGCTTTGTTAAAGCCGAATATAGTCGGACGCATCTCTTTTAGCTTTCCTAAAAAGAGGATAAGAGTCAAAATAAGTATCGGAAGATTGTATGCTACCGAATAAACCCATGAAAGTCTTAAAATTTTTTCTTCAAGACCTGCCATACCCTGTGGAAGTGAGATAAATACAAGAAGCATTATCTGTGTAAGCAAGGTTATAAGGCTTGGAAGGAATGTTCTCTGAATCGCGTAACAGATAGAAGAGATAAGCAGGAAGAAAAAGTGAATTACAACTCCTGCAAAAACTATCTGTATATACGTTTTAAAAACTGAAAGACTTACAATGTCCGCGGGGACCTTTAAAAATGTATTCCAGTCTACTAAAGCGATAAGTATAGCACCTGCTACCCAGATAAGAAGAGAAATAACACCAACCGAAATGTATGCAGATGATATATATTTTTTTGAGCCTTCGCTATCGCCATGTGCTATGGTTTTTACAAGGTTATTCCGAAGTCCGTTTCCGATTCCAAAGTCGAACATTGTAATCCATGTAAATACCATAGATACCGTAACCCATGCACCGTATGCCGTGTCGTTTGAAAAGTACCTTACATATGCAGGTACAATAAGGATTGATACAAGCATTGCAAACCCTTTTATAATAAGGGAATATAGTACATTCGATGAAAGCTCACGGTTATTTTTGTTTCCTAAAAGGGAGAGAATCTTATTTATAATATTCATAAGCTTTCCTCCAAATCTCTACCTTTGCCTGCTATCGCATGGTTTATAGCATGTAAAAAAGTCTTTTTACTATTATCAAAATCATGTTTTTGATATGCAAGCTTTATCGCTCTTTCCGATACTTTTTCTTTGTCTGGAGCGGAAATGCTCTCATGAAGGGCGCTGTATAGTTCTTCCGAATTTGAAGCAACATATGCAGCTTGATTTTTTCTTAAGTATTCATTAACAAAAATATCATAAGGCGCATACAATAGAATTGTTTTTCCTGTAGCAAGATATTCTGAAATTTTAGTTGACAGAGAATATTTAATGAAACTTCTATGTTCTTCATCAAAAGTTTCTATATGAACAAGGATATCACACTCATCATAAATTTTAATGATTTCGTTATGATTTACATAAGGGAAAATAACAACACTTTTTATGTCATCAAAATTTTTGGAATATGCCAAGATGCTTTTTTCGTCTGTATAAATTTTTAAAATAATGTCTGTATTGTTTTCTTTATTATATTTATCTACGTTTCTTGCAAGTTCCAAGAGAGATTTATATCTGTTTAAGTGTAGTCCGCCTGCATATGTTAAAACTTTTACGGGTTTCGAGTAGTCACTATTTAAGCGGTAATCATCAACCTTAACGGTATTCATAAGGGAATAATGCGGTATATTCCAACGATTACTATACTCTTCCGCCATTTTCTCACTTATTGTAATAGCACAATTAGAGCGGGAATAAAGACGTTTTAACCATTTCTGTGTTTCTTTAAGATGGACGGGGAAGACGTCTTCACCAAATCTGTGAGAAGCGGACCAGTTGTCCATAAAATGCGGAAGTATGGGTATGTTTAATTTTTTTGATAACTTGTATGCTAATTTCATACAATCAATAGCATTTCCAAGTGTATAAATGCATTGCGGAGAAAAATCTTTGATTTCTCTAAGAAGCTTTGGCGTTATAAAAATCGGTTCAAAGTCAAGCATCATAGCTGCTCTTGATTTTGATACAATCCCGGGTTTATTTGGTGGTTTTACGGTAGTTGATGGTGTATCATTCCCGGTTTTTCCGAGTAGCTTATTTGCTACATATCTCACAGGACAAACATTTGTCAAATATTTTGATTTTATTTTAAGAACATCTTTGGCGCTGTAACACGGCTGCATATATAATTCAAATAGTTCGTTACTGTTAAAATCCTGAAAAATACTCCGTAGCGTAATGCCGGTGGCATTATTATGATTTATCGATTGAGTGTTTACAATTAATATTCTCATAACTTTAATAGTTACTCCTTGTTTTTAAAGATATAACATTTTTTTATTCTTCCAAGTTATTTTTGTATTCAAAATGGTTCGTGGTACTATTTATATAGAAAAGTATCATCCATGTAGTAACAATAAATAGGTGAGGTTCTTTATTTACGATAAAGAGAAAACATGCAGCTATTATGGTCTTTATTTCAATTCCGAGATGCGGAAGTTTTTTGTTTGAAAAAATTGGTAATATAAATCCAAGTGAATAGAAAGCGCCAAGAAAACCAATAGCTGCCATTATCTGTGTACTTGTAGATGTCTGGCCAAGCACCTTAGCATCGCCCTTCATTGGCATTCTTGAAAGAATCTCAGATGAAGAATCGGTAAAGCCCCAGCCGAAAAGCGGTTTTTCAGTGAATACACCAAAGTTTATTAAAGGTGCGTTAATTCTGGTAGAAGTTGTTCCTGATTCCGTTTCAACAAGCTTACCAAAAAGCTCGGGGCTTACATTTACAAGAGCATTGACTATTGCATCATAGAATATTACTATACATAAAACCGCAATTATAAAGAGTGCTGTATAAAGCGGGTTTTTTTGCTTGTTGCTGAGCTTTGTCCATAAAAGACCGAAAATGACAAGAAGTAAAATCACGAGACCTGCAGTTGACCTTGTTGCAAGAAGCCCTGAAAGATAAATTATAAATCCAAGTGGAGTAACACGGTTATCATCTATAAAATACTCGCATAGCATCGAAATAATAATCATAGAAGCAAAAACTCCCGGTTCCCAGAAAATTCCATGTGCTCTGCCACCGGCAAATTTTTCTGTTACAATAAATAAATCCACATATCCATTAACCATAGGGAAACTGCCAAATCCCAACATTCTCGCAAATGAAAAAAGCAAAGAGATGATTATAAGTACCTTTATTGCTTTAGTGAAGATGCGTGAAAATGTGTGGAATGGTAAATAACAGGTCAGCATATAAGCACATAGCATTGTAGCTAAAACTCTTATACCAGAGAGCATATTGCCCATATTAAAGTTGAAAATTGTAGAAAACAGTATTGCAAACATTAAAATAGCAGGAACCGAAAATACTTTCATATCAAGAAAGTTGATTCTGGTTGTTAAAAAACACATTCCTGCAAATGCAATAAGCAATATAAGCGGAACATATGAATCGGTGGTTGTTGATCTGTAATATCCGGAATTTATCAGAATTATAACAACCGATAAGAACAAGAAAAACGATTTTGATAAACCCTTGTTTTGCTTAGATAGGGAATTCAATATATATTCAGTCCTTTCAAAAATGCGTATACATTTTCACTGTAATTACGATAATCAAAGATGTCTTTTTCAACTTTGATATTTTCTCTGTTGACTACTGCGTTTCTGATTTCGTCGGCAAGGTTATCAATTGATATAATATATCCATTTCTGCCATCACCTACAAAGTCGCTGACATTACTGATTGCTGTCGTAAGAACCGCGGTGCCTGAGCTTATACATTCTACAAGCTTTGAGGGGAATCCGGCGTTGTTTTTTCTGTTACTTTCTCTTATTACAAGTGAATAATCAGCGTTTTTTACAGCCTTAAGAGCTTCCTTGTGAGCAACTCTTCCGTAAAAAGTGATGTTGTCGGGGATTTTTATATCTTCTGTCTGATAAATCTTGCGGTACTCGGCTTCATTTACGCCGTAAATATCAAGTTTTACAGTAATATGTTCTGATAAACGGTTAACAGCATCTAAGACCTTGTCAAGTCTTTCCTTTGTTCTGCTTGGCCAGCCAACATAGGCAAGATGGCAAAAATTATCCGTTTTTTCTTCGGGAATATCCCATTTTGAGTCGTGAATATCAACGAGCGGCGGAACAAGTACTGTGTTTTGTTTGGAATAATAATTCTCAAGATATTTACTTATAACTATCAAGCCGTCCATCTTTTTGTGGAGCACACGCATTCTTTTATGAGAATCATATGCTCGTACAATACGAAACAACGGATTTTTGTTTTTGTTTGTGTACCATTCGGAAACATCGCCAATGCATTTTATAGCATGTTTTTTACAGTATTTCATAAGCTTCCCGAGTGCCACTGCAGGGAAATCATAAGCAATAAGTACATCGGGTTTAAGTTCTTTTAATAGTTTAAGCTCAGGCGTTGCATCGGAAAACATACTGTATTTTTCCAAAGATGTTTTTGCTTTGTGTTTTTCATAGCTTTCAAAACCGTAGCATTCAACTTTCATCCAACCATCTGACACTTTGACATTGTCAGACCAGCCTGCTAAAATAACCTCGTGCCCTAAATCTCTTAAGAGCTTTGCATTAGCAACAACACGATTTGCCGTTGCCTCTTTATCGGGCAGCTCAAATCTGCCTATATATAAAATCTTAGCCATATATAACTCCTAAAGCTATTATAAAGTAAGTCCGTAAATCATCGGAACTGCGACAACAATTACAAGATAAGATATAATTTCAAAAGCGAAGCTATACTTAAAGTAGTCGTTAAACCTATATCCAACACACATTGACATACCGAGTGTTGAGCTTGCTAAAGGACAACAGAGCGGTACACCCGCTGCGATTGTTGCACCCATTGCGAAAGCATACGGATTAAGACCGTAATCGGGAGCTATAGCAAGCACTATCGGAAGAACGATTAAAAGTGCTGTAGAGTTTGAGATAAATTCGCTCGTAAACAGAGCAAGGAAAACTATAATGCAGAAAAGTACGAAAGGACTTAAATTTGTGCCGATAACACCCTTAAACATTTCTGCAATTAAAGCTGTACCTCCTGAAATTTCAAGAGCTTTCGCAATACCTAAGCATCCTGCAAGTCTGCCTACAATATTCCAGTTTACAGCAGAAATTGCTTTTTTCTGTGTGATACAACCTGTAATGATGCAAAGTAAAGCTGCAGTTGTACTTGTAACTGCTAAAGGCAACCATTCTGTAATATAAAGAACAACAGTTGCCAAAAAGATTAGCCCTACAATTATCATTTTAGGCTTGCTGTATGAGTCGCTGTTGCTGTTTAATACATAATCTACTTCGTCATCTTCTCTTGAACCCCATATTTTTTCGCCTCTGGGTCTTCCGATAAACAAGCAGTATAAAAGACCGAGAACAAGGATGATAGAAACAACGGGAGTAAAAGAAAATGTTTTGAAGGTCTGAGCGCCTGCTTCTTCTAAAAGTCCCTGAGCTGTCATCTGCTGAGTTGAGCCTACAAGAGTTGAAGCTCCGCCGATAACACAACCAAAAGCAATCGGCATAATAAGGTTCTTTGCCTTTAGAGAAGCATTTGATACTGAAAGCCCTAATATGATAGGAATAAAAATAGCAAGCACTGCTGAGTTTGTAAGGAAAGCTGACATAATCGCTGATGCAAGATATGTACCAATAATAAGCTTTACTTCAGAGCCTTTTGAAATTTTTACAATTGCTGCGCCAATTGTTGCTGCAAGACCTGTTTCGGAAATGGCAGCGCCGATAATCATAACGCCGATTGTCAAAATAACGGTGCTTGAAGCGAAAGGACCGAAGGCATCTTTAAACTGACATGCGCCAAAAATAACCATAGTTACACAACCTAAAATTGCGGTTGTGGCCATAGGGAGCTTGTCCCATACAAAAAGCACTATACATGCTATGAAAATAATTAGTGAAATTACATCAATACCCATTTTAAGTTTTCTCCTTTTAATATATTATGCTATATACGAAACATATCATCTTCAACATTTTTATTTAAAATTGCATCTGCTTGCTCTCTTGTAATATACTTTCTTTTTACATTTATCGAAAGCCAGTTACGAAGAGCGGGGGGGATTAAAAGCTGATATACAAATCTTATTGCAAGCTCCTTTACAAATTGCGGTAATGTTGCAATTTTGTTTTTCAAAAGATATTTTCTTATATCATACTCTGCCATGAAATATTTAAGCCCACCATGGCGACGCGCCTGGTCTTCGCCCAAACGAACATATACAAGATGCTCGGGGATGTTTCTGAACTTGCAACCCGCTTTTGCCATTCTTGCCCAGAGATAATAATCTTCGTGGTTATATGAGTGCATATAATTTCCTGCCTTAAGAACTGCATCTTTTCTCATAAGTACAGTAACATGGCTCATAGGACTTTTTTTAGGAAGAACCTTTATGATTTCTTCGTGAGTTAATTTGCGGTTTGCAGCAGAAACTTTATCGGTAGTATAAAGGTCGCCAACAAATCCTACGGTGCTTCCTCCAAGAACGTCGCAGGGCTCTTCCATATAAGCTTCAATTTGCTTTTTAAATCTGCCGGGAGCCGAAATGTCATCGCTGTCCATACGAACTATAAGGTCATATTTGCAGTTTTCGACTGCTAAGCGAAGAACATTTCCAAGGCCTATATTTTTTTCAAGTCTGTTTACTGTAAAAAAGTCATATTTTTCTTCATACTCACTAATTATCTCATTCAACTTATCAGGCACCGGTCCGTCTACGACAAGATAAACTTCATCAGGAAGAAGAGATTGAAGACAAACACTGTCAAGAGCAACACGGAAATGGTCGGGGTTGTCATTTTTGTAAACAGACATCGCAACCGAAAATTTTGGGCGGTTTTCTGAATTCATATTATATATTTACCTTTCACGCTTTTTCATCTCAGATTTATATTTCTGGAAACACTGAATAGAGTATCCGATATAAGGCATCGGGTCTTTCCATGTAAATACAACATCTCTTTTTTTGCGGTTTCCGTTGGAGGTGGGTTCTTTTCTGAATCTGTCCTTTGATTTTAAGAACCACAAAACAGATGACTGGGAATGAACAACTCTTATTCCGTATTCGAGTTTTTCGGGCATTGGAGTCACATCCCAACCCATAGCAAATTCTATAATCTGTCTTACAAGGGGAAGACCTGCTTCTATACCTGTCTTTAAGCTTGCAGAAATTCTTCCGTTAATTTCCATAACCTTGGGGATTCCGTCCTTTTCACTTTCAATAAAGCATACTGAAGCGTATCCTCTCCAACCCATAAGCTGAAGCAGTTTTTCTGCCTGATGGGCGATTTCGGGCATCTCTACACCTTCAAAACGGCTGTTTGTTCCGATAACCAAAGGATACGGACGAGTGGATTTTGAAATCATTGAAGATTTAACATTGCCGTCGTGGTCGATAAATGTGTATGATACTCTATGTACCTCAGCAGATTCAATAAATTCCTGAATTACATATTCTTCAACAACAACATTGCCACTGTCTATAAGACTCATAAGATGCTCTTTGCTGTCAGCACGATAGAAGCCTCTTGAACCTGAACCTTTACGGGGCTTAAGTGCGAGCGGAAAAGTAACTTTGGATAAAAACTCGTCAAGACTTTCTGAATCTGTTTTTGTAAGAGGGCAGTTTATTCCGTTTTCCATACAGATTGTCATTGTAAGCTGTTTGTCATAGGCTTTATAAAAGCCTTCCTTATCTGCACAAGCGAGTTTTACATATTTTTCATACTCGTCGCTGTTATCTAAAAGTAATTCTGTTGCAGGCTCAAGCATAGGGAAGACCACATCATATTTTCCTGAGAAAATTTCCCTGTCAAGAACCTTTTTGAGCTCTGCCATATTACCTTTTGTTTGCGGCTCATACAGTTTTGTTTTGGGATAGCGTGATGTGTATCCTATATCGAGCTTCGATTGATTGATTGTTGTGATTTCACAACCCAGTTTATGTAAGTCTCTTAATACTACGGCAACTTGTCTGCCATATCCGTCGAGAACAAGTACTCTCAAACCTTTAAAATTCATAGTATTTCCCTCTTTTCTATTTTGGTATATTACTTTGTTTTAAGTGGATTTACTGCCTTGTTAAGTAAAAAAGTATATTTGTTTTTACCGGTTAGTGCTTTTATCAAAGCAAAACCTGTATTCACAGCCCATCGGGGGAAGTGGAGAACGATATTTGCTCTTCCTTCATTTTTTTCTTTCTCTATACACATAAGTGTATTCACACGGTCAGCATCTTTTATATTACATATGCTGCTTTCCGGCATACTTTCTATCCAGTCGGTTACATTTCTTACTGCGTTTTCGATAGAAAGAAATTCGTATTCTGTACCGTTTCCGACAATATATGCGATTTTGGGATATTTTAAATAATATCTTTTCTGTATATCACGTTTAATTGTCTCGGTGTAAACGGGTGCAAAACGAAAAATTGTGTATTTAAGTCCTGTATTTGCTGCAATTTTTTCAAGCTCTTTTTCTGCAAGGTATTTTGTCTTACCGTATGACGTTACAGGCTCGGGTATAGTGTCAGCTGTTGCAATACCTTTTACAAAACCATACACATCTGCAGTACTTGAAAAAAGAACAGGAACATTGTATGTGGCTGCGAGTTCAAAGATATGAGCTGCACACTCTACATTTATGTGGTAATACCTTTCATAAGACAGGTCGGACTCTCCTGCGGTGTGTGCCAATGCGGCAAGGTGGATAACCCTGTCTATATTGTTTTTGTTAAATATATCAGAGAGTACATCTTTATCAGAAAGTTCACATATTACCTGTGTGAAATTCTGGTCGGAAAAATCGTTTTCCCTTCGGTCAACGCCAATAACTTTGTGACCTTTTTCCAACAGGCCTTTTATTACATTACTGCCTATCATGCCGGCACTGCCGGTGACGAGAACTGTTTTTATGTCAGACATTTGAGCCCTCCTTTATAATAATGGCTTTTTCAGAAGAAAATTTGTCCGCAAGCTCGCCGAAAGTTGCAAATTCAAAATCTCTGTCTCTTAGCATGCCGATAAGCTCTTCTATTCTGGGCTCCTGCTTTCCAAGTCCACGGCGGGCGCGAAGATTTGTTAAAAATCCTGTTCCCGGTACATCAGGCATAGGAACTTTAGATAACTCAAACGGATGTATGTAAAGTGTATAGGTTTCGGCATCCTTTAAATATGTATTTAAAAGTGGTTTCATAAGTGGTTTCCAGGGGAGAAGTCTTATCCAGCCTCCGCCTGACACTGCAATGTTTTTGCCTAAAAATTTTTGTGTGCTTAGCGCGAATTCAACCATTCCGTCTTTTGTGTATATGCCTTGCATAGGATTTGAAAACTCTTCAAGATTAAGCTCGCCGTAAAGCGGATGGCCCTTTACGTCCATTTTGCTTGAGCTATATTTAAATCCGACCTTTTTGACAATTTCGTATCTTTCGTTATCAATGCCGTAGCAAGGTGCGCGGTATCCGATAACCGGTGTGCCCGAGATATCTTCAAGACGCGCTTTTGCTTCAATAAGTTCATTTTCAAAATCTTCCAATGAAAGCTCAATCGGACGAGTGTGATTTTTTCCGTGACAGGCAATTTCGTGCCCGCAGGAAACTGCATACTTAATTGTGCTCTTTACCTGTTCTGCTACACTGCTCAAAATAAAGAATGTTGTTTTTACTCCTGCTCTGTTTAAAAGCTCGACATAATTTTCAAATCCGTCAAGCATTGAGTAAGATGTATCTGCTTTGCCAAGGAAGTAGTAAAGCTGATGCCAGTCTTCAACATCCATAGAGAGAATGGCATATTTCTTTTTTAATTCTGTCATAGTTCTACCGTTTCTTCCTTTCTTTCTTCGTGTTCTTTGTTAAGCTCGCCTGTTCCGCCTTCTACGACGCCGTCTGATTTAAGAACAGACAATATTGTTCCGAAGAAACATTTTATATCCATTAAAAAGCCTTTGAAATTTCCTGAATTTAAAATCTCGGTATAATCGCCGTCAAGCTTTGCTTTAACGGAAATTTCCAACTCATCTCGTCCGTTTATCTGTGCCCAGCCTGTAAGCCCGGGCTTGATATCATTTGCACCGTATTTGTCGCGTTCTAAGATAAGGTCTTCCTGATTCCACAAAGCAGGTCTCGGGCCGATGATAGTCATATCGCCTTTCCAGATATTAAAAAGCTGGGGGAGTTCATCAAGACTGGTTTTTCTGAGAAGTTTGCCTATGCTTGTTATGTACTGGTCGGGATTCTCAAGAAGATGTGTCGGGCAATCTTTCGGAGTGCTCATTTTCATACTTCTGAATTTATAAAGGTCAAAATAACTTTTATGTATTCCTATTCTTTTCTGTTTAAAAAATACGGGGCCCGGGTCGGTGATTTTAATAGTTAAAGCAACTATCGCCATAGGGATTGCCAAAACAATAATTCCGATAGTGGACAACACAAAATCAATCAATCTTTTAAAAAACTTATTATACATAAAAATCAACCTCGCACAAAATTATTACATAAAAATACATCAACAAAGCACAAAAATTCTATCTTATTATATAGTAGCATAAATAATGGGTAATGTCAATGATTTAGAGCGGAGATATATTTTGGTTTTAAGGGTGTATAAATTCATAAATTTGGATTGACTAAACGGCTTTCTTATGATAAAATAGACGGGATTTAGAATGGACCGAAGTTATGACAAAAAAACAAAAAAGCGAGTTCTGAAAAAACTTTGTAAAGTTTTAAAAACTGCTTAAGTATAAAGGAGAAAATAAATTATGAAACTTGGTAT
>JAZNQG010000201.1:0-2700 GCA_045590035.1 Clostridia bacterium
TGCTCCTGATCGCATTGGGCATCGGTTCTCTCTATTAAGCGTCTGTAAAATAAATCGGTTGCCTCGGGTCCCATCCCGCCGATTATACCAAGCATTTTTCTTTCCATTTTTTGTTTCTCCTTTGGATTTACTTTTTTCCAAGGTATTTTTTGAATTTCTTAAAATGTCCCAATTGCGATTTTATAAGTCTTAAGACTCTTTCTAAATCTTTGTCTTCCCTAAACCACAAGGGGTTTACATATTTTTTAGCCCGAATCAGCTCTTTCATTTTCTTTTTGAAAGACGGCGCATACTTAAATGCCACGCCCTTGGGGACAACCATCCACAAGTGCTCGTCCTTTGAAATATCCATCGGGATTTCTCTATTATACACAAAGTCTTCCACAAAAAGCTTTGCCACATTATGTCCCGAGCCTGTTACATAGAAATTAGAGCGACCCTGACGGGTGTTAATTTCAAATGCCTTGTATTTTTGGTCTCTCGGGTCATATTTAATATCAAAATTGGAAAAGCCTGTGTAGTTTATGTCTTCTAAGAGTACGTGCCCTAAGCACATCATTCTGACTTTAGCGTGTCTGTCCGAATAGCTTGTTAAAACTCTCATATTTGTGTCATCACCCGGCACAAACTCCTGGATAATCATATGGTCTGTATAGCCTGCATCATATGTCTTTTTTAAAGTTTCTTTAAGCTCTTCGAAGGTGTCAAGCAAAAATACCTTCTTCTGTCCTTCAAACTTCTTTTCATAATACATAACCTGATTGGCAGGCTTTAAGATGTAGGGTGCTGTAAAGCTAAGCTCTAATTTATCATAATCATCCTTTGATACGATATGTGTTTTGGGGTAATCGATTCCGTGCTTTTCACAGAGCTCATAAAAACGTTCCTTGTCCATAAGCGAATTTAAAAATTCGTAGTCGGCATAGGGTACAATTACATTTGACGGGAAATTCTCTCTCCCGGTTGCCAAAGCCTTTACATAACTGTCTCCGCAGCCGATTACAAGGATTTTTTTGTCCTGGTGTTTCATAGCAAAATCATTTACAACCTTAGAAATAACTTTAACATCGTCTAATCTTTCGACCTTGTCATAGTCCAAAAGCTTTGAGCGGTAGCAGGTGCCGATTTTTACCTTTCCGAAACCTTTTGACTGAACTTTGTATTCTTCATAAAAGGCTCTTGCGACGCTGTAAACATTTATGTCGTTCCCGAAAAGCACGGGAATAAAGCTTTCTTCTTTAAATTTCATTTTTCTTACCCCTTTATTTTATATTGCTCATATAGGCTTTTTTCATATAAAGCGCATCTTCTGCCTGAGTGCCCGAAGATTCACAGATAATTGTCGGAGTTAAATTCCGCTCGTATATAAGCTCTCCCAAAGGCTCAAACTCAGGGCCGTATACGGTATCTTCAAATGTAAGATGCTTTTTCTCTCCGCCTTTATCGGTATATTCTATCTTTGAAAAATGCGAATGGAATACCTTTAATCTGTCAGAACCTAATTTATTTTCGATGGTGTCCAAAACCATCTTATAGTCTTCTTTGGTTTTAAGACGCCCGAACCATCTTGAATTAAGATGCCCGAAATCAATGCAAGGCAGGAAACTGTCATCAACCAAACAAAGCTCCATAACTTCGTCCAAATCACCAAGCTGGTTAATTTTTCCCATTGTTTCAATACAAAGGTGAACGCCTGAAAGATTTGCGTCCTTAATTCTTTTTAGAGCTTCTTTTAAGGTATTTTTTGCATTAAAAAGTGCTTCTTCGCGTGATAGCTTACAAAGTGCACCGCTATGGACAACTATTCTTGTAGCATCCATTTTTTTAGCAAGTTCCAAAGTCTTTAAAATGTGTCCGATTGAAGATTCCACCTTTTCAGGCTCACTTGTCGCCAAGTTTATATAATACGGCGAATGGACCGACATTGAAATCCCGTTTTCTTTTGCTGCCGCTCTTATCTTTTCAGCAGCCGCGTCACCGCATCTTACGCCGTTTCCGCACTGGTATTCATAAGCATCAAGCCCTTTTTTATTTAACCATGCAGGCATATCCTTGGAATCTTTAAATCCGTCTTTATAAAAGCTGTCAGAATTTCCCGCAGGTCCGAATTTTGCATACATAATGTTTTTCCTCTTACTTTTCGTCTTTTAAAATCATTGTTTTAAGTATGTAGTTTTTTAAAATTTCTGCCGCAATCTCTTCAGGAAGTTTGCCTTTTGTGTAAATCTTAAAATCACAATCGGCATAGCATTCTTTTCGCTCATTAAAAAGCTCTATTACCTTTTCAACCGTGTCCTGCATTAAAGGTCTTGTCTTTTTAGCCTCTTCATATCTTTCACGGATTAATTCTTCGTCCATTACAAGATTAAATATAACGCCTGTCTTTCTAAGTGCCTCACGGTTTTCCTCTTTTATAACTGCACCGCCGCCTGTCGAAATAACAACTCCCGACTCTGCCGCACACATTAAAACCGCGATTGATTCTAACTCTCTTAGCTTGTCTATTCCGAACTTTTCTATAATCTCGGCAGTAGTCATTCCCGATTCTTCCCGGATTACCAAATCGGTATCTAAAAGGCGTCTTTCGGTAATCTTTTCTAACTCTTTTCCAATAGTAGTTTTACCCGACGCCATAAAGCCTGTTAATACAATATTTTTCATTCCCAAATCACCTTTAAAACTTCATCATAAACACTCTCT
>JAZNQG010000202.1:0-8266 GCA_045590035.1 Clostridia bacterium
GACATCCAGACTGCATTGGGATAAATTGGCGGAAACCCTGATATTATGCTCTTTAGAAAAGGGAGAATAAGTCCGACTAAAAGCCCGTATTCTTTCCCGAGAACAAAGCCTGCCAGCATAACGGGTATATGCATCGGAAGAAGAGAATCCCCGATTTCTTTTATCTGCCCCGTAAGATACGGAAGCACCACGCCAACCGCTAAAAACAACCCCGAAAGTGTCAGCTTTTTTATATTAAAACCATTTGTTTTCATTTTTTCTGCACTCCGAATTTAAATTAGGTACATTCATAGTAAATTCTACCATAATCGGCTGATTAAATCAAGGTTTTATAAACAAAAATATAACATAAAAATCCCAAGAAAACAAAAAACAGTAACCCCTTTTTTAAGAAGTTACTGTCTTGTTTATTTGAATTTATTGCGATGCAAAAGGTTTAGATGCAAATCGTTTCAGCGACATACTCTCTAATTTCGTACGATATGCTTTTACTCTGTTCAAATGCACTATAATTCCACTTACTCTGTTTCTTGCAGAATCATATTTCAATGACCATATATCCTTCTTCGCTTTCGCACATTGCAGGAATTGTCACATACTTTATACCATTATGTTCCGAATTGTTCCCTGGATGAAAATGTCCTTGAAAAACGCTCTTAACTTTATTACTTTTTTCCAAAACTTCTCTTATTTCAGAATCATTAAACACCCTGTGATCTTCTCGAATATCCGGATCAATGTTTTGATGCATAAATATAAAAGTACTACCCGTAATACCAGATAACTGTTTTTTTAATTCCTCAATATATGGAAAATATGTATCCGTCCAATCAGTATCACCAGGTTTATAATGATCTCCATTTTTAAAATAACAAGTATCTATAAACACTAAATTTTTATCTTTTACAGATAAAAATGCTGGAGTAAATTTTTCTCCTAAAATTTGATAAAATTCAGATTTTTCAAAAGCAAATCCATCATGATTTCCCATTATAACGAATGTTCTAATGTTAAATCCGTTCATGACATCACGAACCTCTTTTAGATTTTTAACTTCCTTTTTATGATCGTCTTCCTTATCAATTAAATCTCCCAAGCAAACAACTAAATCACACTTTTCTTTTTGAAAATATTCTAAAGCTTTTTTGATTTTAAAAAGAGATTTACTATTATATCTGTTCCCAAAGGTCATCTCATCAGAACTATAATGAGAATCTGTAAACAGCCCCATTTTCATTGATAACACTCCTTAAATATATTTTCCAAAATTTCTTAATATCGTTGTATATTTGATAGGAAACATTATATTCATTTTCTTTTGTTGAAAAAGGGACGTTAACATTTCCATTACTAACCAAAAATAGCCAACCGGTGTTTTTATCTCAGTAATATCCTCATAAATATACTTTTCCATATTAACATTACATTTCGGCATCTTTCGACATATCCATATAAATCATATCAACTCAGGAGCAAAAAATATTTCCACTCCTTAAAACACAGAAAGTCCAGATTTATACCTTTCAAAAAACTCTGAAAAGCCTTTTTCCGACTCGGTGTCGGGTGCTATAGTGGTATCAGCTAAATTTCCGAATGCATTTTTATCGAGCCAGTCGGGGAGCAAGCTTTCGCCCTTTTCTGTCATAAATGCTGCTAAAAGTGCCATACCCCATGCGCCGCCTTCACCCGCAGTTTCGGAAACCGAAACGGGTGTAGAAAGTGCGTTTGCCAAAACCTTCTGTGCCACACCCTTTACCTTAAAGAGTCCGCCGTGTGCAAAGATTTTATCTATCGAAACATCTTCATTTTCCGATAAAATATCCGCTCCCATTTTTAAAACCGCAACTACAGAATAAAGCTGCGACAAAAAGAAATTGGAAAGATTTAAATTGGAGTTACTTTCTCTAAAATATAACGGCTTTGCATTTTTGGTTTTGGCAACAGGCTCGTCTGCCAAGAAATTATAGGAAATAACTTTTCCTGCATCAATGTCGCCCGTCATAGCATTTTCATAGAGCATCTTATAAAGAGCAGATTTATCCATATTCTCCCCTAAAAGAGATGCAAATTCTCCGAACATTTTAACCCACAAGTCAAGCTCGGAACAACCGTTGTTACTATGTACCATCGCAACGGGATAACCGTCGGGAGTTGTAACAATGTCGATTTCGGGATACATATTTTTTAAGGATTTTTCCAAGACAACCAATAAGTTTGCCGATGTACCAATCGACACATTACCCGTTTTTCTTCTTACGGTATTGGTTGCAATCATTCCCGTTCCCATATCGCCCTCGGGCGGGCAAACGGGTATGCCTGATTCCAAATCTCCCGATTCATCCAAAAATAAAGCTCCGCTCTTTGTAAGATATGTACCTTCTTCGCCTGCCGCCTTGACTTTGGGAAGTATATCCTTTGTTTTCCACGGGAAATTGTATTTTTCTGTTAACTTATCGAATTTTTTAAGCATTTCTCCGTCATAATCATTATCTGTTACAGGAAACATTCCAGACCCTTCGCATATACCGATTTCCCATTCGCCTGTTAAAAGATAATGGATATATCCCGAAAGAGTGGTTATATGCCTGACTCTCGGCAAATGCTCTTCGCCATTTAATATTGCCTGATAAAGATGTGCTATGCTCCATCTTTGGGGAATATTAAAGTTGAAAAGTTTGGAAAGTTCCTTTGATGCTTCTTCGCAGGTAGTATTTCTCCATGTGCGGAAAGGTACTAAAAGGTTATCCTTTTCGTCAAATGCAAGGTATCCGTGCATCATACCCGAAATTCCGATAGCTTTTATCTTTTTAAGACTTACGCCGTATTTTTCCTTTACATCTTCCCTTAGGTCTTTATAACATTCCTTAATGCCTTTATGTATTAAATCAAGACTGTATGTAAAGTAGCCGTTTTCAAACTTATTTTCCCACTCGAAGCTGCCCGATGCAATCGGCAAAAAGCTGTCATCTGTAAGACACGCTTTTATTCTTGTTGAGCCAAGCTCGATACCGAGAAACACATTTCCATCAATTATCTTCTGCCCTACCATTTTTTGTCTCCCTTTTTTATAAAAAGGGCAATCAAAAGACTGCCCTTATTTTTTATTTATTTTCGTCACCCATAAGCTCTTTTAATGATGTTGCAAGTCCTGCAAGCTCCTGAATTTTTGACGGAATAATAATCTTTGTAGCCTTACCGTCTGCCGCCTTTTCAAAGCTCTCAAGCGCTTTAATTGCAACATACTGGTCGGACGGATTTGCTTCGTTTATCTTTTTAATACCTTCTGCAATCGCAGTCTGCACTGCCAAAATCGCCTGAGCTTCACCTTCGGCTTCACGGATTGCAGTTTCCTTAATTGCTTCCGCTCTTAAGATTGCAGACTCCTTTTCACCTTCTGCAAGCAAAATTGCCGACTTTTTCTCACCCTCGGCTTTTAAAATTGTTTCTCGTCTTTCTCTTTCCGCTTTCATCTGCTTTTCCATCGCATTCTGGATTTCTCTTGGCGGAATGATGTTTTTAAGCTCGACTCTGTTTATCTTGATTCCCCACGGGTCTGTTGCTTCATCAAGAATAGCACGCATCTTTGTATTTATAATATCTCTTGATGTTAATGTTGCATCAAGCTCCAAATCACCTATTATGTTTCTTAAGGTCGTCGCTGTAAGATTCTCAATCGCCATCATCGGCTGTTCAACGCCGTATGCAAAAAGCTTGGGGTCGGTAATCTGAAAATACACAACCGTATCAATCTGCATAGTAACATTATCCTTTGTGATAACGGGCTGAGGCGGAAAATCCACTACTCTTTCCTTTAAGTTCACTCTCTTTGCAATTCTGTCGATAAAGGGCATTTTAATATGAAGTCCAACCGACCACGTTGTAAAGTATCCACCGAATCTTTCGATAATATAGGCGTGTGCCTGCGGTACAATCTTGATGTTTGAAACGATTATTACTACCAATATTGCAAATAAAATTAAAAATACCATAATTTATTCCTCCTTATTTTTAACAACTAAACGGACGCCTTCAATAGCTACTACTTCTACCGTTTCATCTTTTTCGATGATTTCTCCCGATTCGCTTTTTACCTTCCATTCAACGTCACCAACAAACGCCGCACCTGTCCGAAGACGATTATTGACTTCTTCTGTTATCACAATCTCGCTTCCGATGATTCTGTCAAGGTTGGTATCTGCTTTTTTACCCTTTATGGTTTTAAAGGCGATTTTTCTTAAAAATACAACTAAAACTACAGATACAAACAAAAACACAAACAGCTGAAAACCGAAGCCTAAACCAAGCATACTTGCAATCAGTCCTGCCACAGCTCCGCCTGCAAACCAGATGCTTACCACCGCCGAGGTCGATGCTTCTATCACTACAAACGCCACAATCGCCAGAATCCATAGAATTTCATTCGTCATTTTAATAACCACCTCTATTTCTTATATTCTACACTTTTATTCTATCACAAATGCCTTTATATATCAATATTTTTTTATCAACTAAAAAAGGCAACCCATTTTAAGTTGCCTTTTTCTTATCCTAATAATACATCACTTATAAGCATCAGAGAAAATCCCACCAAAAGTGCATATGTGGCACCGTTTTCGCTCCCATGAGAATGGGTTTCGGGGATCATTTCATCGCTTATTACATAAAGCATTGTTCCGCCTGCAAAGGCGAGTGCAAACGGTAAAATAAAGCTTGCAACACTTACTGCAAAATAGCCTATCAGCGTGCCTATTACTTCAATCACTCCTGTAAAAATCGCAAACATAAAGGTCTTTTTTGCCGAAACACCTGAAGATAACATCGGGCCTATAATCACCATACCTTCAGGGATATTTTGTAGTGCAATACCGCCCGCTATCAAAAAAGCCTGGGCATTATCCCCTGCCCCAAAGCCGACACCTGCAGCCAGACCTTCGGGGAAATTATGAATAGCAATCGCCGTTACAAACAAAAGTACACGGCTTAGTTTACTGTCTTTATGATACTCTGTATCTGCGCCCGCCAATTTATGAAGATGCGGGACAAGTCTGTCTATTAAATTTAAAAATACTGCACCTGCAAAAATACCCGAAACTGTTATAATAAGACCGTATTTCCCGCCATATTCTATTGATGGAAGAATAAGTCCCAAAACTGCTGCCGCAAGCATTACACCTGCTGCAAAGGAAAGGACAATATCGGAAAATTTGTGCGATATATTTTTAAATATGAATCCAATAAGCACACCTACTACCGTAGCACCGCCAACGCCAAGTGCCGTAAGTAATACATATTCCATACTATCCCTCCTTAAAGTATATTATTTATTCATATTCTTTGCCATATCAAGCTTATTCTGACGACGGTGCCTTACTTCGTGTGAAATCGGCTTAATTTCACCTGCAGCCTGTAGCGCCTGACGAGTAAGCAGCGGACCTATAAGCTCATAAATCAATACTGCAAATAGTGTAATGTTTCTTATAAGCTCGCCGTCAGTTCCCAACTGCATTGCAGTCGTACTCATACCGAGAGCAACACCCGCCTGTGGCAAAAGTGTAATACCCAAGTACTTACAAATCTGCGGTTCGCATTTTGTCATCTTTGCACTTCCGTATGCACCGTAGTATTTACCTAATGAACGGAAAATAATGTAAACAACACCGATTACAACAATCGCCCAATCCGCGAATACATTAAGCTTTAATTCCGCACCGCTGATTACAAAGAAAAGTGCAAAGAGCGGAGATGTCCACTTGTCTGTTTTTTCCATCAAATCGTGTGACAATGGACAAATATTACAAAATACCGTACCAAGCATCATACAAACTAAAAGCGACGAAAAATGTATGTGCACAGGCCCAATCTCAAACTCCATCATAGAAAGAGCAACTGTCAAAAATACAAATGCGATTGTCATATTAAGACGGTTGGTGTTTGAATTGAATAGTTTTTCAAGCTGAGTTAAAAACCAACCCATAATTGCACCCAAAATAAGCGAGCATACAATTTCGGTCAAAGGATTTATAATAATTGCCGCCAAATCCATACCGCCTGTCTTTAAAGTCTTTGCAATACCAAAGGACACTGCAAATACTATTAAACCAACCGCATCGTCTAGTGCTACAATCGGCAAAAGAAGTTTGGTTAAAGGTCCTTTTGCCTTATACTGTCTTACAACCATCAAGGTTGCCGCAGGAGCGGTAGCTGTTGCAACTGCACCGAGCGTTAAAAGCTGCGGCACATTTATTTTGTCAGGCATCCAGATATGTAGGGCAAATAGTGCCAAGTCAACAAAAACTGTTGCCACCAATGCCTGAATAATGCCTATAACTGTTGCCTGTTTACCTGTTTTCTTTAAATCGTCGAGTCTGAATTCGTTACCGATTGAAAATGCGATAAATCCGAGCGCAACTTCCGATACTAACCCCAGCGCCTCTACACTCTCTGCCGTATCAAATCCAAATCCGTGAATTCCGAGTCTTCCCACACAGAAAGGTCCTATCAATACGCCTGCAATAAGATACGCAGTTACTGAAGGTAACTTTAAAGGCTTAAATGCCCTTGTCATTAAAAGTCCTGCCAAAAGTGCCACCGACACCGATAATAATGTACTCATTTTTTCTTCCCCTTACTTATTTTGTAAATGTAAAATTTTGAATCTCGCCAATTTCGGTAAGGGAATTGTTTCTATCAATTTCTTCGCCGTTGATTGTTATACCCGAGATAGTTATATTTTTAAAATCCACGCCCTCACGGAAGGATTTTATCTGAATCGGCATATTGAATTTCCCGTCAATTTTGGGAATTCTCTCGTCATAATATACCTTTATGTTTTTAACCGTTATATCACGAACCGATGCTTCTTTAATGCCTGTCATATCAATGGGCACAGCCTTTAACGGAAGGTCCCAAAGCGCACATGTTTCTTCTGTCCGCCATTTATTGTTTACAATTCTAAAAAGATACGGAATCTGTGTTTTTTCCTTTGGTGCATACACCATATCATCACTACTCTGATAAACACACGGCGAATCGAATTCGTTTACTTCAATATTGATGTTTTCAAATACAATATCGGAAACCTCCGCACATTCGCCGTTATTTATATCGAGTGCAGCATATCCCGCTCTTATGATGTCCGAATTTTTAAATACTATGTTTTTATACTCACGGCATAATGTTTCAATACCGATTTCCATAGTATTTCCCCAGTCATTCCAGAGAATGTTGTTTTCAAATACCATATCCTGATTGTCAAATTCCGCGTATCTGTCAATACCCTTTATGGTAATGGTATCGTCAAAGGAATGGATAAAGGAATTTTTTAAAGTTATATTTTTACTGTTTACGATATCAATTCCGTCTGTGTTATATCTCCACTGCCCGAATACCTTTATGTCATCCAAAATGACATTTTCACATCTGAAAAGGTTTACACACCATATAGCAGAATCGCGGAACAAAACGCCTTCTACCCTGATATTTTCACACTCATAGAACTTTATGTTTCCGTTGGTGTAGTTTTCGTAGCAGCTGTTGTCCACTCTGCCCTCGCACGAATCGCAGAAAATTCCGTTTCCGAAAATGTGCAGATTTTTCTTGTTTTCGGCATAGATATTTCCCAAAACTAAAGCATCCTTGTCTACATAAATGCTCTCGTTATCATTTAAGGTAATCTTTCCCGTCATATGCACACCTGGTCCAAAGTAGTATGTAACATCCTGGCTTTTTGGTGCAGGTATAGGCTTTGAATTAAAGATATAGAGAGTATGAATGTGGCTATCCGCCATCAATACATACTGACCGTTTTCCGTAAGCTTAAAGGAAATTTCGCCGTCCTTGTCTGTATGTTCTATATTTTTAGAATACGGCTTTATCATAATTTTCTCGTACTCAAAATTGGGTAAAACCTTAATGTCAAGTTCTTCGTCGCTTACTAAGTTTACAAAAGACGCCAAAGTTGTCTGGCTTCCTGCATCTCTCTGGTGTCCGGGCCAAACTGTGTTAAATGACATCTTTGAAATTCTTGCGGTATAAACGGGCACTTCTTTGCCGTTCACTATCATACGGTATTCCTGGGATATCGGCTCTCTGTAAGGATACTCTGACTTTGTCCAGTTATGTTTAAATTCAGAATATGAAAACATATTTTTCACTCCCTTAATATATCTACCGCTCATTATACTACTTTCAATAAAAAAAGACAATATTCTTTTTTAAAAAATATTGTCTTTTTTTCTTTATAAATTGCCTGTTATTTGATTTTCGA
>JAZNQG010000203.1:0-3654 GCA_045590035.1 Clostridia bacterium
GCTACCGCTCAAAGCTTTTGGACTATGACAAGGTCGAAAGATTAGACGATGTTAAAGTTATTTCTAAGGTTGTAAACGATTTTGCTATGAAGCATCAGGACAAAAAAATCCTTGTAATCGGCTGCGGAGACAGTTATGTAAAGGCTTTGGCAACCGGGAGAGAGAATTTTCCGTCAAATGTAATTGTACCCTATGCCGACTACGAATTTTTAAATTCGCTTATGGACAAGGAACGTTTTTATGAGCTCTGTGAAAAGCACGGAATCGATTACCCCAAAACACATATCGTATCAAAGGACGATTATGAAAATTTAGAGCTTAGCTTTACAGCACCTTACATCTTAAAGCCTGCCAATCAGGTTATGTATTATGAAAAGAAGTTTGAAGGACAGAAGAAGGTATTTTTGCTTGACACCTTCGAAGAGCTTAAGGAAACTTTAAAAAAGACATATGACGCAGGATATACGGACCATATGATTATTCAGGAGTTTGTGCCTGGCGATGACACAAATATGAGAGTTTTAACAAGCTATTCGGACAGACACGCTAAAGTCAGAATGATGTGCTTAGGGCACGTACTCTTAGAAGAGCATACCCCCTACGGAATCGGAAATCACGCGGTTATTATTACTGAGAATAACCCCGAGCTTTACGAGAAGTTTAAAAAGCTCTTAGAAGATATAAACTACACAGGATTTTCCAATTTCGATATTAAATATGACCCGAGAGACGATAAATACAAGGCATTTGAAATTAACACCCGTCAGGGTCGCTCTAATTTCTATGTAACAGGTTCGGGACATAATGTGGCAAAGCTTTTTGTGGAAGACTTTGTGTATCAAAGAGAAATCCCGATGGATATTTCAAAGAACGAACATCTTTGGATGGTTGTCCCAAAAGGCGTGGCATTTAAGTATGCGCCGAGCTTTAAAAAGAAAATGAAAGAACTTATAAAGGCTAAAAAATATGTAAACCCCTTGTGGTTTAGGGAAGACTCTGATTTAGAAAGAGTTTTAAGACTTATAAAATCGCAATTGGGACACTTTAAGAAGTTCAAAACATACCTTGGAAAAAAGTAAATCCAAAGGAGAAACAAAAAATGGAAAGAAAAATGCTTGGTATAATTGGCGGGATGGGACCCGAGGCAACCGATTTATTTTACAGACGCTTAATAGAGAGAACCGATGCCCAATGCGATCAGGAGCATCTTGATATGGTAATTTTAAATCACGCATCAATGCCCGACAGAACAGGTGCTATAAAAAGCGGAGAAACCGACAAGGTGTTGTCTTTACTTAAAAAAGACCTTGAGTTTTTAAAGAATTCGGGATGCGGAGTCGTTGCAATTCCCTGTAACACATCTCATTATTTCTATGACGAATTGAAGACAGACGGCGTGCTTGTTATGAATATGATCAGAGAAACTGCAGAGTTTGTAAAAAACAAGGGCAGAAAAAAAGTTGCAGTTTTAGCAACCGACGGAACGATTGAAACTGGCATTTATAAAAAAGAACTGGAGAAAGTCGGCGTAGAATATGTATCTCCCGACAAAGAAACCCAGATGATAGTTATGAAAATTATCTATGACCAGATTAAAAAGGGTTTCCCGGGAAATGAAGAAGATTTTATGAAAATCCATCATTTTATAAAGGCTAAGGGCTGCGACGGGGCCATTTTAGCCTGCACCGAGCTTTCGGTATTTCGTGACGGTGCGGGGCTTACCGATTTTTATACCGATGCTTTAGAAGTACTGACCGACAACACAATTATCGCCTGCGGCGCTAAACTAAAAGAAACTGTCTGATAAAAAGAGAGGAATTTTAAAATGACTTTAAAGCTTAAAGATTATGTGGAGCTACTTAAAAATAACGGAGTTAAAGCGAAGGTAAATGCCGATTTAGATTTGGACATTTCCTATGTTTCATATAACTCACAGGATATAAAGGAGGGCACTTTGTTTATCTGTAAGGGTGCACACTTTAAGAGTGAGTATTTGTCCGATGCAATAAATAAAGGAGCGGTATGCTATATTGCCGATAAGGATATGGGCGTTTCTATATCGTCCATTATCGTTGACGATGTAAGAAAAGCCATTCCTCTGATTGCGAACCTTTATTTTGACAATGCGTGGGATAAGATAAATCTTGTCGGCATTACAGGAACAAAGGGAAAATCCACTACCACATACTTTATGCGATATATTTTCGACGAATATATGAAAGCCGAAGGTAAAAAACCGTCGGGCGTTATTTCGTCGATTGATACATTTGACGGAGTCGAGAATTTTGAATCACATCTTACAACTCCCGAACCTATTGAGCTCCACCGCCATTTTGATAATGCGGGTAAGTCGGGCTTGGAGTATATGACAATGGAAGTTTCATCCCAGGCATTAAAGTACGGAAGAGTCCAGGGTGTGACATTTGATGTAGGCTGTTATTTAAATATCGGCTATGACCATATTAGCTCGGTTGAGCATCCCGATTTTGAAGATTATTTTAATTCAAAGCTTAAAATCTTCGCACAGTCCAAGGTGGCTTGTGTTTGTTTAGACGGAGAGAGAGTTGATGATGTATTAAAAGCATCAAAGTCGGCAGGCAAAGTCATCACATTCTCAAGCGAAAGGGAAGACGCCGATGTTTACGGCTACAATATAAGAAAATCAGGAAATGATACCGTATTTAATGTAAGAACTCCGTATTTTGACGGTGAATTTACTTTGACTATTCCTGGACTTTTTAATGTTCAAAACGCCCTTGCGGCAATCGCTATGTCGATTTCTTTAAATGTTCCGCAAAAATACATCTGGGCAGGTCTTATGAAGGCAAGGTCGGACGGCAGAATGGAAGTTTACCAGAACACCGACGGCAAGGTTATAGTTATAGTCGACTATGCTCATAATAAAATGAGTTTTGAAAATTTATTCGAGTCTGTTATGAAGGAGTTCCCCGGCAGAAAAATCTATACCGTATTCGGTTGCCCGGGAAATAAAGCGCAGAACAGACGAAAGGACTTAGGCGAAATTTCAGGTAAGTTCTCGGATAAGGTATTCTTAACCGAAGAAGATGCAGGGGAAGAACCGGTTGAAAAAATCTGCAGGGAAATTGCAGAATTTGTAGATTGTCCGTATGAAATTGAACCCGACCGTGGCGAAGCTATCAGAAAAGCCATAATGGACGAAGAGGCTCCAAGCCTTGTTTTAATCACAGGTAAGGGTAACGAAACAAGACAGAAAAGAGGCACAAGCTATATTCCGTGCCCGAGCGATGTTGAATACACAAAAAAGTTCTTAAAGGAATATGATGTTAAAAACAACTTAGACTGCGAAGGAAAGCTCCGTGGGTTTCAGGAACTTTTGCCGGCATTAAAAAGACTATATAATAAGAAGATAGTCATAAAACTCGGCGGAAGCGTAATGGAAGACGAAAGACTTTTTAAAGGCGTCTTTGACGATATTGCAATGTTAAAATCTGCAGGAGCGGATGTTGTAATTGTCCACGGCGGCGGAAAGAGTATAACAAAAATGCTTGGAAGACTCGGCATCGAAAACAGATTTGAAAACGGATACAGAGTAACAGGCAAAGATGCAGCCGAAGTTGCCGAAATGGTTTTATCGGGAAGCGTTAATAAGCTTATTGTGTCAAATCTTAAAGC
>JAZNQG010000204.1:0-10159 GCA_045590035.1 Clostridia bacterium
AAAATACATTCGCCGTCTTTATAAACTGCCAAGTCTACCCCGGGCATACCTTTCTCTAACAAAAAGTCGCAAAATTTCTTGGTATTTTCAAACATAGGTTTTAATCTTCCTTTTTAATAATACTTATACACTGTAATTATACAACACATTGGTATATTTTTCAATACAAACTTTCCAACATCAAAAAAGAACCGAGATAAAAATCTCAGTTCTTTTTTTGTTTTTAACATCTTTAAAATTGACCGGGAAAAATGTTCCGGAACGGACAAACATTGCCCGACGGCGTATGTTGATACTCCAAGTGGCTATGATTTGTTCGTAGCAAATTTCATTTGCGATCCGGGCATTTTTAACGTCAATTTGCGTCAATTTATCTCGCTATCGTCTATTTCGATGCCTTCTACTGTGATGCCTACATCTTTGTATTCACGCATACCTGTTCCTGCAGGGATAAGTTTACCGATGATAACGTTTTCCTTAAGACCTAAGAGATTGTCAACCTTACCCTTGATAGCAGCATCGGTTAGTACCTTTGTTGTTTCCTGGAAGGAAGCCGCTGACATAAAGGACTCTGTTGCCAAAGATGCCTTTGTAATACCAAGGAGCATAGGTGAAGCAGTTGCAGGTGTCTGACCTTCCGAAAGTGCTTCGTTAGCTTCTTCAAGCTCGAACTTATCAACAAGTGAGCCGATAAGAAGATTTGTATCTCCCGCATCTTCAACACGGACTTTTCTTAACATCTGGCGAGTGATAACTTCAACGTGCTTGTCGTTGATGTCAACACCCTGCATACGATAGGTTCTCTGAACTTCACGGGTAATATAAACCTGAACTGCGTGCGGTCCCTTGATATGAAGAATATCATTGGGGTTAACTGAACCGACTGTGAGTTCATCACCGAGTTCAATTACGTCGCCGTCCTGAACCTTAATTGTTGAGCCGTAAGGAATTACATAGGTCTTAGCTTCGCCTGTTTCATCATTTGAAACGGTGATTTCACGGCGTCTTGTTGTTTCAGAAACTGACACCTTACCGCCGATTTCAGAAATGATTGCAAGACCCTTAGGCTTTCTTGCCTCGAAAAGTTCTTCGATACGCGGAAGACCCTGTGTGATATCGCTGCCTGACGCAACACCGCCGGCGTGGAAGGTTCTCATTGTAAGCTGTGTACCAGGTTCACCGATTGACTGAGCCGCGATAATACCAACTGCTTCGCCAACATTTACCAATTTACCTGTTGCAAGGTTTCGTCCGTAACACTTAGCACAAACGCCAACCTTTGACTTACATGTAAGAACGCTTCTTATATAAACCTTCTTGATTCCAGCCTTTAAAATCTTATCAACATCATTGTCGTCCATAAGCTTATCAGCGGGAACGATTACATTACCTTCTTCGTCGGTAACATCTGCCATTGTGATTCTGCCTAGGATTCTGTCCTTCAAAGGCTCGATTGTCTCATTTCCGTCCTTGATTTCAGAAACCCATTCACCAACTGTTGTGCCACAGTCCTTTTCACGTACAATTACGTCCTGAGAAACGTCTACAAGACGACGTGTAAGGTAACCTGAGTCGGCAGTTCTTAAAGCTGTATCGGTAAGACCCTTTCTCGCACCGTGAGATGAAATAAAGTACTCAAGTACATTAAGACCTTCACGGAAGTTAGCACGGATAGGAATTTCGACTGTTCTACCCTGAGTATCGGCCATAAGACCACGCATTGCTGCAAGCTGTCTTATCTGGTTAACGCTACCACGGGCACCAGAGTCTGCCATCATAAAGATAGGATTGTATTTACCCAAATGGCTCATCATCGCATCTGTTACATCGCCTGAAGCCTTTGCCCAGACCTTGATAACCTGCTCGTATCTTTCCTGATCTGTAAGGATACCACGTCTATAAAGCTTTGTAATCTTAGCAACTTCTTCTTCAGCAGCCGCCAAAATTTCCTTCTTCTGCTCGGGAACCTCAATATCCGAAACAGATACTGTGATTGCGCCTCTTGTTGAATATTTGTAACCTGTTTCCTTGATTAAGTCAAGAACTTCGGCTGTCTTTGTAGTATCGTGTACTCTTATGCAGCGGTCGATAATTTTACCGAGCTGCTTTTTGCCTACAAGCTCATTGATTTCAAGGTCAAACATTGTATCAGGATTTGTACGGTCAACATAGCCTAAATCCTGCGGGATATTTCTGTTAAAGATAATTCTTCCGACAGTTGCATCGATAAGCTTTTTGTGATGCACGCCCTTAACATCTGCTTCCTGTAAAACCTTAATCGGTGTGTGAAGACCTACGCACTTATTTTCGTAAGCCAAAATTGCTTCATCAAAGCTTGAATAGCAAAGCGGTCTCCATTCAACTGATTGGTCTCTTTGGGCATAATCCTTACCGCCGATTTCGTCATCCTTTTCAAGTGTAAGGTAGTAACTACCCAAAATCATATCCTGAGTCGGAACTGCAACAGGATGTCCGTCCTGCGGCTTTAAAAGGTTGTTAGCTGAAAGCATCAAGAATCTTGCTTCTGCCTGAGCCTCGGGTGAAAGGGGCACGTGAATAGCCATCTGGTCACCGTCGAAGTCGGCGTTATACGCTGTACATACTAACGGATGGAGTTTGAGAGCTCTACCGTCAACAAGCTTCGGCTCGAATGCCTGAATACCAAGACGGTGAAGTGTAGGAGCACGGTTTAAAAGTACGGGATGTTCCTTGATAACATCTTCCAATACGTCCCATACTTCAGGTTTTACTCTTTCAACCATTCTCTTTGCGCTCTTGATGTTATGTGCAAGGCCTCTTGAAACGAGTTCCTTCATAACAAACGGCTTAAAGAGTTCGATTGCCATTTCCTTAGGAAGACCACACTGATAAATCTTCATTTCAGGGCCAACTACGATAACCGAACGGCCTGAGTAGTCAACACGTTTTCCAAGCAAGTTCTGACGGAAACGTCCCTGCTTACCCTTAAGCAAGTCAGAAAGTGACTTAAGTGCACGGTTTCCGGGGCCTGTAACTGTTCTGCCACGTCTGCCGTTATTGATAAGTGCGTCAACAGCTTCCTGGAGCATTCTCTTTTCGTTTCTTATAATAATTTCAGGCGCACCAAGCTCTAAAAGTCTTCTTAAACGGTTATTTCTGTTGATAACACGTCTGTAAAGGTCATTTAGGTCGCTTGTTGCGAATCTTCCGCCGTCAAGCTGTACCATCGGACGAAGTTCGGGCGGAATTACAGGGATGACTGAGAGAATCATCCATTCAGGACGGTTATTGGAAAGGCGGAATGCCTCAACAATTTCGAGTCTTTTGATGATTTTGCCCTTTTTCTGTCCCTGTGCGCCTTCAAGTTCTGCTTTTAATTCTTCTGAAAGCTTGTCTAAGTCAATTCTTTCTAAAAGCTCCTTGATAGCTTCTGCACCCATAGATGCTTTGAACTTATCACCGTACTTTTCATAAGCTTCACGGTATTCACTTTCTGAAAGAATCTGGTTTTCCATAAGCTCTGTATTACCACGGTCTGTTACGACATATGCAGCAAAATAGAGTACCTTTTCAAGCTGTCTGGGTGAAATATCAAGGATAAGTCCCATTGATGAAGGAACTCCCTTAAAATACCAGATATGAGATACGGCGGTTGCAAGTTCAACGTGTCCCATTCTCTCACGACGTACCTTTGACTTTGTAACTTCAACGCCACATCTGTCACAGACTACGCCCTTATATCTTATTTTCTTATACTTTCCGCAATGACATTCCCAGTCCTTTGTAGGTCCGAAAATGCGTTCGCAGAAAAGTCCGTCCCTTTCGGGTTTTAGTGTACGATAGTTGATTGTTTCAGGCTTTTTAACCTCTCCGTGCGACCAGCTGCGGATTGTTTCGGGCGAAGCCAAACCGATTTTTATTGCATCAAAGCTATTAAATTCTAACATTTACATTCGCCTCCTATTAAAAATCATCCGCTGTGAGAATATTACTTCTTGATGTATCCTCTTCCGGTTCATCATCGTAAAGGTCATCACCAAAGCCGTAATCGTCATCATCGTCGTCTATTTCTTCTATTGACATATCACCGTCGTCGGTAAACACTGCATCTGCCTGCATAGTGTCGATTAGCTCCTGTCCAGGCTGATCATCGTCATCGTCAAGGTAAGCATCAAGGTCAATTTCTTCATTATCCTTATTAAGAATACGGATATCAAGAGCGAGTGACTGCAATTCCTTAACAAGTACCCTGAATGACTCGGGGATACCTGAACGCGGGATATTTTCGCCCTTAACAATTGCCTCGTAAGTCTTAACACGGCCGACAATATCGTCAGACTTAACTGTCAAGATTTCCTGCAATGTGTATGCAGCGCCGTAAGCTTCAAGTGCCCAAACTTCCATTTCACCAAAACGCTGACCACCGAACTGTGCTTTACCACCGAGCGGCTGTTGTGTAACAAGTGAGTATGGACCTGTTGAACGTGCGTGAATCTTATCGTCTACCAAGTGGTCGAGCTTTAAGTAATACATTACGCCGACTGTAACAGGATTATCAAACTTTTCACCTGTTCTGCCGTCATAAACTGTTGACTTAAATGTCTTATCAAGACCTGCAAGCTCAAATGCCATAGACAAGTCTTCATCTCTTGCACCGTCAAATACAGGTGTTGCAATCTTTAAGAATTCGTCGTTTCCTAAGTTATCCTTAGCTTCTAAGATTGTCTTTTTGTATGCTTCTTCAACTGTCATAGCCTCAAGCTCACGTCTTGATTTTAGTGAAAGTGTTCTGTAAGCATAGCCTAAGTGCATTTCTAAAACCTGACCGATGTTCATACGTGAAGGTACGCCCAAGGGGTTTAGAACAATCTGAAGCGGTGTACCGTCTTCTAAGAACGGCATATCTTCTCTGGGAAGTACACGGGATACGACACCCTTGTTTCCGTGACGGCCCGCCATCTTATCGCCGACAGAGATCTTTCTCTTCTGTGCGATATAGCATCTTACAACTTCATTTACACCTGGTGACATTTCGTCGCCGTTTTCTCTTGTAAAGGTCTTTACATCAACGATAATGCCGTTTTCACCATGCGGAACTCTAAGTGAAGTATCTCTTACTTCTCTTGCCTTTTCGCCGAAGATTGCACGGAGAAGTCTTTCTTCTGCAGTAAGCTCTGTTTCACCCTTAGGTGTAACCTTACCAACAAGGATATCCCCTGCACGCACTTCAGCACCGATTCTGATGATACCCTTGTCGTTTAAGTCCTTAAGCGCATCTTCAGATACATTCGGAATGTCTCTTGTAATTTCTTCTGCACCAAGCTTGGTGTCACGTGATTCACATTCGTATTCTTCAATATGAATTGATGTGAAGGTATCATTCATAACTAACTCTTCACTGATTAAGACAGCGTCTTCGTAGTTGTAACCTTCCCAAGTCATAAAGCCGATTAAAATATTTTTACCGAGTGCAAGCTCACCCTTTGACATAGCAGGACCGTCTGCAATGATGTCGCCCTTTTCAACATGCTCGCCAACCTTAACGATAGGTCTCTGGTTGATACATGTTGACTGGTTAGAACGTGCAAACTTTATAAGCTTCTGTACGTGACGAGCACCTGTTTGGTCACCCTTTATGATAATTTCGTCAGCAGAAACCTTTTCAACTATACCTGCTTCTTTTGAAAGAACGGCAGAGCCCGAGTCTCTTGCGACTTTATATTCCATACCTGTACCTACAATCGGTGAATCGGTTGTAAGAAGGGGTACTGCCTGACACTGCATGTTAGAGCCCATGAGTGCACGGTTAGCGTCGTCGTTTTCCAAGAACGGGATACAAGCTGTAACAACTGATACAAGCTGTCTGGGAGATACGTCCATATAGTCGATACGGCTTCCGTCAACTTCCAAGATTTCATCTCTGTATCTTGCTGCAACCTGCTTGTCTAAGAAACGTCCTTCGCTGTCTAACGGCTCGTTTGCCTGTGCGATAATATAATCGTCTTCTGTATCGGCAGTCATATAAACGATTTCGTCTGTTACAACTCCCTTTTCCTTATCAACCTTTCTGTAAGGCGCTTCAATAAAGCCGTATTCATTCACTCTTGCAAAGGTAGCAAGTGAAGTAATAAGACCGATGTTCGGACCTTCAGGAGTCTCGATAGGACACATTCTGCCGTAGTGTGAATAGTGAACGTCTCGGACTTCAAAGCCCGCTCTTTCTCTTGAAAGACCGCCGGGGCCCAAAGCTGAGATACGTCTTTTATGTCTTAATTCTGCAAGCGGGTTCGGCTGGTCCATAAACTGTGAAAGCTGTGATGAGCCAAAGAACTCGTTGATTGTTGCGATAATCGGACGGATATTGATTAGAGTCTGCGGAGTAATAATTTCAAGGTCCTGAATTGTCATTCTCTCTCTTACTACTCTTTCCATTCTTGCAAGACCGATTCTGAACTGGTTCTGTAAAAGCTCGCCGACACTTCTTAATCTTCTGTTTCCTAAGTGGTCGATGTCGTCAAGTGAACCGATTCCGTTTGCAAGATTCATTACATAGTTAATAGATGCCATCATATCATCAACTGTGATGTGCTTGGGAGAAAGCTCGTCACGGCGCATGCTGATAGCTTCATATAAATCTTCGCCGTCTTCTAAATTGTTTAAGATGTCTTCTAAAACCTTTCTTCTTACCTTTGTAAGCTTAAGGTCTGATACATCGATATCTACATATTCAGAAATAAGAACCATATCATTTGAAAGAATTCTTACTCTCTGTTCTTCCACAATTACGTCAAGAGAATTAACACCAACATTCTCCATCTTTAAAACTGTGTCATAGGTGAGCTCTTCACCTGCAGTTGCTAAAATTTCGCCTGTAATCGGGTCAATAACATCGTCAGCTGCAACTTTGCCTACGATTCTCTTTGTGAGCGAAAGCTTTTTATCAAACTTATATCTTCCCACACGGGCAAGATCGTATCTTTTCGGGTCAAAGAACATATTTGTAATCAATGACTCTGCGTTTTCAACGTTCAAAGGCTCGCCCGGTCTTAATCTTTTATATATCTCCAAAAGTGCGTCGGAGCGGTTGTCACATGTATCCTTTTCAAAGGTTGCAGTGAGTCTGGGGTCCTCTCCGAAAAGCTCGGTGATTTGTGCATTGGTCTCAACGCCCATTGCACGGATAAGAATGGTAACAGGAATCTTTCTTGTTCTGTCAATGCGCACCGAAAAAACATCGTTTGAGTCTGTTTCATACTCAAGCCATGCTCCACGGTAAGGAATAACAGTTGAATTATATAAGGGTTTTCCTGTCTTGTCTCTCTGGAATTCATAGTAGATTCCCGGTGAACGGACAAGCTGGCTGACAATAACTCTCTCGGCACCGTTAATTACAAAGGTACCCTGTTCTGTCATAAGCGGGAAGTCGCCTAAGAAAATCTCCTGTTCCTTGATTTCGCCTGTTTCGGTATTGATAAGTCTTACGCTTACTCTTAAGGGAGCTGCATATTTTGCATCTCTTTCCTTACATTCCTCAACAGAATATTTTGAATTGTAATCCAATCTGTAGTCAAAAAACTCCAAAACCAAATGTCCAGAGTGGTCTGTAATCGGAGAAATGTCTCTGAATACTTCCTTTAAACCTTCTTCCAAGAACCATTTGTAAGAGTCCTTCTGCACCTCGATTAGATTCGGCATTTCTAAAACTTCGTTAATTTTAGAATAACTGAGCCTGGTGTTTTTGCCCATTTGAACCTGATGCACCATTCTTTTATCACCTCGTCTGAAATTTTGGATTTTAAAACAGATAATTATTTTTCTATCCCCACTTGATTTTTACAATTATATATGATATAATTGCTCCTGTTACTAAGGATAGCGGATAATACACCCATTTTATTACCATAGTACAATAATCTATATTAACATACATTTTTCAATATGTCAACGGGCATATTGGATTTTTTTTCAAAAATTAGCAATATTTTTGTAGAACAAAGGAGAATTTTAAGATGCCGTTTATAAAATCGAATTTTGATTTAGTTTCAATCGATAAATCTTTCATTTTAGAAAATATCCCCGACGCAAATCCTACATATATAAAGGTCTACCTTTATTTACTTGCCCTCTCGGGTCAGGATGTGGATTTTAAGGTAATAGCAGACAAGCTCTCGCTTTTGGAAAGCGATGTTTTAAACGCATACAAATACTGGGAAGAAAAGGGCGCTTTTTCTTCTGATATAAAACCTACATACACAAAAGAAGAACCCGTAGAAGTTAAAAAGAGTGACTATCAGGCAGGATATGTAAGTCAGGCTGTTATCGAAAGTCCTTCCTTAAAGGATATGATGCAGGTGGCAGAAGACCTTTTGGAAAAACCCTTAACCGCTCCCGAAATGGACACACTTTTCTGGTTCTATGACGGCTTGGGCCTTTCACCCGAGGCGGTTTTGATGCTTTTGGAATACTGCGTATCAAAGGGCAAGCCCCGTATATCCTATGCCGAAAAGGTGGCACTTTCCTGGTGCGATAAGGGATTAGTTACTCCCGAGGCAATAAGCCTATATCTAAGAGACTCGGAAAGAAAAACCGAAGACATAAACTTTATTTTAAGAAAAATCGGCATTCAGGGGAGAAATCTCACCGCTCCCGAAGAAGAATATTTTAATAAGTGGCTCTCTTCATTTAAGATGAGCCGTGAGATGATTGTCTTTGCATATGAAAAGACAATTTTAGCGACAGGCAAATTATCTTTACCCTATATGGATAAAATCCTTACTTCGTGGTTTGAAAATGGTATATTCACTGTACCCGAAGCCCAGAAGGAATCGGAAAACAAAAAGGATACAATAAAAAAAGCTCCCAGCACACCAGGATATGAATACGGCGACTTGGAGCAGATTTCAAGAAACTAAGCGTTTGACTTTGTTTATATTTAGTGGTATAATGTTTACTGCTTGAAAGGAATGGTGAAAATGGCAAGACTCGGCGAAAAAGATTACCGTATTCTTGAATTTATAAAGCACCAGTTAAAAGCACGCGGTTTTCCGCCTACAGTAAGAGAAATATGTATAGAAATCGGACTTTCGTCCCCTGCAACCGTGCACGCAAGGCTCAAAAAACTTGAAGAACACGGTCTTATTATAAAGGAAGGGGCAAAAAACCGTTCCATAAAGGTAGTAGACGAAAACTGTCAGGAAAGCTTTTCAGAAATTCCCGTACTGGGAAAGATTACAGCAGGAGTACCTATAACTGCAGTCGAAAATATCGAAGGCACATTTTCTGTTCCCGATTCCATCAAAAAAGGCGAAGAGCTTTTTGGGTTAAAGGTTTCGGGCGAATCAATGATCAATGCAGGAATTTTTGACGGCGACTTAATAATAGTAAGAAAACAACCCACAGCAGAGCAAGGCGACATTGTTGCGGCCTTAATTGACCGTGACAACGCAACGGTTAAAAGATTTTATAAAAAGGACGGGCACTTTGTCTTAAAGCCCGAAAATGACTCTATGGAACCGATTATCTCCGATAATGTTGAGATTTTGGGGAAAGTAGTCGGAGTATGGAGAACGCTTTAAAGGGCAATAATAAATTCACACGCATATAATCAGGAAGGAAGATACATAATGAGCAAAATGTTATTTACATCGGAATCGGTAACAGAAGGTCATCCCGACAAAATCTGTGATATGATTTCCGACGCAGTTTTAGACGAACTTTTAAAACAGGACCCAAAGTCCCGAGTAGCATGTGAAACCACCTGTACAACAGGTATGGTTATGGTTATGGGTGAAATCACAACAAACGGCTATGCCGATATCCCGAAAATCGTAAGAGACACAGTTTTGGAAATCGGCTATGACAGAGCAAAATACGGCTTTGACGGAACTACCTGTGCAGTTTTAACCTCAATCGACGAGCAGTCACCCGACATCAGTATGGGTGTTGACAGAGAAGGTGCAGGCGACCAGGGTATGATGTTCGGCTACGCTTGTGATGAAACACCTGAGCTTATGCCGCTCCCCATTTCACTTGCGCATAAATTAGCAAAAAGACTTACAGACGTAAGAAAGGACGGAACGCTTACATATCTTCGTCCTGACGGCAAAACTCAGGTAACTGTTTTATATGAAGACGGAAAACCTGTGGCAATTGACACAATCGTAATTTCGACTCAGCATTC
>JAZNQG010000205.1:0-5749 GCA_045590035.1 Clostridia bacterium
AAAAACCGATATAGGTATATCGCTCGTAGCAAAGGAAAGTGTTATTTTTATAGAAGGCGAAGGGATGACGGTTGCTAACTTTGAAGACGGGCACATAGAAATTCGAGGCAACATCAAGTCTCTTGCCTTTTAGAAAGGAAAAATATAAATGTTTATTGAAAAATTCTTTTATTTTTTAGAAGGTTATGTTATAATAGACATAATGGGTCGGAAAGGCAATCAGCTTTTAAATATTGCAAGGGAAAACGGGATATTTTTATGGAATGTAACCGACTCCCGTGCACATTTAAAAAAGAAGGATTTAAAAAAGCTCAAAGAAATCGCACTTTCTGACGGAATCGAGTTTATAGTTTCAGACGAAGTCGGTTTTTTTAAAAAATATTTTTCAGGCTACGGCTGGTTTTTTATCCTGGGTGCGCTGTTGGTTTCTCTGTTTTTCCTTATAGCATCGGGCTACATCTGGAAAATCGAAGTACATACCGAAAACGAAATCTTAAAGGCAGAGATTTTGGAAATTCTATCCCAGAACGGTGTAAAAATCGGTGCAAAAAAATCTGCTCTTCCATCAGGCAATTCCCTTCGGGACTCAATAATTTACGGAACAGATTCGGTTTCATGGGCTTGGGTTTATATTGACGGCATATTAGCAAGAGTTGAGTTGTCAGAAAAAATACCCGCACCCGAAATTGCAGATAATATTGAAAGAAACATAATTGCATCAAAGGACGGGATTATCCATTCTGTAAGTCCCAAAAACGGCAAAGCACTTTATAAAAAGGGCGACAGGGTTGAAAAAGGAGATATCGTGATTTCGGGAGTCATTGAATCCCCCGACGAAAGCTTTAGGCTTGTATCGGCAAAGGGCGAGGTTTTAGCCGAAACTTCATATACCGAGAGCATTATAGTGCCTTTATATAAAACATATCTAAGCGACACGGGAAACTCTTACACAATGAGAACTCTAAGGCTTTTTTCTTTAGAAATTCCATTAAAAAGAATTCACGCCATAGATTTTGAAAGCTACAGAACAGAAGAAAAGCTAACCCCTTTTGGAATCTGCACATATCGGTACATTGAAACAGAGAGTGAAGTTAAACAAATTCCAATAGATACCGCAGTATTTGAAGCGACGGAATATATGTATAAAAAAACACTGTCGCATACATCAAAAAACCCCAAAAAAATCTTTGAAAATGTTACATATCAGCACATTACATCCGACAAAATAAAGGTAACGCTTACAATGAATTTTATTGAAAATATAGGAGAAGAATCTCCAATTTACGAATGGCAAACGGAGGAAACTTTAAAATGACAAGGCAGATTGAAATACCAGAAAGCTGTGATTTGCAGTCGCTTTTCGGAAGCTTTGACTCAAATGTAAAGCTTTTGGAAAAGGCTTTAAACATTAAATTAACAGGCAGAGATAATGTAATTAAAATCACAGGTGACGAAGAAGCGGTTGACAAAGCCGACGAAGTTTTAGGCGTGTTAATCGGGATTTTAGAGCGCGGAGAAAAGATTGATGAGCAAAAAATTCTCTACGCCACTACAATGGTCCAGGAAAACGGCGGTTTTGACCTAAAGCTTTTAGGCGACGACTGTGTTGCGGTAAATCAAAGGGGAAATCCCATAAAAACCAAGACTTTAGGTCAGAAAAAATATGTTGAAGCCATAAAGGAAAATACCGTTGTATTCGGTATCGGACCTGCAGGTACAGGTAAAACTTACCTTGCAGTTGCAAGGGCGGTAACATCTTTAAGAAACAAAGAAGTAAGCCGTATTATCTTAACACGTCCCGCCGTTGAAGCGGGCGAAAAGTTAGGGTTCTTGCCGGGAGATTTGCAGAATAAGGTTGACCCCTATCTAAGACCTTTATATGACGGAATGTATGAAATGCTTGGAGCCGAGTTATTTTTAAAGTATCAGGAAAAGGGTATGATAGAAGTTGCTCCCCTAGCCTATATGCGCGGAAGAACGCTTGACAACGCTTTTATCATCTTAGACGAAGCGCAGAACACAACGCCCGAGCAGATGAAAATGTTTTTAACCCGAATCGGATTCGGCTCAAAGGCGGTTGTAACGGGCGACATTACACAGATTGACCTTCCGGGAATTAAAAAATCGGGACTTAAAGAAGCGATGAAGGTCTTAAAAAATGTCGAAGACATTAACTTTACTATCCTTACCGAAAAGGACGTTGTAAGACATCCTTTGGTACAGAGAATTATAAAAGCATACGAAAAATACGATACCGAACAGGAGAAAAGGAAGAAAAATGATACAGTTTCTGATGGAAAACGCACAAGAGAAAGAAGAAATTACAGAAGAAATTAAGTCTACCGTTTTAAAATGCATCGAAAAGACTTTGGAATACGAAAATTGCGATTTTGATGCAGAAGTCAGCGTTACCTTTGTGGATAACGAAGAAATAAGGGAAATAAACAGACAAGAACGTAACATAGATAAAGCAACCGATGTTCTCTCTTTCCCGATGCTTGAGTTTGATGAAAACGGGGATATTATAAATTCCGACTTTGATTTTGACGAAGATTTTGTTTTGCTTGGCGATATCGTAATTTCAGCCGAGAAAGCAAGAGAGCAGGCAGAAGAATACGGACATTCATTTATCCGTGAAGTTGCATTTTTGACCGTTCATTCAATGCTTCATCTTTTGGGTTATGACCATATAAACAGCATTGAGGAAGAAAAGGTAATGTTTAAAAAGCAGGATGAGATTTTAAATCTTTTAAATATCACAAGAGATTAAAGGGGATAAAAAAATATGGATAAAATATTCAAATCAGGCTTTGCGGCGATTGTCGGTATGCCGAATGTGGGAAAATCAACCCTTTTAAATAAGCTTGTAGGGCAGAAGATTGCAATAATTTCCGACAAACCCCAGACAACAAGAAACAAAATTCTCGCAATCTATAATGACGACGAGTGCCAGATTGTATTTACCGATACACCAGGAATACATAAACCTCAAAATAAGCTTGGCGAAATGATGGTTAAATCTGCAAAGGAAACACTTTTGGATAATGACCTTTTAATTATGGTTGTAGACGCTACAAGACCTTTAAGAGAAACCGAAAGAGAGCTTGCAAAGTCGATTAAAAATTCGGGAGAGAGAAGTATCCTTGTTATAAACAAAGTGGATATGATAAAAAAGGATAAGCTTCTTCCCTTTATTACGGAATGTGCCGCTTTAAATGAATTTGATGCAGTAGTTCCCATTTCGGCAAAATCGGGCGACGGAGTAAAGCTTTTAATTAAAGAAATCAAGGCACTTTTGGAAGAAGGGCCTATGTATTACTACGAAGATATGGTAACCGACCAGCCCGAAAAGCAGATTGCGGCGGAAATTATAAGGGAAAAAATGCTCTGGCTTTTGGATAAAGAAATTCCGCACGGCATCGCAATCGAAATCGAGAAAATGCAGGAAAAAAAGGATATTACCAACATTAGTGCGGTTATCTATATAGAAAAGGATTCGCATAAGGGTATCGTTATCGGAAAAGGCGGAGAGATGCTTAAAAAAATCGGCGCCTTAGCGAGAGGCGATATCGAAAAAATGCTCGATAAAAAGGTATATTTAGAGCTTTGGGTAAGGGTAAAAAAAGACTGGCGTAACAATAATTACCTGTTAAAAAACTTTGGATTTACGGGAAACGAAGAATAATAAATCGAAATAAGTCGAACCCTAAATAAAAAAGGGAGTTGACTTTTATGAACGAATTATTTGACAGCTGGGAGCTTTTTTCAAAAACAGGCGATATAGACGCATACTTAAAATATAAATCCTTACTTGGCGATAACAGGAGAGAAGAAAATGGAGAGTATAAAGACAAGGGGCCTGATAATCAGAGCTTCCGACTATGGTGAAACAGCCCGCATACTTTCGATATTTACCGAAGATTTAGGCGTCATTCAGGCTACAGTCTACGGTGCTCACTCCAAAAAAAAGGGACTTGGAGCATCGAGCCGTATTTTTACCTGGTCGGAATTTCTTCTTACCAATTCAAAAGGCAAATGGAGAGCCGATGAAATAAAGACAAAGGAAGGCTTTTTTCCGCTTTCAGAAGATATAGTAAAACTTTCTTTGTCGGTCTATTTAGCCGACCTTGCCTATTCGGCGGTTGGACCTGAAAATAAGGATATGGGCGTATTAAGGCTTTTACTTAACACCATTTATGCCATCTGCTACGGCGAAGTTGATTTGGATGTTGCAAAAACGGTCTATGAGTTCCGTCTGGCAAAAGAAGGCGGATATATGCCGAATCTGGAAAATTGTGTGTCCTGCGGACAGGATACATACGGCGAAATTTATTTTGATACCGAATCGGGCGGAATAGTCTGTGAAAAGTGCAGACGCCCGAAAAGTGTATTTCTTACAAAGGCACAGTATGAAGCGCTAAAGTATATTTTTACCGCCGATGATAAAAAGATATTTTCCTTTGAAACCAAAGGCGATGTCTTTGATTTACTGTCGTCTCTTTCGGAAAAATATATTTTAAATCACTTAGAACAGAATTTCAAGTCATTGGAATATTATAAAAAGATAAAAATTTAAGGAGAACCCGCAAAAGTAGATTCTCCTTTTTTGTTTGGTCTGCGCCGAAATAATCAGTCCTTTAAAAGACGAAGTTATTTTGTCTGTCAATTGTTCGGACTGAAGAATTTTGGATGCAGAACGAGCGAAACGGAGTAAAATGCGGTCATCCGCAGTTTACCTTGCCCGCCGTCGTACGAATTGTACTTCAAGGGTCCGTTTCGCTTGTAAAACAAGAAAAGAACCCACAAAAGTAGGTTCTTTTTTTGTTTGGTCTGCGCCAAAATAATCAGTCCTGTAAGGCGAAGTTATTTTGGATGGAAAACTCTTAAAACAAGGGTTTACCCCTGCCCGACGGCGTAGCGTAGCGGCGACGAGGTAGTGAATGACAGTCCAGTGGACTGTCAGAGCCGAGGCGTGTCTGAGCCGCAGCGAGTAGCTACAGGTACGCCAAGTGGCTTGTTTTGAGGGTTTTACGCCAAAAGAACAAGTCTTAGAATACGCAGTATTGGGACATATAGTTTTCCATTAACTTAACTAAGTCTTTGTACTCTTCTTTGGTCTTTAGGTATTCGTGAATATCACGGACATCGATGATGGAGTGAACATTGATACCAAATTCTTCGGTTACTTCTGTAATTGCGGTTTTGCCCGGGGTTTGGCCAACTTCCGAGCGGTTTACCGAGATAAACATATCGGTAACCTTAACGTCTGCTGCACCTAATAATACGGGCATTGTTTCACGGATGGCTGTACCTGCGGTGATAACATCTTCGATGATAATAATTCTGTCGCCGTCATTGGGCTTATAGCCTACTAAGCTTCCTCCTTCGCCGTGGTCCTTTTCTTCTTTACGATTAAAGAAATAAGGCTTATTTACGCCGTATTCTGTAAACTGAGCGCCTGCTGCTGCAGTAACTAAGGGGATACCCTTATATGCAGGGCCGAACATAGCGTCAAAGTTTTCGCCAATCTTTTCATTGATAAGCGCCGCATAGAATTTTCCGAGTGTTGCAATCTGCTCGCCTGTTTTGTAGTTGCCTGTGTTTACAAAGTAGGGTGTGTTTCTCCCGCTCTTTGTAACGAAGTTTCCGAATCTTAAAACATCGGCACTCATCATAAACTCGATAAACTTGATTTTCTTTTCTGTAAGCATTTTTGTCTCTCCTTAATCTTTAAAGTATAAATTTCTTA
>JAZNQG010000206.1:0-1539 GCA_045590035.1 Clostridia bacterium
CCTGGAGAAATACTGTCTGTTTCGGATGAAGGTATTGTGATAAAAACAGGAGACGGTGCACTTTTAGTCAGCGAAGTAAGATTCCCCGGCAAAAGAACTATGACCGTTTCGGAATATTTAAGAGGAAATGAAATTATTAAAGGCGAAATTTTAGCCTGAGGGAGAAAAATTATGTTTTATTATGATTCCACTTATATTCTTGTTTTAATAGCGTTTGGACTGTCATTGTTTGCATCATTTGGTGTAAATGCGACATTTTCAAAATATAAAAAAGTCAAATCTTCAAGACGGATTACCGGCGAAGAGGCGGCAAGGCGAATTTTGGATATGAACGGACTTTCTGCTGTAAGAGTCGAGCATATCGGGGGCAACCTTACCGACCATTATGACCCGACATCAAATGTGATAAGGCTTTCGGATGCCACTTTTTCCGATACATCTGTTGCGGCGATAGGTGTTGCGGCGCACGAAGCAGGCCATGCAGTTCAGCACGCCACAGGCTATGCACCGATTAAGTTAAGAAACTCAATTGTGCCCATAGTGAATATTGGTACAAATCTTTCTATGCCGTTATTCTTTGTAGGACTCCTTTTTGGACTTCCGTACCTTACCACAATAGGAATTGTGCTGTTTTCTTTAGCTTTGGTGTTTCAGCTTATAACATTGCCTGTCGAGTTTAATGCATCAAGGAGAGCAATATCTGTGCTTGACAGCAGTAATATTTTAGATGAAGACGAGCTTAAAGGCTCTAAAAAGGTCCTTTTTGCAGCTGCAATGACATATGTTGCGGCAGTAGCGGCAACTGCGCTTCAGCTTTTAAGACTATTTGTAATAGCTAACAGACGGAGAGATTAAATGTTAGACGCAAGAACCTGTGCACTACTTGCACTATATGAAATAGAATATGAGGGTGCATATTCAAATATTGCACTTAAAAATATACTCAAAAATTCCGAGCTTGATTCAAGAGACAAGGCATTTGTTACGGCAATTGTCTATGGTGTTTTGTCAAAAAAGATGTATTTAGACTATATAATCTCAAAGTATTCGAGTATCAAGCTTAAAAAGATTTCAAAGTACATTTTGCTGATTTTAAGGATTGGAGTTTATCAGATTAAGTTTATGGATAAAGTCCCCGATTCTGCGGCTGTAAATGAGAGTGTAAAGTTATCTAAAAGATACGGACACAAAGCCGCATCAGGCTTTGTAAACGGTATTTTAAGGTCGGTAATTACTAAGCCGTTAGATGAGCCGAAAGACGCATATATAAAGGAATCATTTTTAAAGGAAAATGCCGATATGCTCTATAAATACTACGGAAATAGAGCCGAAAACATTATGGCATCTTTAAATAATGAACCTAAAATGACTATTAGAACAAATCTTTTAAAGACAACGCCCGAAACCTTAAAAAAGCTTTTAAGGGCGGAAGACTGTCAGTATTCCAAAAAAGCTTTATATGTATCAAAAACAGACCTTTCGTCTTCGGCAGAATATAAAATGGGTTACTTTACTGTTCAGGATATTTCACCAATGATA
>JAZNQG010000207.1:0-18180 GCA_045590035.1 Clostridia bacterium
GCAAGTGCTAAAACAAGCTTAAATACAACACCGACACCTGCTAAAGCATCAAAAGGATAGTTACTGTCCGCCCTTTTGGGATTTACAACCGCAACTGCACGCGGGAGCTCGTCTTTACAGGTATGGTGGTCGGTTATGATAACATCCAAGTTCTGAGTTCTTGCAAACTCAACTTCGCCGACAGCCGTAATTCCGCAGTCAACTGTTATCATAAGCTTCGCTCCGCCTCTTGCGATTTTGTTTATCGCCATAATGTTGATGCCGTACCCTTCGTTCACGCGGTCAGGGATATAATATTCAACTTCCGCTCCCTTTTTCTTTAAGTAGCTATACAAAAGAACGGTTGATGTAATTCCGTCAACATCATAGTCACCATAGACAACGATTTTTTCTTTATTTAAAATTGCATTTTTAATTCTCTCAGCCGCTTTGGAGCAATCGGGCAGGTCCATAGGATTATTTACCGCAGAGAGCGGTTTATTTATAAAAACCCTTGCCGCCTCTCCGTCTTTTATGCCTCTGTTAAAGAGTACCGTTGATATTACGGGCGGCACTCCGAACTTTTCGGAAAAGGCAGAAAGCTCACTAAAATCGGTCCCTCGATTTTTATATAACCATATTTTATTTCGCATAATTTTCTCCATAAATCTATTTATTCTATTATACCATTTTCTTAAGTATTTTTCAAGCTTTTTCGCATATTTTAAGCGCATTTTAGGAGAAATTTTGAGCCTTTTTTTGTGCACTTTTTTGTAACAAAAAAAGAGCGGAAAATCCTTTAAGATTTCCGCCCTTTCATACTGTAAATTTTATCTTTTTATAAGGCTTACACCTGTCATCTCTTCCGGCTTATCAAGTCCCATCATATCAAGCATTGTGGGTGTTAAGTCGCCAAGTCTTCCGTGTGATAGCTCAATATCCCCTTCACCGATTACGATTAAGGGAACGGGGTTTGTTGTGTGCGCTGTAAATACATCGCCATCCGCATTTTCCAAGCAATCAGCATTACCGTGGTCTGCAGTAATCAAGACCTTACCGCCATGCTCTAAAATCTTATCTACAACTCTTCCTACACACTCGTCAACCGCTTCAACCGCCTTAACTGCCGCATCAAAAATACCTGTGTGGCCTACCATATCGCAGTTTGCATAGTTTAAAATAATTACGTCGAACTTATCTTCGTCTATTGCCTTTTCTACTGCATCTGTAACTTCATATGCGCTCATTTCGGGCTTTAAGTCAAATGTCGGAACATCAGGAGACTGAATTAAAATTCTCTCTTCACCATCAAACTGAGTTTCTTCGCCGCCGTTAAAGAAGAATGTAACGTGCGCATACTTCTGTGTTTCAGCAATTCTAAGCTGTGTTAAGCCCTTTTTACTTACATATTCACCGAATGTCATTGTAAGCTCTTCGGGCGGATATGCAACCGATACATTAGGCATAAGTGCATCATACTGCGCCATACAAACGAATGTATTTTTAAAGTATCCCTTTTTACGCTCAAATCCGTCAAAATCGGGGTCTGCAAATGTTCTTGTAATCTGTCTTGCACGGTCAGGGCGGAAGTTAAAGCATACGATACTGTCGTTTTCTTTAATTCTCTCAGCTCCTGAAATTACTGTCGGAACAACGAATTCATCTGTAACGCCATTATCATAAGACTTTTTAATAGCTTCAACAGGGTCATTTTCCTCTACGCCTTCACCAAGAACCATAGCATTATAAGCTTTTTCTACTCTATCCCATGCAAAGTCTCTGTCCATAGCGTAGTATCTTCCCATAACTGATGCAACCTTGCCGACACCGATTTTGGTAAGTTCACCTTGAAGCTGCTCCATAAATCCCGCACCCGATGTAGGTGATACATCTCTTCCGTCCAAAAATGCGTGAACATATACCTTGTCCACATCATTTTTTCTCGCCATATCAACGATACCTACCAAATGGTCAATGTGGCTATGCACACCGCCATCAGACAAAAGTCCGAAAAGGTGGAGTGCAGAATTATTTTTCTTACAGTTTTCCATAGCATCAAGGAGTGCTTTATTCGAGAAGAATACACCGTCTTCAATATCCTTGGAAATCTTAACGAGCATCTGATATACAACTCTTCCCGCACCGATATTTGTGTGTCCTACCTCGGAGTTTCCCATCTGTCCGTCAGGAAGTCCGACAGCAAGTCCGCTTGCATTTAAAACAGTATTGGGGTAATCAGCAAAAAATCTGTCGAGATTAGGTGTCTTTGCCGCCTTTATAGCATTACCTTTAACCGTTTCGGTAAGACCGTAGCCGTCCATAATTAAAAGTGCAACGGGTTTTTTAGACATTTTATCTACTTTCCTTTCTATCCAAACCCTAAAACAACACTCCAAAAGCATAAGGAGTGTTGTTTTGGTTGTTATTTTTTATTTTGCAGCTTTAACGATCACTGAAAAATCGTCAGCCTTTAATGATGCGCCGCCGATAAGACCGCCGTCAATGTTCTCTTTTGCCAAAAGCTCTTCGGCATTTGCCGAATTCATACTTCCGCCATACTGGATTGTAACAGAAGAAGCTGTAGCATCATCATAAAGACCTGCAAGTAAGCTTCTGATTCCAGCACAAACCTCTTCAGCCTGCTCACTTGTTGCAGTTTTGCCTGTACCGATTGCCCAGATAGGCTCGTACGCAATTACAACCTTTTTAGCATCATCTGAAGAAATACCGGAGAATGCCTTCTTTACCTGGATTGCAATTAAATCCATAGTAATGCCTGCTTCTCTTTCTTCCAAACTCTCACCTACACATACGATAGGAATAAGACCCTTAGAAAGTGCCTTCTTTGTCTTTAAGTTTACTGTTTCATCAGTTTCAGCAAAATACTGTCTTCTCTCAGAATGGCCGATGATTACATATTCTACGCCCAAATCCAAAAGCATATCAGCAGATATTTCGCCTGTGAATGCACCCTTATCTTCAAAGTGAAGATTTTCAGCGCCGATTTTTACATTTGTACCCTTAGCCGCTCTTACAGCTTCCGAAAGGCAAACATAAGGTGTGCAGCAAACAACTTCGCATTTTGCGTCCTTGTTCTTTTCTGCAACTTCCTTAACAAAATCATAAGTTTCGGACGGAAGCTTATTCATCTTCCAGTTTCCGGCAATTATATACTTACCCATATCAATTTCCATAGCCTTTCTGCCCATAAATAATATTCAAAACATATACACACCTTTACTATGGGCAGATAGGGCGTGTAGTGGAAATTCGCACATCGCCGTTTCGTGCATTTTTGCACGAAAACTCGGCGGTGCATAAAATCCGCCGGAGGCTAATTAACGTAGTTTTTACGTTAATTCTCCTTAATTATTTATCGTTAAGTGCTACGATACCCGGCAAATCCTTACCCTCTAAGAATTCCATAGAAGCGCCGCCACCTGTTGAGATGTGGCTCATCTTGTCGCCAAGACCTGCCTGGTTAACAGCTGCAACAGAGTCGCCGCCGCCGATGATTGTTGTAGCATCAAGTTCTGCTAAAAGGTCTGCGATTGCATTTGTACCTTTTGCAAAGTTCGGCATTTCAAATACGCCCATGGGTCCATTCCATACAACAGTCTTAACGTCCTTTAAAGCATCCTTAAAGAGTTCGATTGTCTTAGGTCCGATATCAAGACCCATCCAGCCGTCTTCGATACCGCCTTCAGATACCTTAGACTCTGCATCGTTGTTAAATTCCTTTGCAACAACTGTATCAACAGGGATTAAAAGCTTAACTCCTTTAGCTTCAGCCTTGTCCATCATTTCCTTAGCATAGTCGATGTAATCAGCTTCCAAGAGTGAATCGCCTACATTCTTTCCTAATGCCTTCATGAATGTATAAGCCATACCGCCGCCGATGATAAGTGTGTCAACCTTCTCTAAAAGGTTGTTGATAACTGAAATCTTTGATGAAACCTTAGAACCGCCTAAAACTGCTGCCAAAGGTCTTACGGGGTTATTTACAGCGTTGCCTAAGAATTCGATTTCCTTCTGGATAAGGTATCCGCAAGCTGCTGTATCAAGATATTCTGTAACACCAACGTTTGAGCAGTGTGCTCTGTGTGCTGTACCAAATGCATCGTTTACGAATACGTCTGCAAGTGAAGCAAGCTCTTTTGAAAATTCTGGAATATTCTTTGTTTCTTCTGCACGGTAACGTGTGTTTTCCAAAAGAACAACGTCGCCGTTTGCCATCTTTTCAACTGCTGCTTTTGCATTTTCGCCAACAACATTGTCGTCAGCTGCAAAAACTACATCCTTGCCAAGCTTCTTTGATAATGCTTTAGCAACGGGAGCCAATGAAAGTTCAGGCTTCGGCTCGCCCTTGGGCTTACCCATATGTGAACAAAGGATAACCTTTGCACCGTTATCAATAAGGTACTTGATTGTCGGAAGAGCTCCGTCAATTCTTGTTTCGTCTGTGATGTTTCTGTTTTCATCCAAGGGAACGTTAAAGTCACATCTTACGAGAACTTTTTTGCCGTTTACCTGGATATCTTCTACACTTTTCTTGTTTAGCATTTTAAGACACCTCTTTAAGTAATTTATTTTTCTTTTGGGACTAAACCCAATACACATATATTCTATATCATTTTGGGCAATTTTTCAAGTATATTTTACTATTTTTACTAAAATTTGTTAAAAATTTATCCAAGTCATTAAAAGCGCCGTCAAAACACATATAAAATCACCAAAAAGAGCGGCTAAAAGCACCCTTTTCGTGTATTTTACCCCGGTAGATGCAAAATATACCATAATGACATATAACGTGGTCTCGGAAGATGCCGCAACAATTGATGAAAAGCGGCCCGAAAATGAGTCAGGACCTGAATTTTTTAAAATATCCGCCAAAAGTCCAATAGAACCACCGCCCGACAATGGCCGAAGAAACGCTAAAGTTATAGCACTTTCGGACAAATCAAACGGCAGAATAGGTTTTATAATCCCCGAAATATATCCCATTATCCCCGATGCTCTTAGCATATAGGAAGCCGACATTACCGCAACCATAGGCGGAAGTATTTTAACTAAGGTTTTTATCCCGTCTTCAACACCTGAAAGAAAGGCAGAATATACATCTTCCCGTTTTTTAAGGCACATTAAAACCGATATGGTGATAATTAAAGGAAGTGCCGACCTAATCATTTTTCTTAAAAAGAATCATCACCAAAATAAGCGATGCTAAAAAAGACACAAAAGATGTAATCCATACGGGGACTAATATGTCAAACGGATTTTTAGCACCCGCACCCGCACGCATACTCTGGACGGTTGTAGGAATAAGTTGTAAAGATGCAGTGTTCATAATTAAAAAAAGTGCCATATTCCGAGACGGCGTTTTTCTTTTCAGGTTTTCAATATCGAGTGTTTCCATAGCCCGAATTCCTGCAGGAGTTGCTGCATTTCCAAAGCCTAAAAGGTTACAGGTAACATTTACCGAAATGTCGGATAAAGCCTTGGTTTTTCCGAATATTTTAAAAAGCACGGGAGATAAAAATTTTTTTATTTTTTCTGACACTCCGCCCTTTTCCATTACTGATAAAATACCCGACCAGAAAGCTAGAAAACCCGATATGGAAATTACCGTTTCAACCGCCATTTTTGCGCCTTCCAATCCTTCCTGTAAAACAAAATCCGCCCGTCCCGAAATAACCCCTGTAATAAAAGAAAATATCAAAAAAGCCGACCAAATATAATTCACTTAAAAAACTCCCCAAATAAATATTGCTTACCAAAAAAATATATGATATAATGTATAAAAATATAACTTAAGGAGCAGTTCATTATGAGCAGAGCCGACCAGATTTTTATAGAAAATATGACCGATATTATTGAAAACGGATTCTGGGATACAGACTTAGACGTCCGTCCCAAATGGGAAGACGGAACACCCGCGCACACCGTAAAAAAATTCGGGTTAGTAAACCGCTATAACCTAAAGGAAGAGTTCCCGATTCTTACTCTCCGCCGTACATATTTTAAAAGCGCACTAGACGAGCTTTTGTGGATTTGGCAGAAAAAGTCCAACAATATAAAGGATTTAAACTCTCATATCTGGGACGAATGGGCCGACGAAAACGGCTCAATCGGAAAGGCGTACGGATATCAGTTAGGTGTTAAGCACAAATACCCCGAGGGCGAATTTGACCAGGTTGACAGAGTCCTATATGACTTAAAGAACAACCCCGCATCAAGACGTATTATGACAAACATCTTTAATCATCAGGACCTTCACGAGATGGGACTTTATCCTTGTGCATACTCTATGACCTTTAATGTAAGCGGAAATACTTTAAACTGCATTTTAAACCAGAGATCTCAGGATATGCTTATGGCAAATAACTGGAATGTCTGCCAGTATGCACTCTTACAGCATATGATGGCGGATGTATCAGGCTTAGAAGTCGGAGAACTTGTGCACGTAATTGCAGACGCTCATATCTATGACCGTCATATTCCGATTGTAAAGGAAATTTTATCACGCACTCCCTACGATGCTCCAAAGCTTTTAAAACTTGATGACCACAAGGATTTTTATAAATACACAACAGACAGCTTTAAGTTAGAAGACTATAAGTGCCATCCACTTGATGTTAAAATCCCGATTGCAATTTAAAAAATGCATACTCCCTGAACCTTTTTAGGTTCAGGGATTTTTTTATACATATTTGTCCCAATTCCCGAATAGTATTAAGTAGCTATCAAAAGATGAAAGGAATGAAAGACATGTATATTCTATCCAAGGAACAATTAGAAAGCGGAAGGTATTTACCCTGTCTTACCAACAAAATAAACCGCGCTCTAAAAGACGCGCCAAAGGACAACCTTTTGGAAATCCGTATAAGAAGAAAACGTCCCGTGATGCTAAAATACCCGAAAGCTCTTTTCTATTTAAAGGAAAATGGCGGTATTACCGAAAACAGAGACGAAGCATACATAATGGAATCAAACGAAATAACAAGCCTTGCCGAGTCAATTTTTGAGTCATCTCTATACGCCCACGAAGACGAAATTAGAGAAGGCTTTGTAACGGTAAAGGGTGGGCACAGAATAGGTATTACGGGTGATACAAAAAAAGGAAAAATCCGCTCACTTTCCGATATTACAAGCCTTAATTTTCGTATTGCACACGAGCATATCGGTATCGGGGAAGCTGTTTTGGACGAGATTCTATCAGGCGGAAAAATAAATAATACCCTTATAATTTCTCCGCCGATGTGCGGGAAGACAAGTCTTTTACGTGATATAGCAAGGCTTCTTTCCATTAAGGACAAAAAGGTCGCACTTTGCGACACAAGGTATGAGCTTGCCGCAGTTTATGACGGCGTTGCGTATATGGATATCGGTGACTCGGATGTATTATCAGGCATAGAAAAGGCAGATGGTATGAAAATGCTTCTTCGGACAATGTCGCCCGATGTCATAATTTCGGACGAGCTTGGGACTATGACTGACATAAATGCGGCTATGGATATTTTAGGTTCGGGCACAAAAATTATAGCGTCAATCCACAAAGAATCAAGAGAAATGCTTTATAAAACCCCCTACCTTAAAGATTTTTTAGAAAACATCGACCTTTTTATTACGCTTGGCGGAGTCGGAGAAATTTTCGAGGTGTATCATGCATAAATTATTGGGCGGGATTTTAATAATCCTTAGCGGTGTTTATATCGGATTTTTCAAAACCTTTAAAATGAAAAAGAGAATAAATTCACTTTCCGCTTGTTTGGTTGCATTTAAAAAAATGTCAGCTGAGATTTCCTTTACAAATCACCGAATAGAAAGAATTTTAGGCGAAATTTCAAGAGAAGTTTCTCTTCCCTTATTCTTTGACACTTCTCTTTTAATCAAAGAAAAAGGCATAAAAAATGCGTGGGATATATGCCTTAATAAAAGAAAGGACGAAATGGCACTTACCGACAATGATATTTTAACTTTGAAAAAATTCCCCGAAATATTTGATTATACAGGTGCTACTCAACAAAAGTCCATAGATAGCTTTATTAAGCTTTTAACACTTTTAAAATCCGATGCGGAAAACGAATACCAAAAAAACGGACGGCTCATAAAAAGCGGGAGCTTTCTTTTAAGCTTACTTGTTGTTATTTTACTATACTAAGACTGGGGACTTTAAAAGATGGATATAGATTTAATATTTCAGATAGCGGGCGTCGGGATTGTTGTGTCTGTTTTATCGCAGCTTTTATCACGCTCGGGTCGGGACGAGCAGGCTTTGATGATAACAATTGCAGGACTTGTAATCGTGCTTTTTATACTGACCGAAAAAATCGGTGACCTATTCGAGTCTATCAGACGGATATTTAATTTTTAAACTATGGATATAGAAAAAATCCTGGCAATCGGTATTGTCGCATGTATTATAAGTCTTCTTTTAAAGAACAAAAACCCCGTTTTTTCGGTTCTGGTGTCCTTGTCGGCAATTACGGTAATATCTCTTTTTTCGCTATCAGGTCTTTTAGAGATTTCAGACGGTTTTTTAAAGATTTTCCTTGATAGTGGAATTTCAAAAACACACTTTTTAAACATAATAAAGGTTATATCGATAGCATATGCTACCGAAATTATATGCTCACTTTTATCGGACGCAGGCGAAAGCTCCTTGGCTAAAAATTTAGAGCTTGCAGGAAAGGTTGCCGTTTTAATTTTAACAATCCCGAATGTTTTAGAGCTTATGACCGTTATTATTGATGCACTTTCTTTGATATGAAAAAAATAATTATAATTTTGTTTATACTTTTTATCCCATTGACTGCTTATGCAGAATATGACATTGAAATAAGCGAATATCCCGAATTTTCAGAATACACCGAAAGTATCCGAAAGGGCGAAAATCCTTTTACTTGGGACAACATAAAAAACTCCATAGAAGATGCACTATTTGGCGAAATCACAAGGTCAAAGGGGTATCTTCTTTCAATCCTAATCGCATCGGTTGCGGCAGGATTTTTAAGGCTTATTGATAATTTCGGAAGCAGGGCTGAGTATTTTTCGGTATATACCATACTCTCGGCATCTGTTATAAAGCTTTTATTTGAAACGGCGGGATATTTAGCCGAAGTTGTGTCTTTAATTTCCGATTTTATAACAAAGCTTGCGCCCATATTTTTAGGTCTAGTTGCGGCGGCGGGTAAAATCTCATCTGCCGCCGCTTTTTCGCCGATATTATCGGGTGCCGTTTACATACTCTCAGTTTTGGTTGATAAATTTATAATGCCCGGGATATATCTTTCAGCTATTTTGGGTGTTGTCGGAAATATATCGGGCAAGGTACAAATTGGAAGCTTTAATAAGCTTTTAAGACAGACAATCAAGTGGATTTTGACTCTGCTTTTAACAGTATTTGTAAGTTTATCAGGGTTATACGGCTTTAATGCACCCGTAATTGATGCACTCGGTGTAAAGGGTGCAAAGTTTGCAATCGGGACTTTAGTGCCTGTTGTGGGCGGACTTTTGGCAGACACAGTTGACACCGTAATGGGTGGCACATATGTTTTAAAAAATGCCGTCGGCAGTGCAGGGATGATTATAGTTATTTTAATATCGCTATTCCCTTTAATAAAGGTGTGGACAATCTATTTTCTTTTGCGCCTTTTATCTGCCGTAGCAGAACCGTTATCCGATATAAGAATCAGCATAATGCTGAAGGATTTGTCCGAATCAATCGGAATAGTTTTATCGGTTATGCTGACATCTGTTATGCTTTTTTTAATCACAATTGGAATTATTATTGCAGTTACTACCTAAGGAGACAAAATGAAAGAATATATAATAAAGGTCGCGTCTGCAGCAATACTTGCCGCATTCTCGGATATAATAGCGCCACGCACATGGCAGAAATATATAAATATTTTAACAAACTCAATTTTACTTTTAGTCCTGATTTCACCCGTTTTATCTTTAAAGGGAATCTCACTTCCGTCATTTGAAGGCGATAAAATTGAGATTATGGAATACAATGCAGAAGACGAAATACTGGATACATTAAAATTAAGAATTGAAGAAGATATTGAAGATAGACTAAAAGATGAATTTAACTATTCCTTTAAAGCGACCGTTACACTTGACGAGTCGGATTTAGAAAATGTAAGGGTAAAGGAAATAAAGCTTTTTCCAAAGCCATCTAAAGAAATCAAAGACCGCCTTTTTTATATCTACGAATGTGAGTCGGTAAAATAAGGAGATACAAAATGAAATCAGAATATATACAAAGCTTTCTTAAAAACAAGCATAAAAGCATTATTTTTCTCATAATTATTATTGGAATAATGTTAATGCTTTTTACCCCGACCGAGAAACAAAAAACGGCGGAAAATACGCCCCAAACCTTTTTGGAAGCCCAAGCTCTCGAGAAGATTGTGTCAAAAATAAAGGGTGCAGGAAAAACAAGTGTTTTGGTTACATACTACGGCACAGGTACCCAGAATATTGTCTTTGACACAAAAATAAGAAACGGCGAAACCGACAAAAAGGCAGTTTTGTCCGACGGAAAAGCCATAACCCAGGGGATAAGCTATCCGAGAGTAAAGGGAGTTTTGGTGGTATCAAAGGGTGCAGATGATTTTTCAGTTAAGGAAGAAATCATAAAGGCTATAACCACGGCACTTGATATTCCCGAATACAAGGTGGCAGTAATTGTCGGGTAAAAGTATTTAAAACGAAAGGAATGGAATTTATGATGGTTTTAAAACGAAAAGAAATAGTGGCGGCGGCTTTGGTTGTTATGATTGGCGTGGCGGGGTATCTTAACTGGTCATATCAGGATGTTTTAAAGGTTACAGACGGCGAAGAATATTTGGAAACTTCCAAAAAGCTCGGCGAAGCACAAAGAGTAAATTCTTCGGGTGCGGAAGAGATAAATCATTTTGAAGACGCAAGAAAAAATAAGGAAACATCCCGTGAAAAAGCACTTGATATCCTAAACCAGACCGCACAAAACGAAAGCTTTGACGAAGAAACCAGAAAAAAGGCGCAGGATGAAATTTTAAATATCGCAAAAAATGTTGAACACGAAGCAGGAATAGAAAATACCATCAAGGCAAAGGGCTACTCCGACGCATCGGTTTACATAGATTCAGGCTCGGTTGAGATTATAGTTAAAAAGGACGGATTTACAGATAAGGATGCAATTTTAATCTCGGAAATTGCAACAAGCAGGCTATCTATCCCCCATTCAGCCGTTAAAATTATACCCGTAAAATAATGATTTTTATATATTTCTCAAAATATATTGAAATTTTTTCAAAAAGTTGGTATAATAGATATATACCAAACAAGAATTGGAGGAAATTTCAATGAGCGAAGAATTAAATGAAGTTATAAGCACCTTGGAAGAAACTGAGGATAAAGTAGGTAATGTCAAGATTTCTGTAGATGTTATTGCAAAGGTTGCATCTATTGCGGCAACCGAAATAAAAGGCGTTTACGGTATGAGCTCTTCTGCAATCGGTGAGCTTGCAGGAATTTTGGGCGCAAAGAAAAAAGGAAGCCGCGGCGTTAAGGTTGATGTTTCCGACGGCACCTGTAAGATTGATATGTTCATTATCGTTGAATACGGTGTGAAAATCCCCGATATTGCATGGGAAGTTCAGGAAAGCGTTAAAAACAGCGTTGAAAGTATGACAGGAATGGATGTTTCTAAGGTTAATATCCATGTTGAAGGCGTAAGCTTTGAAAAGGAAAACGGAAAAGAAGAGTCAAAAGCATCAGAAGACGAAATCATAGAAGAATAATTTAAAAAATCAGCACGTACTGGTGCTGATTTTTAATTTGACTTTTTTTATGAGTTAGTGTAGAATAACTGTGTGGAAAAGAGGCGATAATTATGACACATTTTGATATAACGGGCATGAGTTGTGCCGCATGCTCAGCCAGAGTTGAAAAGGCAGTTTCTGCATTAAATAGCGTTGATTCCTGTTCGGTAAACCTGCTTACAAACTCTATGACAGTATCGGGTAGCTTTACCAATCAGGAAATAATTGATGCCGTTAATAAAGCAGGCTACGGAGCAAATGTAAAGGGCGAAAATGCGCCCAAAAAATCCGATAAGCCAAAAGAAAATATTCTCTCAAGACTTTTATTTTCTCTTTTCTTCCTTGTAATTTTAATGTATATATCAATGGGGCATTTGATGTGGAATTTCCCACTTCCCCGATATTTTTCGGAAAATCCATTAAAAATCGCACTTTTAGAAGCTTTGCTTTCAAGTATTATCCTTATTATTAACAAGCGGTTTTTTATAAGTGGTTTTAAAGCCTTAATAAACCGCTCGCCAAATATGGATACATTGGTTTCACTCGGTTCTTTTTCTGCATTCTGCTTTAGTATAGCAGAGCTTTTTACCATGTCAGATGCCATATTTAATGGTGATATAAATCTTGCAAACCACTATCTTCACTCATTGTATTTTGAGTCGGCGGCTATGATTTTAACACTCATAACGCTCGGCAAAATGCTTGAGGCTCATTCAAAGGGCAAAACCACCGATGCGATTAAGAGTTTAATAAAAATGACTCCCAAAACAGCGATAATTTTAAAGGACGGCGAAGAAATTACCGTACCTGCTGACAGTTTAAAAGTAGGAGACATTTTTATTGTAAAGCCCGCACAGTCAATCCCATGCGACGGAGTGGTTACAGAAGGCATAGCTTCTATTGACGAGTCAATATTAACAGGCGAAAGTATGCCAAGAGATGTAAAGGAAAACGATACCGTTTCAGGTGCTACAATAAACAAATCAGGTTATATAAAATGCCGTGCTACAAGGGTGGGCAAAGACACTGCCTTTGCAGAAATTATAAAAATGGTTGAAAATGCATCTGCAAGTAAACCGCCCATACAAAAGGTTGCCGACAAGGTGTCGGGCGTATTCGTGCCAATCGTAATTTTGCTTTCGGTTATAACATTATCTGTGTGGCTCATTTTAGGATTTCCTTTAGGAATTGCAATACGCCGTGCAGTTTCGGTGCTTGTTGTGAGTTGCCCGTGTGCATTGGGCTTAGCAACACCCGTTGCAATAATGGTTGCTGCCGGTGTCGGTGCAAAAATGGGAATACTCTTTAAAAATTCCACCGCACTCGAAAACACGGGCCGTGCAAAAATTGTAGCATTAGATAAAACAGGCACAATCACAAAAGGCGAACCAAGTGTTACAGACCTTGTGCCTACAGATGTATCTTCCGAGTATCTTTTAAAAATCGCATATTCTCTCGAAGTGAAAAGCGAGCATCCTTTAGCCTATGCAATAGTTAAAAAGGCAAAGGAAGAGAACACAGGGCTTTTTGAAACAGAGAACTTTAGAAATGATATACCGGGTGGCGTATCATCAGAAATTAACGGAAAAGTAATAACCGGCGGAAAGGCGGAATTTACCACTCAGTACGCCGAGATACCCGAAGATATTTTAAACAAAACCCTTAAAGAAGCAAAAAAGGGTAAAACACCCATCTATTTTACCGAAGACGGAAAGCTTTTAGGTTACATTTTAATAAGAGACGAAATAAGAGACGACAGTATTTTAGCAATTAAAGAGCTTTTAAAACTCGGAATAGACGTTGTAATGCTGACAGGTGACAACGAAGACACGGCTGCCGAAGTCGCAAAGATTGTCGGTATCGAAAAAGTATATTCAAGTATACTTCCCGGCGACAAAGAAAAAATAGTAAATTCTCTTAAAAAAGACGGTAAGGTCATAATGGTCGGAGACGGCATAAATGATGCACCCGCCTTAACATCAGCCGATATCGGAATTGCGATAGGACGAGGCACAGATGTTGCAATAGAGTCTGCCGACATTGTGCTTACGGGAAGCAAGCTTTCGGACGTGGCAGAGGCGATTAAACTGTCGCGCAAAACTCTTAAAAATATATACGAAAATCTATTCTGGGCGTTTTTCTATAACACAATCGGAATACCGCTTGCAGCAGGAGTATTTATCCCTGTATTTAATCTCGATTTTGGACCTATGTTTGCAGCGGCAGCAATGAGCTTATCAAGCTTTTTTGTAGTAAGTAATGCCCTAAGACTTAATTTATTCAATAAGCAAAAGGAGAAAAAGAAAATGGAAATTACATTAAATATTGAAGGTATGATGTGCCCCCACTGTGAGGCAAGGGTTAAAAAGTGCTTAGAAGAAACCGCTGGCGTTACCGAAGCCCAGGTAAGTCACGAAAAAGGGACTGCAAAGGTTAGAGCAGATGACACCATTACAAAAGAGACTCTTAAAAAAATTATTGAAGAACAAGGATATAAAGTGCTATGATTATTAAAGAATCACAGGAAAACTATTTAGAAACCATACTTGTCTTAAAAAAGAAAAACGGATATGTAAGAAGTATTGATATCGCAAACGAGCTTGGATTTTCTAAGCCAAGTGTATCGGTTGCTATGAAAAACTTCAAAAATGAAGGGTATATCGAAACAGACGAATCGGGCGGAATCACCCTTACAGAAAAAGGCAGAAAGATTGCCGAAAATGTATATGCCCGCCACGAGATTATTGCAAAAGCTCTTATTCTGCTCGGCGTGAATAAAGAAACTGCATACGAAGACAGTTGCAGAATCGAGCACGATATAAGCGACGAAACCTTCCAAAAATTAAAAGAACACGTAGAAAAATTTGGGACCAAAAAAAGATAAGCCATAAGGCTTATCTTTTTTAGTTCATAAAGAATATTGCACCGACTAAGAGTAAAAGCAGTCTGTCTTCGCAGTCATTCATTATTAAAAGCAGGAATACGGCAATCAGGATTAAATCATCGTTCTGGATTAGTTTTTTAGTTGTTATCGGTTTTTTTACACTTTCAACCTTTGCTTCTTCCTGTTTTTTTGGCATATTATCGCCAACAGGCACAGGCATATCCGAATAGCTATAATATTTTCTGTACATAAGATTATCTCCTTATTTTAAAAGAGTCCGCTGAATTTTGATAAGGCAAGAAGCTTTATGGCACTGTCTATCCCCTTTTGTCTTGACGATCTCATAAACGGCTTTAAGGATAAAAGAAGTCTTGACCTTTCATCGTCCTGAGCGGACAGGATATTCCCAATTTCTTGAATTTTAGATAAATCAAGAGAATTATTGTCGTTGCCGTTCCCCTCTCCTTTTAACATATCCATAACAGATTTTATCTTATCCTCCGCATTGTCGCCCAACAAATCCTTTAGAGTATCCATCATATCCGCCATTTTACTAACCGTCCCTTATGTTATTTTTTGAAAAACTTGTTTATGTCCATATTCTTAAGCTTTGAAAGGTCTGCATTTTTTAGTTTTTGTCTTAGAGTTTCTGTGTCCATCTTTAAAAATTCTTCTACGATTTTGCTCTTCTCTGTTTCCGAAATCTGATTATGGAGTTTTTTAAATTCGGAACTGTTTGCAATATTTTTAAGCTTCTCGGAGTCAGCATTTCCAAAAAGGCTCTGTAATTTTTTCTCGATATCAGATGACATATATTTTTCCCCTTTTAATATTATATTTCCTTACATTATATGCAAAAACCCCCAAAACCTTTACAAACAAAGATAATTTTGTTATAATTTATAAAACTTGATTTTTGGAGAAATTTATGAAAATCGGAAATTTAGAGATTGAAAATAATATATTTTTAGCACCTATGGCAGGGATTACCGACCTTACATTCAGAAAACTCTGTAAGAATTACGGGGCGGGTCTTTCATACACAGAAATGGTAAGTGCCAAGGGGCTTTTTTATGGCGACAAGAAAACTCCCGAGCTTTTAAATGCAGACGGCGAAGCGGGACCTAAAGCTGCACAGATTTTTGGTTCCGACCCCGAAATTATTGCCTTTGCAGTAAGAGAAGTTACAAAAATGGGATTTGATATAATCGACATCAATATGGGTTGTCCTGCACCGAAAATCGCAAATAACGGTGACGGCTCGGCAATACTTAAAAATCCCGAGCTTGCAGGAAAAATTATATATGCCGCAAAAAATGCTGGCTGCGATATTCCCATAACCGCAAAAATCCGCTCAGGCTGGGATGATGAATCCAAAAATTACTTAAAAGTCGCAAAAATCTTAGAAGAAAACGGTGCTGACGCAATAGCTGTGCACCCAAGAACCCGAATGATGTTTTATTCGGGGCAAGCAGACTGGAATGTTATAAAAGAAGTTAAAAATGCTCTCAAAATTCCCGTAATCGGAAACGGCGATATTTTTTCGCCCGAAGACGCAATTTTGATGCTTAAAGAAACCGATTGCGATGCGGTTATGGTTGCCCGTGGAGCCCAGGGTAATCCATTTATATTTAAAGGAATCGAAAACCTTTTAAAATACGGTAAAAACTCATACGCTCCCACATACGAAGAAAGGCTTGATACCGCACTTTTGCACGCCCGTGGGTTATGCAATGAAAAAGGCGAAGACCGTGGAATTAAGGAAGCAAGAAAGCACTTTGCATGGTATATAAAGGGTATGCCCAATGCTACAGACAAAAGACAGGAGCTTTTCCATATTACTACTCTATCGCAAGCGGAAGAAATTATTTCCCGATACAAGCAGGAAATTTAAGTTAAATAATAAAAATCTATTCCCAAAGTGCATAGATTGTAGTATAATGCTTTTTATGAGCCACTATTGAAAGGATACCCCAAAAATGAGAATTGAAGATATTGAAAACGGAAAGCGTGTCCGTGTTTTACTTACCGAAAGAGACCTTCTGGATATGGATATTAAGGAAAGGCATCTTACATATGATTCACCCAAGCTTCACGACCTTCTATATAAGGTTATTGAGTTTGTAAATAAAGAAACGAGCTTTGATGCAAAGGAAGGGCAGATTGTTGTAGAAGCATCGCCGAGCGATGATGGAATTATTATGACAGTCTGGAAAACTGGGAAAGCAAAGACCTTAAAAAATCCGCCCAGAGCGAGAATTAAAAGAAGGCAGAAAGATATTATGTATCATTTTAAGAGCTTTGATGCGATGAGCGATTATTTAAAAATCGCATCTAAAGACACTTTGCTTTCATCGTCTCTTTACAGAGTAAAGGAAACTTACCTTCTTTTATGTGACAAGGAAGACGCTTTACTTTTGGAATTTGCAGACAGAATTCCGCCGATTACATCGGGAAAAGGCTTTTTATCAGAGCGATCTTTCCTTATCGCAAAGGGCGAATCGCTTGTAAAAATGGCTGCTGGTGTTAAAATGTTAAAATAACCCTTGCAAATATGATGTAGATTTGCTATAATATTAAAAGTAACCAAAAGACAAAAAAGGAGAATTATTATGTTATTTACAAAAGTTTTAGCAGCCGGCTTAGGAGATGCTTCTTCAGCAGCAGCAGGTGCAGGTGCAGCAGCAGGTGCAGGCGCTTCGGCAGGTACAGCGGCAGGCGCAGCAGGCGGAATTATGGGACTTATTACTACCTTCTTCCCCTTCCTTATAATCATTTTGTTTATGTATTTCATTATGATTAGACCCCAGAAGAAAAAGGAAAAGGAATTAAAGGCTCAGATTGATGCTATGAAGGTTGGCGACAAGGTTGTAACAATCGGCGGTCTTTGCGGTAAGGTTTCAAAGCTTAAGGATAACTATGTATTTATCGAAACAGGAAATGTTGGAACACCTGACGAAAGATGCGTGGTAAAATTTGAAAAGAGCGCAATTAAGTTGGTTGAGACAATTCACGGTTAATTCCAAAAAAATTAAGAGCAGAAACTTTTAAAAGTTTCTGCTCTTTTTATTGTTCTTCTCTTTCCCAACCCGGAATTTTACTGTTTTTAATTGCGGTAAAGAGACGCTTTTTTAACCCTGCAAATGTCTTTTTGTCAAGGTCCTTTATAATCTCTTTCATATCCGCTCGCTTTGTTATGCCGTCAGCAGGGCAGCCGCTCTTTTTAACGGGAAAATTTAACCTTGCCGCCGCACCTTTTATATCTCCTTCACGGACATATATCATAGGACGGATAGAATATAAATCGGTTCTGTCAAGATAGGTAACGGGAGAAAAGCAGTTAATTCTTCCCTCATACAAAAGGCTTAACATAAAGGTTTCCAAAACATCATCCATATGATGCCCCAAAGCTACCTTCTTACAACCCAACTCAATCGCCGCGTCATTTAATGCACCACGCCTTAGCTTTGCGCATAACGAGCAGGGGTTGGTTTCCTTTCTTAT
>JAZNQG010000208.1:0-3237 GCA_045590035.1 Clostridia bacterium
ATAGGAATAACCTTATCAACAAGCTCTTTTGAATGAGTTACTAAAAGTGATGCACTGTCAGGGCCGTGTTCTGCTTCAATCATCCAGTCGAGTGCTGCCTTTTTAGGATCTGCATTTTCGTCACAAAGGATAATCGCTTCACTCGGGCCTGCAGGAAGACCTGCGTCGATATGGCTTGCCAAAACTCTCTTTGCAGCTGTTGCATAGCTGTTTCCGGGTCCGATAATCTTATGGCACTTAGGAATAGTCTCTGTTCCGTATGCAACTGCGGCAACTGCCTGAATTCCACCAACCTTATAGATTTCTGTAATACCGATAATCTTTGCAGCCGCTAAAATAGCATCATCAACTTCGCCCTTTTCGTTAGGCGGTGTAACTACAACAATTCGGGGAACTTTTGCAACTACTGCAGGGATTCCGAGCATACATAAAACCGACGGGAAGCTTCCCTTACCGTGCGGAACATACAGGCACACGTCAACAATCGGAGTTGTCTTTTCGCCAACCATAAGTCCGTCATCTACCATTGTAAACCACATTTCTTCAGGCAACTGCTTTTCATGGAAATCGTAGATGTTCTTATAAGCATACTTGATTGCTTCTAAAGTTTCCTTATCAAGATTATTGTAACCCCTTTCGATTTCTTCAGGTGTTACCTTCATCTGCTCTTTTGTTAGCTTTACACGGTCAAATTTCTCTGTGTATTCCAAAACCGCTTCGTCGCCTCTTGCCTTAATATCATTGGATACTTCTGTTGCCAACTTCATATGCTCTGTAATATCCATTTCGGCACGTTGCATTATGAACTTTCTTTGTTCATCGGTCATTTCTTTTAGCTTATAAATATTAGGCTGCATTGTTTATCCCCCTATTTAAGTATATCTTTCATCTTATCAAAGAAGCTTTTCTTTGATTTGTAGTTTTTAATCTCAGTTTTATTGGCAAAATCTTTTAGAATATTCTTTTGCTCATTTGTCAGATTACGCGGAATCTCGACATTTACAACAACATACTGGTCGCCTTTTCCCCTGCCTCTTATGTAAGGCACGCCCTTTTCACGAAGCCTAAACTTTGTGCCTGGCTGTGTTCCGTCGGGAATATCATATTCAACTACACCGTAGAGTGTCGGAACCTTTACAGTAGCACCCAAAGTTGCTTCTACAAAGGTTATCGGAAGATTTATATAAACATCGTATCCGTCTCTTGTAAATATCTCGTGCGGTCTTATTCTTACTGTTACAAGTAAATCACCGTTAGGACCGCCTCTTTCACCCGGCTCACCTTTACCCGACAATTGCATTGTCTGTCCGTCATTTATGCCCTGCGGAATATCAAGCTCGATTGTCTTATTAGCCCTGACTTTTCCTGTTCCACGGCACTCGGGACACGGCTCTTTTATAATCTTACCAGATCCTCGGCAATCGGGGCAAGTCGATACATTTGTCATATAACCAAGCGGTGTTCTTGTCTGAGTTTTTACCTGACCTGTACCGTGACAACGGCTACAAGTTTCGGCACTTGTGCCGGGTTTAGCACCTGTACCCTGACAATTATCACATGGCTCATCCTTTGTTATATTTAGCTTCTTTTTACATCCTAATGCTGCTTCTTCAAAGGTTACGACAATTTCTTTCTGTATATCGCGGCCTCTTTGGGGGCCATTTCTTCTTCCGCCGCCAAAACCACCGCCAAAGCCTCCGAAGCCTCCGCCGAACATATCAAAGATATCACTAAAATCAAAACCACCAAAACCGCCTGCGCCGCCGCCTGCACCAAAGTTAGGGTCAACGCCTGCGTGTCCGTACTGATCGTATCTTGCTTTCTTTTCGCCATCCGAAAGTACTTCATAAGCTTCATTTACTTCCTTAAACTTAGCTTCTGCAGCTTTATCTCCCGGATGAAGGTCGGGATGATACTTTTTAGCTTCTTTTCTGTATGCTTTTTTTATCTCATCGTCGCTTGCGCCTTTAGAGACGCCAAGGACTTCATAATAATCTCTTTTGTCTGCCACTTATATTCACCTCAAACACAGTAATTATATCAAAAACTGCACCTTTTGTAAATAGAATAGAACTATTTTTATAAAAAAACCAAGGGGTTGCCAACATTAAAGCAACCCCAAAGGTAAAATTATTTGTCTTCGTCAACCTCACGGTAGTCTGCCTCATAAACATTGTCTGCACCGGCGTCCTGATTCTGTCCACCCTGGAAGTCGTTAGGATTAAAACCTTCTGCGCCCTGCGGGTTTGCCTGCTTATAAAGCTTTTCGGAAATCTTGTAGAACTTGTTCTGGAGTTCTTCTGTAGCATTTTTGATTAAAGCAGCATCTGTACCCTTAAGTGCTTCTTTTACCTTGTTAATTTCCGCTTCGATTTCTGACTTATCAGCCGCATCAATCTTATCGCCGATTTCACCTAAAGTCTTTTCGCACTGGTAAACCATTGATTCTGCGTTATTTCTTGTTTCTACTTCTTCTTTTCTCTTCTTGTCTTCTTCGGCATACTTTTCAGCTTCTTTAACTGCTCTGTCGATATCTTCTTCAGAAAGGTTTGAAGAAGATGTAATTGTAATCTTCTGCTCGTTGCCTGTACCCATATCCTTTGCAGATACCTTTACGATACCGTTAGCGTCGATATCGAATGTAACTTCAATCTGGGGCACTCCTCTGGGAGCGGGAGCAATACCTGTAAGAGAAAATCTACCCAAAGTCTTATTATACTGAGCCATATCTCTCTCACCCTGAAGAACGTGAACTTCAACACTTGTCTGTCCGTCTGCAGCAGTTGAGAAAATCTGTGATTTCTTTGTCGGGATTGTTGTATTTCTGTCAATAAGTCTTGTAAATACGCCGCCCATTGTTTCGATACCGAGTGAAAGCGGAGTTACATCCAAAAGGAGAAGGTCTTTTACATCGCCGCCAAGTACGCCTGCCTGAACAGCTGCACCGAGGGCTACACATTCGTCAGGGTTAATGCCCTTATGGGGTGCTTGGCCCATTTCGTTCTTAACAGCTTCCTGAACTGCAGGAATTCTTGAAGAACCACCGACTAAAAGCACCTTATCAATTTCGCCCTTAGATAAACCTGCATCCTTCATAGCGTTTCTTATGCAAACAAGTGTCTTTTCAACAAGGTCTGCTGTTAATTCGTCAAACTTAGCCTTTGTAAGAGTAATATCAAGATGCTTAGGACCGTCCTGATCAACTGTGATAAAGGGAAGGTTAATATTTGATGTAAC
>JAZNQG010000209.1:0-5152 GCA_045590035.1 Clostridia bacterium
GTGCCCATTTTAGGTACTCAGCCTGAGCAGATTGATGAGGCTGAAGACAGAGAAAAGTTTGATGATATCTTGGAAAAATTAAACATCAAGCGTCCTAAGGGTAAGGCTGTATGGAGTGTAGAAGAGGGTATAAATGAAGCAAACAAGCTTGAATATCCGCTACTCGTACGTCCTTCATATGTTCTTGGCGGTAAGGGTATGGAGATTACAAGAAACGAAACAGACCTTGTAAACTATCTTACAAATGCATTTAAGAACGATGCTAAAAACCCTGTTCTTATCGACAGATACTTAGGCGGCAGAGAGCTTGAAGTTGACGCTATCTGCGACGGCGAAGATGTTTTAATCCCTGGTATTATGGAACACTTGGAAAGAGCCGGTGTTCACTCAGGTGACTCTATTTCAATCTATCCGCCCCAGAATATTAGCGACAAGATTGTATCTGAAATTATGGATGTAACATACAGAATTGCAAGAGAACTTAAGGTTATAGGTATGATTAACATTCAGTTTATCGAATATAGAGACGAGCTTTATATTATCGAAGTAAACCCGAGATCAAGCCGTACGGTTCCTTATATCACTAAGGTTACAAACGTTCCTGTTATTGATATTGCGACAAGAATTATGCTTGGAGAAAGCTTAAAGAGCATGGGATTTGAATCAGGTATTGCTCCGAGCACAAGCACGGTTGCGGTTAAGGTTCCTGTATTCTCGACAGAAAAGCTTCCGAGAGTTGAAGTAAGCTTAGGACCTGAAATGCGTTCAACAGGCGAAGTTTTAGGTGTTGGCGACAGCTTTATTGAAGCTATGTATAAAGGATTTATTGCTGCAGGCACAACAATTCCCAAAGAGGGAAGCACAATGCTCGTAACCGTAAGAGACTTGGAAAAAGAAAGATTCCTGCCTCTTGCAAAACGTTTTGCTAAAATGGGAATTAAATTTATCTCAACATCTGGTACTGCTAAGCTTTTAGAAGACAACGGAATCGAAGTTCAGGTTTCTAAAAAGATTTCTGAAGGTGTTCCGAATGTTTTAGATGTTATAAGAAGCGGTGTTGTTGATATGATTATCGATATCCCGAAGAAGGGTAACGATGTAAATTCTGACGGATTTAAGATAAGAAGAACAGCTGCCGAATGTTCGGTTTCTCTTATGACAAGCCTTGATACTGCTTATGCTCTTGCAGATGTTATGGAAGCAAAATTAGAGCCTTCAAAAACAAGCGTTATCAAGATTGATGATGTAAAATAACATTATTAAAAATATTTTTAAAAACCCCTTGACACAAGGGGTTTTTTCTTGTATAATAACGACTGTAAAGTTTTTTACCTTTACAGATAAAGGTGGTCAGGGCTATGAGTAAAAATCTTACTATGACAGTTTTGCTCGATTTTTATGGCGAGCTTTTAACCGAAAAGCAAAGAATTGCACTTAAGTCTTATTATGATGAAGATTGCTCTCTTTCAGAGATTGCAGAAGATATGTCAATTTCACGCCAGGGAGTAAGAGATTTTATAAAAAGAGGCGAATCACAGCTTTTAGAGTTTGAAGAAAAGCTGGGTTTAGCAAAAAGGTTTATAAAAATCAATCAACTGACCGATAAAATAAACGAAGTCATTGAAACCAATGATGTGCCTTTAATATTAAGGCGATATGTAAATGAGATAAAAGAAAACCTTTAGAAAGCGAGGGATAGCATGGCATTTGAGAATCTTGGCGAGAAGCTCCAGAGTGTATTTAAAGGTTTAAGATCTAAAGGAAAGCTTACAGAATCCGATATAAAAACAGCCATGCGTGAAGTAAAGCTCGCACTTTTAGAGGCTGACGTTAACTTTAAGGTTGTTAAGGATTTTATAAAAAATGTCTCCGAAAAGGCAATGGACACAAAAGTTCTCGAATCATTGACACCGGGGCAGAGCGTAATTAAGATTGTCCGTGACGAACTTACAGTTTTAATGGGTTCTGAAAATGAGCGCATAAACTTTTCCAATAATCCGCCAACTGTAATTATGATGTGCGGTCTTCAGGGTGCAGGTAAAACAACTGCATCGGCAAAGATTGCATTGTCAATGAGAAAGCAGTTTGGTAAAAGACCTTTGATGGTTGCTTGCGACGTTTACCGTCCTGCAGCTGTTAAACAGCTTGAGGTATTGGGAAGCGAGATAAATATCCCTGTATTTTCGATGGGTGCAGATGTTTCTCCTGTTGAAATTGCAAAAAAAGCTGTGGAACATGCAAAAGTTCACGGAAACGACCCTGTTATCATAGATACTGCAGGTAGACTTCATATTGACGAAGCCTTGATGCAGGAGCTAAAAGATATAAAAGATGTAACTAATCCTAATGAAATCCTACTTGTTATCGATGCGATGACAGGTCAGGATGCGGTAAATGTATCGGAAAGTTTTGCTGGAATGCTCGATATTACGGGTGTTGTTCTTTCAACGCTTGACGGTGATACACGTGGCGGTGCTGCTCTTTCTGTAAGAGCTGTAACAAGTAAGCCGATTAAGTTTGCATCTGTCGGAGAGAAACTTTCCGATTTAGAGCCTTTCCATCCTGAAAGAATGGCAAGCAGAATTTTAGGAATGGGCGATGTTTTAACACTTATCGATAAAGCTCAGGAAGCAATCGATGAAAAGGAAGCAGAAGAGTTAGAGAGAAAGATGCGAGAGCAGACCTTCGATTTAGAAGACTTTTTAGCTCAGCTTCAGCAGATTAAAAAGCTTGGTTCTGTAAGTCAGCTTATTGGAATGTTACCGGGTGTTGATAAAAAGACAATGGACAGCATAAATACCGAAGAAACTGAAAAGAAGATGCGCCGTACTGAAGCGATTATCCGCTCGATGACACAAAAAGAAAGGCAGAAGCCGTCTATCATTCAGGCAAGCCGAAAGGTAAGGATTGCCAAGGGCAGCGGAACGAGAGTTCAGGATGTAAATGAGCTTTTAAAGCAGTTTGAAGGTATGAAAAAGATGATGAAGGAACTATCTGGTCCTAAAAAGAATCATTTTATGAAGAAAATCAAAAAAATGAGTGGTAAGATATAAATAGTCATCAGGCTTTTATATATAACTTATGAAAAATTAGTGGAGGTGAAAGAAAATGGCAGTTAAAATCAGACTTAGAAGAATGGGCGCAAAGAAGGCTCCTTTCTATAGAGTTGTTGTTGCTGACTCAAGATACCCCAGAGATGGTAGATTTATCGAGGAAATCGGCACATACAATCCTTTGACAGATCCCGCTACTGTAAATATCGATGCAGACCTTGCTAAGAAATGGCTTGGTAACGGTGCTCAGCCGACAGATACAGTTAAGTCTCTCTTGAAAAAGCAGGGAATTATGTAATTTCCCCGAAAGGATTTTAAAGAAATGAAAGACGTATTAGAGCTTATTGCGAAAGCTTTGGTAAAGGATGAAGACGCAGTTTCGGTTACTGAAATCGAAGGCGAAGACGGTACTATACTTGAGCTTAGAGTGGCAGAGGGAGATATGGGCAAGGTTATCGGAAAGCGTGGCAGAATTGCAAAGGCTATCCGTACCGTTGTCAAGGCATCAGCAAGCCGTGAAAACAAGCATGTTGTTGTCGAAATTATATAAGTATACTCTTTTAGCGGCTCTTAAATTTAAGAGCCGCTTTTGCCTTGAAAGGAAAGTCAAATGGACATTTTGGAAGTAGGAAAAATTGTTAATACCCACGGTTTAAAAGGTGAAGTTAAGGTAGTGCCATGGACCGATTATCCCGAAGTTTTTGAAGACATTAAAAATGTATCATTAAAAAACGGACAGAATTTTAAGATTAAGGGCGTAAAATACCAGAAAAACAATATTATTTTAAAGCTTTCAGGTATTGATAAAATTGAAGATGCAGAAAAACTAAAAAACAGCATACTTTATGCCGAAAAAACGGAACTTGGTGAGCTGCCTGATGGAGTTTACTATGTTGCTGACCTTTTAGGTCTTAGAGTTAAGACCGACGAAGGTGAAATACTCGGCACTATTTCTGATGTCATAAATACAGGTGCAAACGATATCTACGAGATAAAAAGGGAAGACAAAAAACCTCTTTTAATACCCGTAATTGATGATGTCGTATTAAACATTTCTATGGAAGATGGAGAAGTTTTGGTACACCTTATGGAAGGGTTGCTTGAGCTTTAATGAGATTTGATGTTTTGACACTTTTTCCAGATATGTTTTCTTTAGTTTTAGGCGACAGTATAATCGGCAGGGCTAAAAAGGCGGGGCTTATAGAAACTAATTTTATAAACATCCGTGATTTTACCAAGAATAAGCACAAAAAAACCGACGATTATCCGTATTCGGGTGGCGGCGGGATGCTTATGATGCCTGAGCCTATATATGATGCGTATTTATCTACCGTAACTGATGAAAATAAAAAGCCATATGTAATCTATATGTCTCCGCAGGGGAAAACCTTTAATCAGGAAAAAGCAAAAGAACTTTCTAAAAAAGACCATATCGTAATTCTTTGCGGACATTACGAAGGTGTTGACCAGAGAGTTCTTGATTTAATAGTTGATGAAGAAATTTCAATAGGTGATTTTGTCTTAACAGGCGGTGAAATTCCTGCAATGGCAGTAATTGACTCGGTTTCAAGAATGATTCCGGGTGTATTATCAGGTGAAGATAATTATAAAAATGAAAGCCATTACTCTGGACTTTTAGAGCATCCGCAGTACACTCGCCCTGAAGAATTTATGGGAGTTCGGATACCCGATGTTCTTTTATCAGGACACCACAAAAACATTGAAGAGTGGAAAAGACTTAAGTCTATTGAAGTAACATATAAAAAACGACCTGACCTTTTGGAAAAAGCAGAGCTTACCAAAAAGGAAAGGGAATTTGTGGAAAATTTAAAATTAGAAAGGAATGAGTAGTATGTACGTGGGTATAGATTTAGGCGGTACAAATATCGCTGCAGGTGTTGTGGATGATAACGGAAAGATTTTGGTGAAGAATTCTACTCCGACGTTAGGAGAAAGAACACCCGAAGAAATAGCAGAAGATATGGCACTTTTAGCTAAAAAGGTAATTAAGGATGCCGGTCTTACAGATTCTGATATTAAGGGAATCGGTATTGGTGTTCCCGGTGCTGTTTCAAACGCAGACGGAAAAGTTATAGAGA
>JAZNQG010000210.1:0-11765 GCA_045590035.1 Clostridia bacterium
GTCTTGTAGACTGTCAGAGCTGAGTCGTGTCCGAACCGCAGTGAGTATGCGGGGGAAATCGAATCCCCCGGGGCTTTTGCTTCTTTTGGCCGCCAAAAGAAGATATAAATATTAAAAGACACATTTCAATTATCCATGGAAAAGGAACGGGTATTTTAAGACAGGGAATAGGTGAAATGTTAACACGCCATCGTTTAGTAAAATCCTATCGCTTAGGTAAATACGGCGAAGGCGAAACGGGCGTTACAATAGTAGAGCTAAAATAAAAAGCAGGTTAAACCTGCTTTTTTATTTATGATATGTTTCATTATTTATTATCTTAAAAGAACGGTAAATCTGCTCTAACAATACGACTCTTATAAGCTGATGGGGAAGTGTAATTCTGCCAAAGCTGATTTTAACATTCGCTCTGTTTTTGACTTCACTTGACAGCCCTAACGAACCGCCGATTATGAAATACATTTTACCCGACTGCATCTGAAAAGAATCCACTTTTTTTGCCAAATCTTCGCTTGAAACCAAATCACCTTCAATACACATAGCTACGACGGGAGAATTGTCCTTTATATGAGAAAGTATCTTCTCTCCCTCTTTTTTTAAGATTTTGTCCTTTTCCGAGTCGGATGCGTTATCGGGGATTTTTTCGTCTTGGATTTCCACTATCTCGACTTTAGAAAATCTTGAAAGCCTTTTTAAATATTCACTTTGTGCCAGCGTCAAATACTTTTCCTTAAGCTTTCCGACTGTAATTAAAGTAATGTTCATCAAAAGGAAGTCACCTCGTATCTTTTTGCGACTGTTAAAAATACATCTTTATCGGTAACACCACCGTCTTTTAAGATAGCTTTAACCGTATTAAAAGCTATGTCTGGTGTGTTGTTTTCATTAGAAAGGTGGGCGAGCATTATTTTTTCAGTCCCACGGTTTACTAATGATAGTGCAGTTTTTCCCGATAAATCATTTGACATGTGGCCAAAATTTCCTGAAATTCTTTTCTTTAAATTGTCGGGATATGGACCGTTTTCGAGCATTTTAATGTCGTGATTTGCTTCTAATATTATTTCCTTACTTCCCGATAAGCTGTCAAAAAGTTCATTTGTCATAGTGCCGATATCGGTAGCTACTGCATACTTTTTATCATCTGCAAAAAATCTGTAGCCGACGGGGTCTTTTGCATCGTGCGGAATAGAAAATGCATCAACTAAAACATTCCCGATTTCAAAAGGTCTGTCAGGCTCGATTATTTTTATATTTTTGTCTTCGATTCGCCCGACATTCATACCTGAAAAAGTTTGTTCTGTTGCAAATACGGGGATATTAAACCGTCTTGACACAACGCCGACACCTTGCACGTGGTCGATATGCTCGTGAGTTACCAAAATTGCATCAATGTCGTGCCCCGACATATCGAGATTTTTTAAAGTTTCGGTAAGTTGCCTTCCGCTCATACCGCAGTCTATTAAAATGTTTGTGCCTTTATGGGTAAAAAGCGAAGAATTTCCGCTTGACCCGCTAATTAGAGAAAGGAGCATATCACTGCTCCTCCACTACTGTTATTCTCTTTATGTCTCCGCCAAGGCTTATAAACTTTGCCTCAAAGTTATCGTACCCACGGTCTATATGGTAAATGTCGCTGATTGTGGTTGTGCCGTCAGCCATTAAACCTGCAATAATCAGTGCCGCACCGCCTCGAAGGTCGGTTGCTCTTACCATTGCGCCCATAAGCTTTTCAACTCCGTCGATAATTGCAAGCTTGCCTTCAACACGGATTTTTGCACCCATTCTGTGAAGCTCACCGACATAGCGGAAACGGTCATCCCATACGCCTTCTCTTGCAGAGCTTGTGCCTTCTACGGTTGAAAGAAAGGTTACAAGCTGCGGCTGCATATCTGTAGGATATCCTGGATAGGGAAGTGCAATAAAGTTAATCTTTTTAAATGTTACGCTGTCAGGCACATACACTCTTACAGCATCGTCATATTCTTCAATAACTGCGCCTGCTTCTTCGAGTTTTGCAGAAATAGGCTCTAAGTGGCGGGGGATTACATTCTTAATTACAACATCACCACGGGTAGCCGCTGCGGCAATCATAAAGGTTCCCGCTTCAATCTGGTCGGGGATAATTGAATATGTACCACCGTGAAGCGACGCAACACCGGTAATTTTAATTGTATCTGTACCTGCACCTCTGATTTTTGCACCCATGGCATTTAAGAAGTTTGCAAGGTCAACTATATGCGGTTCTTTTGCGGCGTTTTCGATAACTGTAACGCCCTTTGCCTTGGTTGCGGCAATAATGATATTGATAGTCGCACCAACCGATGTAACATCAAAGTAAACACCTGCACCCTTTAAGCCGTTTGTAGATGCTTCGATTTTTCCGTACTCGGTTTTAACAGTTGCGCCCAAAAGCTCAAAGCCCTTTATGTGCTGGTCGATAGGACGGGTACCAAAATCACATCCACCAGGTGGAGGGATAATACATTTTCCGCATCTTGCCAAAAGTGCACCAACTAAGTACATAGAGCCACGCATTTTCATAGTCATAGCCTCGTTGGGAGTATGAGAAGAAACATTTGAGCAGTCAATGTCAACTGTGTTTTCATCTACATAATTAACACTTGCCCCCAAAGAAGACAAAATTTCAAGATATAGCTTTACATCCTTAATGTTTGGTAAATTCTCAAGTCTGCAAATACCGTTTATAAGAAGGCAGGCAGGAATAATAGCGACTGCTGCATTTTTAGCACCGCTTATAGTAACCTCGCCCTTTAGTCTGTTTCCGCCGTTTATAATAAGCTTTTCCACAGTATACTCTCTCCTAAAAACACATTATATAGTAGTAAAAATCCAAAATCCATACTTATCTTATACATCATATCATATATCCTTGTAAAATGCAAAGATATTTTAATAAAAAATATAATTTTTTTTGTAAAATGAAAAAACTGCCGCAAAGCGACAGTTACATTCATATTTTAGTCATCTAAAATCAGACTGCACGTGTAACCTTTCCTGAACGAAGGCAACGTGTGCATACGCATACAGTTTTGGGAGTTCCATTAACAACAGCCTTTACCTTACGGATATTGGGCTTCCATGTTCTGTTTGATCTTCTGTGTGAGTGGCTCATCTTGATACCAAATGATACGCCCTTACCGCAAATTTCACATTTAGCCATACTAAAAACACCTCCTAAATGATATAAACTCTAAAAACACATCTATTCTAACACATTAAATTATAAAATGCAAGACTTTTTTTAGAAAAAAATAAAAAAAGCAAATATTATTAAACTTTTTTTCATTTTCCTATTTAAAAATGAAAGAAAATGAGATATAATAAATTATGTATGGGTTTATTTTACTAAAGAGAGGAGCCTTTTAATATGAGCGAGACAGTTTTTACCATTCCGCTTACCAAAGTTATTGAAGAATTTTCCTGCGAAAAGCTTTATGAGGCAGACAATATTGATGAAATTTCAATTAAGACCTCTGACGTAAATCGTCCTGCACTTCAGATTGTAGGATATTATGATTATTTTGACCCGAACAGAATTCAGGTTATAGGTAAGGTTGAGATGACTTATGTTGAGCAGTTTTCTTTGGAGAAAAGAAAACGCCTTTTAGAGCCATTGTTTAAAAAAGGAATCCCCTGCTTAGTAATTACAAGAGCAATGCAGATTCCGCCCGAGATGTTAGAGCTTGCAAAGCAGTATAATGTAACTCTATTAAGAACAGAAGAAGGAACATCTGCATTTATAAGTGCTTTAATCAGCTATTTGAATGTTCAGCTTGCTCCAAGACGTACCCGCCACGGCGTTTTGGTCGAAGTTTACGGCGAAGGTATTTTAATCCTTGGCGAGTCTGGAGTCGGAAAGAGCGAGAATGCAATAGAGCTTTTAAAAAGAGGACACCGTTTAGTTGCTGACGATGCGGTTGAAATAAAGAGAGTATCGTCTAAAACATTGGTAGGAAGTGCTCCTGACTTAATCAGACATTTTGTCGAGCTTCGCGGCATAGGAATTATTGATGTTAAGGAAATCTTCGGTATAGGTGCTGTAAAAGACACCGAAAGTATAAATATGGTAATTCACTTAGAACAGTGGCAGGAAGGCAAACAGTACGACAGACTCGGTATGGTTGATGAATACACCAATATTATGGGTATAAATATCCCGTCTTTGACCGTGCCTGTCCGTCCAGGCAGAAACCTTGCAATTATCATAGAAGTTGCCGCCATGAATAACAGACAAAAACGTATGGGCTATAATGCCGCAGTGGAACTTAATAATAGACTCATGAAGGAAATGGAAAAGAACATGGCGTAAAATCGCCCACAGTGCCCAAATGCAATAGACAGAAGGAATAATAGATGAAAATACTGACAGACATACACACACATACACTTGCGACTCCGCATGCGTATTCGACAGTTACAGAGAATGTAAAAAGAGCGGCGGAAATCGGACTCGAGGCGATTGCCGTAACCGACCATTCGGGCGGACTTGATGCGCCTCACGAGTGGCATTTCCTAAACCTAAAAGCACTACCCAAAGAGCTTTTTGGCGTAAGAATTCTAAAGGGAATTGAAACAGATATTTGCGACATTGACGGGACACTTGATATGCGGGACGATGTCTTAAAGCTTATGGATATAGTTGTCGCAAGTGTTCACAGACCTACATACAAAGCACTTGGTGCGGTTGACAATACCGAGGCTTATATGAAAGCATTGGAAAATCCTTATACCGATATTATAGGACACAGCGGATACCCCGAAGTAAAGTATGATTATGAAACGGTAGTAAAAAGAGCAAAAGAACTCGGTAAAATGATTGAGATAAATCAAGGAACTTTCGGGGTAAGAAAACCGAGTATTCCGAATTGCCGTGAGATTGCACTTTTATGTAAAAAACACGGAACTTTCATATGTGTAAACTCCGATGCACATTTTTGGACAAATGTAGGCAGAAGAGATGATGCAATAGCAATGCTTTCAGAGATTGATTTTCCCGAAGAGCTTATAGCAAACAGAAGCTTGGAGAGTTTAAGAGAATTTTTATCCCCAAGAAAGACTATCTGATTTTAGGAGAGAGATTTTTTGAGTATTAAAGATATTTGTGGTATAAAATTAAATGAGCCGATGAAAAAGCATACGACCTTCCGCGTGGGCGGTTCGGCAGACTATTTTTATGAGCCAAAAACTTATGAAGACATAAAGAATGCACTGAATATGGCAAAGAAAGAAAATATTCCTGTAACTATAATCGGAAACGGCTCAAATCTTTTAGTTAAAGACGGCGGAATCCGTGGCTTAGTTATAAAGCTTTATGAGAATTTTTCCGAAATTAAAGTTGACGGCGAATATATTAAGGCTCTAAGCGGTGCAAAGATGCCGCAGATTGGAAATGCTGCACTAAAGGAAGGCTTATCGGGATTTGAGTTTGCATCGGGAATTCCGGGCACAATCGGCGGCGGACTTATGATGAATGCAGGCGCATACGGCGGCGAGCTTTCCGACATCGTGGTTTCAGCAGAATACTTGGAAAATGGCGAGATAAAGACATATACGAAGGATGAAATGTGTTTAGGATACAGAAAAAGTATCTTTTCAGGGAAAGACGGCGTAATTTTATCTGTTACATTAAAGCTTTCTTATGGCGACAGAGAAGAAATAAAGGCAAAAATGGACGATTTAAAGGAAAGACGTGTTACAAAACAGCCGCTTGAATTTGCGTCAGCAGGCAGTACATTTAAACGTCCCGAGGGCTATTTTGCAGGAAAGCTTATAGAAGACGCAGGTTTAAAGGGAGCAAAGGTGGGGGATGCAGAAGTATCCCAAAAACACGCAGGCTTTATTATAAACCGAAAGAATGCATCTGCATCAGAGATTATAGAATTGATTGAATATGTAAAGAAAAAGGTTTATGAAAATTCGGGCGTTAAGTTAGAGCCTGAAGTTAAAATAATCGGCGAAGACTAAGGAAAAAAAGGGGGAAGAGAAAGAATGCAGTTTACAGTTGTAACGGGACTTTCAGGGTCCGGAAAGACACAGGTAGCAAATTTTTTGGAGGATATGGGATTTTTCTGCATAGATAATCTTCCGCCCCAACTTATTCCGCAGTTTGCAAAGCTATTTGTGTCGGGTGACACAAGGTATGAAAAGGTGGCACTTGTTATTGACACAAGAGTCGGTGAAATGATAAATGAGCTAAAGGGAAATCTTGAAATTTTAAAGAAAGACGGGTACCCCTACACACTTATTTTTACCGATGCATCGGACGAGGTTTTAGTTAAACGATATGAAGAAACAAGAAGAATGCATCCTGTAAAAACAAAGGGCGGACTTTCAAAAAGCATTGAAGAAGAAAGAGAAATGCTAAAAGAGCTTTTAGGTGAAGCCGACCATGTTATAGACACTACAAATATGTCGGTAAATGACCTTTATAAAGTTGTAAAAAAGCTGTTCCCCACAGACGATTTGCAGGGGAATATGGCAATAAATGTGCTTGCATTCGGCTTTAAATACGGAATACCTATGGATGCCGATTTGGTGTTTGATGTAAGATGTTTTCCAAATCCCTTTTATATAGAAGAGCTAAAATATAAAACGGGAAATGATAAATGCGTAAGGGACTATGTGCTCTCTACAAAGGAAGCCAATGAATTTTTAAATAAGTTAAATGAAATGATTTTAATGCTTATGCCTCTATATGTAGAAGAAGGGAAATCGAGCGTTACTGTAGCTATAGGATGCACAGGCGGAAAGCACAGAAGTGTAACCTTTGCAAATAAATTAGGTGAAAAGCTAAAGGAAAACGGATACGACGTTAATATGATATACCGTGATATAGAAAAAGGCAGGAAGAATACTTAAAAGAAAGGGATAAATCATGTCATATGCGGCAGATATAAAGGATAAACTTATAAAAAGCGAATATGATTGTGAGTTTTGCGCTTTGGCAAAGCTCTCTGGTATCCTGCGCTCTTCTGCCAGATTTGAAAACGGAAAGGCAGAGATTTCGACAGAGAGCGAAGCGGTTTTGTATGCTGCAAGTGAGCTTTTAAAAAAGGCTTTTAATATTGACCCTAAGTTTTCCTTTCATACAAAATCAAAGCTTTATAAAAGCGATATGACAGAAAAAGAGCAGGAAATTATATCCTTCGAGCTTATGGCGGATGAGTCGGCTGAGAGCGTTATCCCGTTTGAATGTTGCAGGAAAGCATTTTTAGAGGGTGCATTTTTAGGTGGCGGCTCGGTAAATGACCCGAGCAAAAAATACCACCTTGAGTTTAATACAAAATTAAAGCTTTATGCCGAAGATATTATAAAAGTTTTAGAGTCTGAGGGGATTTTAGCAAAACTTACCCAAAGGCGCGGAAGATTTACCGTTTACATAAAGGACTATGAATCGATAGCCGCAGTGTTGGGTTTAATCGGAGCGGGAGCAGAAGCACTGGAGCTTTATAATGTTTCGGTTGAAAAGGAAATGCGAAATGAAGCAAATCGCATAAAAAACTGCGATATTGCAAATCTTGACAAGCAGGCAAAAGCTGCATCAAGACAGCTTGCCGCAATAAATAAAATCGAAAAAACAATCGGGCTTAAAGCGCTTTCCGATGTTTTAAAGGAAATGGCGGAAATAAGAAAGGAATATCCCGACGATGCAATTTCCGAGCTTGGCGAGAAGCTAAATCCGCCAATCGGGAAATCTGGAGTAAATCACAGACTTAAAAGACTTATAGAGATAGCTGATAATATAAAGTAAAGGGGGCGGAAAAGTTTTGGGCTTTGCACATCTTCATACACATACAGAGTTTAGTTTGTTGGACGGCTCGGTAAGTATCAAAAAACTTATAGCACGGGTAAAGGCACTCGGTATGGATTCGGTTGCGATTACCGACCACGGAAATATGTACGGAGTTATCGACTTTTACCGCGAGGCGAAAGCCGAGGGAATTCACCCCGTTATCGGATGCGAGGTCTATGTTGCACCGGGCAGCCGTTTTGACAAGACCAAGGATAACGATAAATACTATCACTTGATACTTTTGTGCGAAAATATGACGGGATATAAAAACCTTATTAAGCTCGTGTCAAAAGGCTTTACAGAAGGCTTTTATTATAAACCGAGAGTGGATTTCGAGCTTTTAAAAGAATATTCCGAAGGACTTATCGCACTTTCTGCATGCTTAGCAGGTGAAGTTCCAAGATACCTAACAGCCGATGACTATGAAATGGCAAAGGAAACTGCGATAAAATATAGAGATTTATTCGGAAAAGACAACTATTTTATCGAGCTTCAGGATCACGGTATTGCAGACCAGAAAAGAATTAACCCCCAACTTAAAAAGTTGGCAGAAGAAATCGGTGTCGGATTAGTTGCTACAAACGATATTCATTATGCTACCCGTCAGGATGCTCGTTATCAGGATGTTTTAATGTGCATCCAGATGCGAAAAACCGTCGATGATGACGATAGGATGAAGTTTGAAACAGACGAATTTTATATAAAATCCGAAGAAGAAATGGCAAAGCTTTTTTCCTTTGCACCCGAATCGATTGAAAATACAGGCAAAATTGCCGAAAGGTGTAAGGTCGACTTTGACTTTAACTCAAGGCACTTGCCTTCTTTTGACGTGCCTGATGGCAAGGAGCCTTTTGAATACTTAAAAGAGCTTGCCTTTTCAGGACTTTATAAAAGATATGATATTGTTACCGATGAATTGGTAGAGAGACTTAATTATGAGCTTTCGGTAATTAACAATATGGGTTTTGTAGACTATTTCTTAATCGTATGGGATTTTGTAAATTTTGCAAAAACTCACGAAGTTATGGTAGGCCCTGGACGAGGCTCTGCAGCAGGCAGTCTTATTAGCTATGCGCTTGGAATTACAGATATTGACCCTATAAGATATTCTCTTATTTTTGAAAGATTTTTAAATCCTGAAAGAGTATCAATGCCTGATATTGATATCGACTTTGAGCCCGAGGGAAGACAGAAGGTCATAAATTACGTTATCGAAAAATACGGCGAAGACTGTGTTGCGCAGATTATTACCTTCGGTACAATGAAAGCACGATTAGCTGTACGTGACGTCGGAAGAGCATTAAATATAAGCTATGCCGAGTGCGACAAGGTGGCAAAGTTAATTCCAAATGAGCTTGGAATTACTATTGACAAAGCACTTGAAATTTCAAAGGAATTAAAGGACCTTTACGATACAGACGAAAAAATACGCGAGCTAATCGATACCTCCCGTGCGATAGAGGGTTTATCAAGACATTCGGGAACTCATGCGGCGGGCGTTGTTATCACAAAAGAGCCTTTGATGGAATATGTACCATTGCAGACAAATGAAGATGTCATCACCACTGAGTACGTTAAGGATACAATCGAAAACTTAGGTCTTCTTAAGATGGACTTTTTGGGACTTAAGAATTTGACAATCATTGAAAATGCAATAAAGATTATTGAAAAAACAAGGGGCGTAAAGATAGATATATCTAAGCTTGATTATGATATTCCCGAAGTTTATGAAAATATATCAAGCGGAAATACTTTAGGCGTATTCCAGATAGAAAGTGCCGGAATGAAGTCATTTATGCAGGAGCTAAAGCCTACATCTTTAGAAGACATTATTGCAGGAATTGCGCTATACCGTCCGGGACCGATGGACTCTATTCCAAGATATGTATATAATAAATCACACCCCGAAGAAGTAAAATATAAGCATCCCTTATTAGAGCCTATTTTAGATGTAACATACGGCTGTATGGTATATCAGGAACAGGTTATGCAGATAGTAAGAGATATGGCAGGCTATTCTTTGGGCGCTGCCGATATGATGCGCCGTGTTATCAGTAAGAAAAAAGCCGATAAGATGGAAATCGAGAGAAAGAATTTTATCTACGGCAAGCAAAATGATGACGGTACATGGGAGATTGACGGTTGTATAAGACGCGGAATAGACGAAAAAATTGCAACCGAAATCTTTGACGAGATGGCAGAATTTGCAAATTATGCATTTAACAAGTCTCATGCTGCGGCGTATGCGTATCTGACATATCAGACGGCATATTTAAAGACCTTTTATCCTGTTGAATTTATGGCATCTTTGATTTCGAGTGCAGACTCTACAGATAAAATCAACGGATATTTGGTAAACTGTCAAGAATTAGGCATTAAAAAGCTTCCGCCTGATATAAATAAAAGTGAAGACAGCTTTACTGTAGAAGACGGGTCTGTAAGATTTGGTCTTTCGGCGGTTAAAAATGTCGGAAAAGGCTTTATAAAAGCGGTAGTAAAAGAAAGACAGGAAAATGGAGAATTTAAAGACTTTTACGATTTTGTAAGCCGTATGGCAGATAAAGAGCTTAATAAAAGAGCGGTAGAAGGCTTAATAATGTGCGGTGCTTTTGATACGCTTGGACACAGAAGATCTGCCTTAATGAATGTATTCGAAAGCATTATTGACAGTGAAACCAAAGAAAAGAAAAATAATTTAAGCGGTCAGGTAAGCCTTTTTGACGAACCCCAAATGGCAGAAGCAAAAGAACAGATTTCACTTCCCGATATTCCTGAGTTTGACAAAAAACAGCTTTTGAATATGGAAAAAGAATCGGTAGGAATGTATCTTTCGGGGCATCCTATGGAAGAGTACAGTGAAGAGTTAAGAAAAATTTCGGGCGGTAAAAATATCGGTATGATTTTAGAAAGCCAGACGGAAGACACACCAAGTGAAATTCATGACGGCGAAAAGGTAACTCTTGCAGGTATTATTACAGCCAGAAAGGATAAAACTACCAAGACAAACAAGCGAATGTCCTTTGTAAGATTTGAAGATTTGTACGGTGGAATTGAGATTTTGGTATTCCCGAAGATTTTTGATGAATACTCTCACATTTTAACCGAAGAAGCGATTGTTGTAGTAGAAGCAAATGTGAGTCTTCGTGAAGACGAAGAGCCAAAGCTTTTATTAGAAAAGGTGTATCCGATTTCTGAGTATAAAAAACCTGTATCTAAAAAAAGCGAAACACCAAAAATCACTGACGGCAAAAAGCTCTTTATAAAGATGGGTACTAAGAATAAAGCTACATTGGAGCACACTTTGTCTATACTTAAAAACTACCAAGGCGAAACTCCTGTTGTAATCTATATTGCTGATACAAAGGAAAGGCTTTTTGTGCCGGGTGAGTACTTTGTTTCGGTAAATGATAGACTTATGGAAGAGCTTTTGGCATTTTTTGGCGAAGAAAATGTAAAATTAAACTGAAATTCGTCAAAAAAGTATTGCAAAATGCAGGATAATAATGTAAAATATATGGGATAATATTTAGTTATAAGCGTCTTTTGTGTCAAACGGCACAAAGCGAAATAAGGAGATAATAGTATGTGGACGGTTGTCTATCTGGCAAACAGTACCGAGGCGATGAACGGGATTTGTGAATTGCTGAGAGCAAACGGAATTATAAGTCGGACAGAGAAAATCGAGTCGGACAATCCCGAATGTGATGTTTGCTATAATGTGCTTGTACCCCAGGCAGAAGTTGGTAAAGCACATCAGCTTATACTTGATGAAGAATTATAATATCGAAAGGACATCAGGATAAATGAACAAAGAGTTTAGAAAAATCGGAGTCTTGACAAGTGGTGGAGACGCACCCGGTATGAATGCTGCAGTAAGAGCGGTAGTAAGAGCGGGTAATTATTATGGTATTGAAGTAGTCGGTGTAAAAAACGGCTATGCAGGTTTATTGGC
>JAZNQG010000211.1:0-4660 GCA_045590035.1 Clostridia bacterium
TCAACATTTTTAATGCACTTTAGTGCATTTCATGAGCCGCAAGGCTCAATTCATGAAATCTTCAGATTTTAATTCATGCCGACAGGCAATTCATTGATTTCATCTTCGATGAAATTATTATATTATATATCCCTAATTTATGCAATAAGAAAGACAGCTTTTTTAAAAGCTGTTTTTCCAAAGTTATTCAGTTACCACGGCTTTTTTAAGAATAATGTTGGCATAGAGTGCCTCTTCTCCTGTCATAACAACAGCATATGCCTTTTTGGCTCTTTCATAGAACTCAAATCTCTCAATCTCAACCATTTTTTCGTCGGTATAAGGTTTGATTATCTCGGCATACTTATCCCAGATAGGAGTTTCCACCGTATCCCCCGGAGTTTTCTGCATAAGATAGACAGGCTTTTGGTATGTATCAAGCGGTAAAAGCTTTAAAACAGCTTCCAAAATCTCCGAAGTTCCGTGTCCATCGCATCTTACACATCTCTGGTTTAATCCCTGTCCCGGAAAATTCCCATCGCCAAGTACGATTTCGTCCCCATGGCCCATTTCCATAAGGATTTTCACAAGCTCGGGAGAGAGTATTTTAGGAATACCTTTTAGCATTTAAAATCAGTCCTTTATTATTTCTTGTAGAAAGGTCCGTAATTCTTACAAGCTCTGTAGTCCTGACCTTCCTTATCCATACCGAACGCGTTCCATGCACTTGGACGGAATATCTTATCAGCAGGTACATTGTGCATTGATACAGGGATTCTTAGCATCGAGCACATTGTAATAAGGTCGGCGCCGATATGCCCGTGAGAAATTGCACCGTGGTTTGCACCCCAGTTATTCATTACATCATATGCAGTCTTAAAGGGTGAGCCGTCTTTTCCGTCGCATCTTGGAGCGAACCATGTACAGGGCCATGTGTAGTCTGTTCTCTTCCAGAGTGTGTCTGTAACCTGGTCGGGAAGATTAACTGTCCAGCCCTCTGCAATCTGGATTGTGGGACCTAAGCCGTCAACTAAGTTAAGTCTAATCATTGTAACGGGCATCTGGGCTTTTGTTACAAATCTTGAAGAATATCCGCCGCCTCTAAAGTATCCTAAGTCTGCTGCATTCCAGGTTGTAGCCTTCATAATAGCATCCTGGTCTTCTTTTGTTACATTCCACCATTCTTTCATAGTGCCGTTGCCGTTTTCGTCCTTTGCTTCGCCTGATGCATCAAGGCACGCAGCACCCGAATTTATAAGGTGGATAATACCGTCTGATTCTTTAGCGTGACCTTCTAAGTCATAGCCTGTAACTCTCTTAACAGCGTCACCTGACCAGTATGTACGAACATCGGCAAAAATCTGTGCCTTGTTAGTTAAAAGCTTCATAAATAGCATACCCATACCGTTTAAAACGTCATTTTCGGTAGCTAAAATGTACGGTTCTCTTGCACCGTTCCAGTCAAATGATGTATTTAACATTGCCTCTGGGAAGTCGCAGTTTGGATAGAAGTCTGTCCACTGTCTCTGTCCCTGGAAACCTGCCGCGATTGCATTATGTCCTACCATTTCTTCTTCTGAGCCTTCGGGAAGATTGGGGTTTCCGTTCATAAGGTCTTTGATAATTACCATCATCTTTACAACGAACTCGAATTCTTCCTGCTTTTTCTCTTCACTTCTCTGTAATTCTTCGGGGTTTTTGTCAAAACCGATTGTGCAGTTTTCCTTTGCCCACGCAAGAGCCTTTTTAAATTCAGCCTCGTCATAGATGCCCTCTGACATTCTTCTGATTACTTCTACTTCGTCAACCGACTCAACTCTCATACCGAAGTATTCTTCCATAACCTTAGAGTCGATAATCGAACCGCCGATACCCATACAGATAGAACCAATCTGTAAGTATGATTTACCCTTCATTGTAGCAACTGCAACTGCCGCACGACCAAATCTTAAAAGCTTTTCACGTACATCTTCAGGAATAGATGTATCATCAGCATCCTGAACTTCGTGGCCATAGATACCGAATGCGGGAAGTCCTTTTTGTGTATGTGTTGCCAAAACCGATGCTAAATATACAGCACCGGGTCTTTCTGTACCGTTAAAGCCCCAAACACCCTTTATTGTGTTTCTGTCCATATCCATGGTTTCTGAGCCATAGCACCAGCAGGGTGTAACTGTAAGTGTAATGTCAACGCCTTCTTTTCTGAACTTTTCAGCGCATGCCGCCGACTCTCCCACTCTTCCGATTGTTGTGTCGGCAATTACAACCTTAACAGGTTCGCCGTTTGAATATCTTAAATTTTCACGGAACAAATCTGCCGCAGCATTTGCCATATTCATTGTCTGCTCTTCTAAAGATTCTCTTACCTTTAAAGGTCCTCTTCTTCCGTCAATAGTCGGACGGATACCGATTACGGGGTATGAACCTACATATCTGTTTTCTGCCATAACATTTTCCTCCACAAAAAATATTTTATAATATAATTATATACTTGCCATACTCCGTTTACTTGTGTTATAATGGAAAAAAGTATAACAATATCCACATTTTTGGAGGTATATATGGCATATAACGAACTGGTGCAAAGGGGAACGGCGGATTTTCCGTTTGACCTTTACTTAATAGACGAAAATCATCCCAAATATTTTATGTCTGCCCACTGGCATCAGGAACCTGAAATCATAAGGGTTTTAAAGGGTTCTTTTAAGGTTAAATTAAATAACAGAGAGTATGTAGCAAAAAAGGGTGATGTAATATTCATAAATCCCGAAACGGTGCATCAGGGTAGTCCTGAAAACTGCGAGTATGAATGTATCGTTTTCCATATTGACAGTCTTTACACCGCTCTTTCAGGATGCAATTTTTTCATCGAAAGCATATTCAATCACGACTATATTGTAAATGAATTTAATTTAAATAACGGCTCGGAATTTCATAAAGTTGCAGATGAGATATTTGAAACAATGAAAGAGAAGTCTCCGGGATACAAATTCCGCGTGATTTCGGCATTTTATAAGTTTTTTGCAGAAATTACCGACAAGGGACTTTATACATTCTCTGGCGGTGGCGGTATTTCAGACGACAAAAGCATATTGAAGCTTAAAAAAATTCTCTCATATATGAGAGAAAACTACGACAAACAGATAACACTTTTTGATATGGCAAAAACGGTGAATATGTCATATAAATATTTCGGTACCTTTATGAAGAATATGACAGGCAAAACTCCCGTTGAATACTTAAACGAATACAGGATAGAAAGAGCTCAAAGAAAGCTTTTAAACAGCGACTTAAATATAACCGACATAGCCTATGCCTGCGGATTCAATGACCTTAGCTATTTTATAAAAACCTTTAAAAAAATAACCGGCACAACACCAAATATGTTCAGAAAAAACGCATATCTCGAATGAGATATGCGTTTTTCCGAGGCAGGAAAAATTGCTTCGAAACGAATAAACCGAATCACCAAAAGACCTGCCCGACGGCGTACTAAGGTACGCCGAGCGGTGAGGTTTATTTGGAGACGGACAATTTTAACGCCTCGGATTATTCTTCCAGCATATTTACCTTTCTAATCTCTCCGCCCGAAATTTCTGCGGTAAAGATTTCGTAAGGCGAAATATCAAGAGTATATTCCTTGCCAAAAGCAGTGAGATTAAGCTTTTGGGCTTTGCCCATAAATTCATTTCCTCTTATGATAACCGTGTCTTTGTCTTCCGCTTTTTTAAGCACCATAAGGTAAACGCTATCAGCATCGTAATTTAAGAAGCTTCCCGACGGCGAAAGGTCTCCTTTGTGATTTGCTTCGCAGAGTACAACGGGCGGATTATTAAATTCTGTCGCAAACAGGGGTGCATCCTTTGATTTATCAAATAGTACGCGGACAGTACCTTCTTTTCTTCCCTGCTCCATAATCTCATAATCGGTATCCAGATCAATATCGGAAATTCTTAAATCTCCGTAGATAGGACTTCTTAAAACTGTAAGTCCCAATTTTTTATCCGCCATTGTATATGAGAAAATATGGTTTGCCGCAAAAATAAGATTATCACATTCAACCCATTCGCCCATCGGCATTTCGGCTTTGTTTTCGCCTCTTTCTACGCTTCCGTAAGGAACAGATGAAATATGTGTGTTTTCGCCCGACTCCGACACAAGCTTTAATATTGTATGCTTTTCGTTCCAGTTTGCTCTGTAGCGAACATCAATATATGATTCATCTTCATAGATTGTGTAATACATCTCAAGCTTTGAGCGTCTAAAGTAGTATGTAGCCTTTATGATATTTCTCATATCCCCCGACTCCACTACTTCAATTTTATCAAGCGTAAATGGCTCTAACTCTTCTCCAAAGCCAGTAGTGTTAAATGCCCATGTATCGCCATCGTCCGTGTAGCACACGGGTTTTAAAAGGTTTTCCGCAATTTTCTTTTCGGCTTTTTTATCCCAGACCGACTCTAAAAATCCGTTTTCAGAAAGCTTTATTGTATAGCGTTTTGTCTCAAGCTCTCTTACATTTTCCAAAGGCTTATTTTTTACATCTTCTTCTGTTTTAATGAGCTTAAATGCCTTATAGCCCATCGGGGGAATCTTAGCTTTAAACAAAAATCTTGAGCGGAAGCGGGGTATAACCGATCTTTCTCTTATAATCTGGCACTCATACTTATTTCCGTCTGCA
>JAZNQG010000212.1:0-6189 GCA_045590035.1 Clostridia bacterium
GCATCTCCCGATTCCATAAAGGCGTCTTTAAATGTATTAAAAACCGCCAACGGCAGAAAAATCGCAGTACTTGGCGATGTTTTGGAATTGGGCGAATATTCCCGCGCGGCACATGAGAGCATCGGAAAAATGATAAAGGACAGAGCTGATGTTGCGATTTTTGCAGGGAGAGAGCAGGAATACGGCTACAAAATGGCGTTGGAAGATAACATAGAGGCATACTATTTTAAAACAACCGATGAGGCGGTGGACTTTACAAAAGATTTTATAAAAAGCGGAGACACCGTGCTTTGTAAAGCATCAAGGGGTATGCATTTTGAGAAAATCTGTGATGCAATAGGAGAAAAGATGAAATGACAATTATAAGTATGATAATTTCGGCGGTGATCGGATTTTTAGTTACCGTAATTGTAACACCAAATTTAATACCGTACCTTAAAAAGCTCAAATTCGGTCAGCAGATTTTAGAAGACGGTCCTACCTGGCACGAATCAAAATCGGGAACTCCCACTATGGGCGGATTAGCATTCATTTTAGGTACAGTTGTATCGGTACTGGCATTTTCTATAGCTAAAAGGGATATGAAAATCTTTTTGATGCTTTTAATCAGCGTAGGCTTTGGTGCAATCGGCTTTTTTGATGATTATATAAAGGTTGTAAAAAAGCAGAATCAGGGCTTTACTGCAAAGCAGAAGTTTTTGCTTCAGGCAGTTCTTTCGGTAGTATACGTGCTTTTGTTGGAGTTTACCGGCGAGTGGAACAACGAAATTATCATACCCTTTACCGACATCATTATTGGAATGCCGTGGTATTTATATATTCCGTTTATACTCTTTGTTGTAACGGGTACTGTAAATGCGGTAAACTTAACCGACGGACTTGACGGTTTGGCATCAAGTGTAACAATAGTTGTAAGCTTGTTTTTCGCGATTGCAGGCTATATGATTTTTGATGAATCGGGTGCGATTTTTGCGTCGGCAGTTCTGGGCGGAGTCGGAGCGTTTTTGCTCTTTAACAAATATCCTGCAAAGGTATTTATGGGTGACACAGGCTCATTATTTTTAGGCGGAGCACTCTCTGTTTTGGCGGTAGGTATGAAAATGCCGCTGGTTCTGATAATAGTAGGATTTGTGTATTTATTTGAGACATTGTCGGTAATTTTGCAGGTTGCATCATTTAAACTCACAGGCAAAAGAATATTTAAAATGAGCCCCATCCATCACCATTTTGAAATGTGCGGTTGGAGCGAAAATAAGATTGTAACAATATTTACATTAGTGTCAGCGGTGCTTTTGATTATTGGTGTTATTTCGATATTGGCATTCTCAGTATAAAACGAAAGGAGAAAAAAAGGTGAGCAGGGGAAAAATCAATAAAACGGTAAGAACAAAAAAGGCAAAAAGTCCAAAAGCTTCAAAACCGTCTAAAAACAATAAATTCATAAATGTTTTAGGTGAGATTGATTATTCATTCCTTTTTCTCATCTTTCTTTTGCTGTCCTTTGGCTTGGTTATGTTACTCAGCGCATCGACACCGTCAGCTAACACAAAGATCGGCGACTCCTATTATTTCTTTATAAGACAGTTAGGCGGTGTTATAATCGGCGGAGTAATGATGGTATTCTTTACAATGTTTGATTATCATCTTTTAAAAAGATTTATAGGCCCTGCATTTATAATCTTGTTAGTTGCGCTTGTATGTTGTAGAATTCCGGGAATCGGCGTTTTCAGAAACGGTGCGTGGAGATGGTTAAGAACTCCACTTATTCAGCTTCAGCCGTCGGAATTTATGAAGCCTGCGATTGCAATTTTGTTTGCCAAATACATATCCGAGAGAAAATATAAAATGCATACTCTAACGCAGGTGGCGTATCCGTATGGTATGTGGCTTGTGGTTATTTTCCTTATAATGTGGGGGCTTCAGTCGCACGTAAGCGGTGCTATTGTTATTATTGCAATCGGTGTGATGGTAATGATTGTTGGCGGTGTTAATCTAAAGCTTGCAATAATACCTTCAATAGCGGTAGCAATATTTGCTCTGGTATATATCCCGACCGACCCTATGCGTTTGGGAAGAATTATGTCATTTTTAGACCCGTTCCGTGATGTATCGGATAAGAGCTATCAGATTACACAGTCACTTATTGCAATAGGCACAGGCGGACTTTTCGGAAAAGGCTTGGGGCAGAGCGTTCAAAAATACGGATTTTTACCGGAGCCTTATAACGATTTTATCTTCGCTATTGTATTTGAAGAATTAGGTCTTATCGGCGGACTTTTAATAATTGCGCTTTTTGTTCTTTTAATCGCAAGAGGCTTGAAAATTGCAAGAGAAGCGCCCGATACATTCGGTATGCTTACCGTTGTGGGAATAATTTCGCACATTGCTATACAAACTGTATTTAATATCGCCGTTGTAAGCTGTTCGATGCCGACAACAGGTATCTCTCTTCCGTTTTTCAGCTACGGCGGTACAGCTGTAATGGTGCTGGTTGCTGAGATGGGAATTGTTTTGAATGTATCAAGACAGTCAAAAAAGCTAAAAACACTTCCCGATTAAGAGAGGAGAAATTTTTATAATGCGTGTATTGTTTGCAGGCGGCGGTACTGGCGGTCATATTAACCCTGCCTTATCGGTTGCCGATTATTTAAGAAAAAGAAATGACGATTTTGAAGCGCTGTTTGTGGGAACAAAAAGGGGACTTGAAACAAAGCTTGTTCCGGCATCAGGGTATGATATAAAATATATCGACATTCGCGGATTTGACAGGAAAAATCTTTTAAAGAATGTGCCTGTCGCAATAAAGCTTGTAAAGTCAAATATAGACTGTGTAAAGATAATCAGGGATTTTCGCCCCGACTGTGTAGTTTTAACGGGCGGATATGTAAGCGGACCTGTTGCAATGGCGGCTAAAAAATGTAATGTCCCCTGCCTTATCCACGAGCAGAATGTTTACCCCGGACTTACCGTTACGGGTTCATCTAAATATGTAGACTATATCGCAGTCAGCTTTGATGAGACGGTAACGCACATGAAAAATAACCCAAAATGCGTGGTTACGGGAAACCCTGTAAGAGAAGAAATTCTTTTGTCCGACAAGAAAAAGGCAAGAGAAAAACTTGGTATTTCCGATGACGAAAGGTTTGTTTTAGTCTTTGGAGGAAGCCTTGGCTCAGCTATGATAAATAATGCGATGAAGGGCGTTATTCCTTTTTTAAAGGACACCAATATAAGACTTTTATTCGGAACAGGCGAGAGAAACTATAAGGAATTTATGGAAGATTTGGGAGAAGTTCCAAACAATGTAACCATAACTCCGTATATAAATAATATGCACGAAGTAATGGCGGCATCCGACCTTGCGGTAACAAGAGCGGGCGCAATTACAGTTTCCGAGCTTTCCTGCCTTAATAAGCCTGCAATCTTAATTCCGTCTCCAAATGTTGTAAGAAACCATCAGGAGCAGAATGCATCGGAATTCCAAGAAAAAGGTGCGGCTATAATGCTAAAGGAAAAGGACTTGTCAGCTGAAAGCTTAAAAGACGCCATCTTCTCGGTTATAAATGATGACGAAAAGCTTAAGAGTATGGCAGAAAATATGGAATATTTTGCAAAAAGAGATGCACTTTCCAAAATAGAAGAGCTTGTTTTAAAAATGACAGAGAAATAAGCTTTTTTGGGGGTATTAAAATGGACGTTTACGAAAGAATAAAAAAAGCCGAAAGGATAGTTGTAAAAATCGGCACATCGACTTTAACTTATCCAAACGGCAAGGTAAATTTAAGAAAATTTGACCAGATTGCAAGGGTTATTTCCGACATAAATAATTCAGGCAAAGAGATAATTTTGGTGTCATCTGGTGCGGGCGGAGTCGCTATGGGGAAATTAGGTGCCACTGAAAAGCCCAAAGATATGCGAAAAAAGCAGGCATTTGCGGCTGTCGGTCAGTGCGAGCTTATGTATATGTATGACAAGATGTTCTCCGACTTTAACTCTACGGTTGCGCAAATTCTTATGACCAAGGACGATATTGATGTTCCAAAAAGGCACGACAATATGAAAAATACTCTGTTTGCACTTTTGGAGATGAATATTATCCCGATTGTAAATGAAAATGACACCGTTTCGACAGAAGAAATCGAGTTTGGCGATAACGATATTTTGTCTGCATATGTTGCAGAATTGGTAGGCGCTGACCTTTTGGTATTGTTTTCCGATATTGACGGACTTTATGATAAAGACCCGCATAAATACGAAGATGCAAAGCTCTTAAGCTTAGTAGAAGATGCAGAGAACACCGACTGCGATATCGGCGGTGCCGGGTCTAACCGTGGCACAGGCGGTATGAAATCAAAAATCCGTGCCGCAGTTAAGGCTAATAATTCGGGTATTGATATGATTATCACAAACGGTGAAAATATAGCGTCTTTGTATGATATTTTAGAAGGTAAGAGTGTGGGAACATTGTTTGTAAGAAAATAGAAAAAACCACCTGCTATGCAGGTGGTTTTTGTATTATATAAAAAATCGCAAGCGATTTTCAATCATATTGGGGTTTCCAAAGGGGGACCAGTGTCCCCCTTTCGGTCGTTTCAAGGGGTTCGGGGGAAATCGAATCCCCCGATGCTTTTGCTTCTTTTGGCACCAAAAGAAGATATAAACCTTTATTTATTTTCATAGAAAGCCTTATAAGCCTTGTATGCCATATATACATCGGCTTTGGCAACGATTTCAAAGGGTGAGTGCATTGAGAATACAGCAACTCCGCAGTCAACAACATCTATATTTAGGTTTCCGACATACATAGCGATTGTTCCGCCGCCGCCTTCGTCAACCTTGCCAAGCTCGGATGTCTGCCAGATAACGCCATTTTCATCGAAAATATTATAAATCTCGCTTAGAAATTCTGGGGAAGCATCGCTTGCACCCGATTTACCCCTTGAGCCTGTGTATTTTAAGATTGCAAGACCTGACCCTTGGTAGCAGGTGTTACCTTTTTCCATGACTTCGGGATAATTTGGGTCAAATGCCGCACCAACATCGGATGAAAGGCAGGCGCTTTTTGACATAACACGGTTAAAGGTAAGAATGTCGGTTTTGCCTGTAAGCTTCTCTATAAGCTCCATTACGACTAAGTCAAAATATCTCGATTTCATACCTGTATTTCCGACAGAGCCGATTTCTTCTTTGTCAACCAAAAGGCAGACTGCGGTCTTTTTAGGATTATGGGTTTCTAAAATACTCTTTAAAGATGTAAATGCACACACTCTGTCATCCTGACCGTATGCGCCTACAAATGCCGAGTCGAGTCCCACATTTCTTGCTTTCTGGGCAGGTACTGCTTCGATTTCGGCTCTTAGGAAATCTTCTTCGGTTATATCATAGTTAATGCTTAAGATGTTTAGGATATTGTATTTTACTCTTTCTTTTATCTCGTCCGAGCCGATTCCGATACCGCCTACCATAATATTAAGTCCTTCGCCTGTTATTACATCTTTTGCGGGCTTTTCTGCCTGCTTTGATGCAAGATGGGGTAAAAGGTCGGTAACTGTGAATACAGGGTCATTATCGTCTTCACCGATTACAAATTCCACCTTTTCGCCGTTTTTCTTAAATACAACGCCGTGAAGAGCTAAAGGAATTGTAACCCACTGATATTTTTTGATTCCGCCGTAGTAATGAGTCTTAAATAGCGCTATGCCGTCCGACTCGTAAAGGGGATTTTGCTTTAAGTCAAGTCGGGGCGAGTCGATGTGTGCACCGACTAAATTAAAGCCGTTTTCGATTGGTTCTTCACCTATAACCATAAGGACAATGTTTTTATCACGGTTAATGCAAAAAACCTTGTCGCCTGCCGACAATTTATCCTTGCTTTCCATCGGAACAAAGCCGTTTTCTTCCGCCATCTTAACCGCTTCTTTTACACACTCTCTCTCGGTTTTGCCTTTGTCTAAAAAGCTTCTGTATTCGTCCGAAAGGTCTAAAACCTTTCTTTTTTCGTCGGGTGAAATTTCGTCAAATACATTTTTTCTTTTGTATGTCAATTTTCCGTACAGTTCTTTATCTGTCATAATTTATTTCTCCTTTTAGTTTAATCATACCCATATAATACTACTTTTTAGAGTCAAAAATCAATAGATTTTACCTAAAAAAGTGAAATTTTAGAAATATCTCTTGCAGTTTTTAAGT
>JAZNQG010000213.1:0-5726 GCA_045590035.1 Clostridia bacterium
ACTGGTATTCATAAGCATCAAGCCCTTTTTTATTTAACCATGCAGGCATATCCTTGGAATCTTTAAATCCGTCTTTATAGAAGCTGTCAGAATTTCCCGCAGGTCCGAATTTTGCATACATATTATTTGTCCTCTTTTAAAATCATCGTTTTTAGTATATAGTTTTTTAAAATTTCCGCCGCAATCTCTTCGGGTGTCTTGCCTTTTACAAAAATTTTAAAATCGCAGTCGGCATAAAATGTCTCTCTTTCATGGAAACGCTTTATTACATTTTCTTCGGTATCATTAAGGAGCGGTCTTGTTTTTTTGGCTTCCTTTAGTCTTTCACGAATTAACTCTTCGTCCATTACAAGATTAAAAACTACACCCGTCTTTTTAAGTGCTTCTCGGTTTTCGTCTTTTATAACCGCACCGCCGCCTGTCGAAATAATAACTCCCGACTGGCTTGCACACATATATACTGCAATAGTTTCAAGCTCTCTTAGTTTTTCTATACCGAATTTTTCTATAATCTCTTTAGTTGTCATTCCCGATTCTTCTTCAATTATGGAATCGGTATCCAAAAGGCGTCTTTCGGTAATCTTTTCTAACTCTTTTCCAATAGTAGTTTTACCCGACGCCATAAAGCCTGTTAATACAATATTTTTCATTCCCAAATCACCTTTAAAACTTCATCATAAACACTCTCTGGCAACTTTTTCCCCGTAAATAATTCATACGAAATCATACCCTGACCGATAAGCATACCTTTGCCGTTTAAGGTATTAGCACCCAATTCCCTTGCAGTTTTTAAAAACAGAGTTTCTTCGGGGTTATAAATTAAATCCACGCACAGAGTATTCTTATCTATGAATGAAAAGTCATTATACGGTAAAACATTCTCTTTCCCGTGCATCCCTGCAGAAGTCAAATTTACCACAATGTCATAGTGCTCTTTTGTAATCTCGGTTTCAATGTTAAAGCCTTTTACAGCATAAATATCTTCCTTTATGGAAAGTACCTTTTCCTTTGTTCTGTTAATAAGGGTAATAGTTTTTGCGCCCTTTTTTATAAACTCCAAAATAATCGGCTTTGTTACTCCGCCTGCACCGAAAAGGAGAATGTCCTTGTTTTTTAGATCGACGCCCGCTTTTAGCATTGACATATAAATCCCTTGGGCGTCTGTGGTATATCCTTTTAATTTTCCGTTTTCATTTACTATTGTATTGCAGGAATTTGATTTTTTTACATCTTCCGAAACTTCGTCTAAATATTTAATTACATCGCTTTTATAAGGTGCGGTTACATTTACGCCGCATATACCTTCTTTTCTTATTCTGCCTATCATTGTTTCCAACTCATCAGGCAGAACAAGATACTTATTATAAACTAAATCTTCATCGGTAACAGATGCAAAAAAAGCGTGCATCTTAGGCGATTTTGAATGTTCCACAGGATTTCCGATAATTCCGAAAACCTTTTGTTTGTTGCTCATTTTTTTCTCATCTCTTTTAAGGGTTATAATTTTTAAGTACTACCTTTTCCATTCTTCTTTTAAAGCCGAAAAAGGGAGTTTCCGATGCTTCTATGGGGTCTACCATAACAGTTAAAACCCCAAGCCTTTTTCCGCAATAGACATCGGTAAATACCTGATCTCCGATTAAAACGGTATTTTTTATATTGGCACCGATTTTTTTAAGCGCCGACTTGGCTTTTTTTGTAAGCGGTTTTTTAGCCTTTGCCAAAAATTCGTATTCTCTTCCTAAATTGTCACAAAAAAGCTTTACCCTTTCTTCGCCGTTGTTGGATACAAAAATATATTTAATCCCAAGATTCCCGAGTCTATCCAAAAACTCAACAGCCTTATCATCGGGCAAGGGAGATGTGTACGGCACAAGGGTATTGTCAATATCCAGAAGTGCCCACTTTATCTCTCTTTCCAAAAAGAAGCTGTCGGGAATATCGGAAACCTTATTAAATTTAAAGTCGGGATAAAAAATCTCAAACACTTTTTTATTTCTCCTTAAATATCATAAACAATTGATGTTACCTTTGATACACCTGCGTCAATTTTATATTTAACTGCAGGAATTTTTGTCTCGGGCGAGATAAGGTTTGTTCCGGGGATAGCATCAATTATAATTCCGTCGCCGTATTCTGAATAGACTCTCACTCCGCCGTCCTTAGTTTTAACCGATGCCTCATATAATTTTGCCTCTGTTTCATAAATGCCAGATTCTGTTGACACCGCAAATCCTGCATCTATCGCCTCTAAGGCAAACGGAGTCTTTATATAATGCTCTCTCTTATGCGAATTTTTGTCGGGTGTAATAATAGTTGTTATCTCAACGCCGTCCATCGGTGTCCATTCAATTTTAATCTTTCCGTCATCGGTTACAGTTCCCGAGTGTGTATTTATATTTGTAAATAAATTACCGCCCGCAATTATTGATAAAGTAGAATCGGGAGCTAAAAGATTTAAGCTCTTATTGGATCGTGCAACAGAAAATGCATACTTAGAAGAATATGCAAATTTCATATATTTTTCTCTTGCATACCAGTCCTGCTCATTTCGTCTTGTTTCTCTTCCCTGATATAATACTGCGTGGGTATCGTTATGGGTCAAAATCATATTGGCATCTTTTACAATATGCACGCTTTCAAGTTCGGGAAGTTCTTCTTCTACTGCCTCAAAGAACGGGTGGTCTTCCGGAAGTGCCAAAAGCAAAAATGCCTTCATTGACCAGTAGGGCGAGCCACTCGCATTATAATATTCGCTCATAAAAAGGTTCGGGTATCCATAGCCGACGGTTAAAACTCCCGCCTCGTCAAAAATCGGTTTTGACATCCAGAATTTTAAGTTTCGGTTTATAATTCCCTTAACCTGTCCCAAAGAAAACGGTGATGCATCAGCATAAACTAACGCCGACCAGAATGCAACCTGTGCAAAGCGGTATGTTAAACTTCTTCCATACGCCACTGCTCGTCCGTCTTTATCGAACCAGTAGATAAAATCAAGCGCAAACTCCTTTGCTCTTTCCTTTATTTTAAATGCTCTGTCGGGATAGATATTCTCGATATGCTTAGCATAAATTAGGCTATAAAAATGAATGGCAAAAGCGTTATAGTAGTCTATATTTCCGCCGATACCGTCATCAAAATATCCACCGCCTAAATAGCAGTCTTCCATTCTCTCCAATGCCCACTCGATTTTGTCTTCTCTGTATGGCATACCGACATTTTTAAGTCCCATATTCACCATAACCAAAAACATCGCCCAGTTATTTGTCATAATCTCGTGGTCATTTATTGTGTAAAGCCATGATGCTAAATTTTCCTTATCCTTTTTAGCTAATGGTTCAAAGAACACATTTGGTGCTACCATAAGCGAAAGACCTAACGACGCCATTTCTACCATAATCTGATCGTTTGCGGTTATCTCTCCCCAGTAGGACGGAGAAAACGGGTTTGCACCGTTTTTAAAGCCTTCCTGATAGATTTTGGCAAATTCCATATCCTTTTCGCCTTTTATAGCATAATAGGGACCCAGTGCCCATAAAGGACGCATAAATGCTTCAATTCTCGCAGTCTTTTCAGGATACACCTGAGCAGACCTTGATAGCTTTAAATATGCCTTGTCGGGAGTATAAAACTCTTTTATAGGATTTAATATGTCTGTCATCAGCTTTTCGTAATCTTTTTTACTGTGCATTTTCCTGCTCCTCTTTTCTTAAAAGCTCTGAAAGTCTTTCTTCCGTAAGACTCAAAAATCTTTCCCATTCTGCCGTGTCAACTATCGGAATTCCCGACATTACTTTTTTTAGTTTCTCTTCTGTATTATTCTGGTGCGGATGATTACCCATAACCAGATCAACATGTTCTTTTTTGAGGCTTAAAAGACCATCTGTAAACTGCTTTCGGCAGTCAAAGGACAAGCTGTTTTTCTCTAAATACTCTCTGTTTAAAGTATTCATACCGACTCCGCCATGCATGCCGGCAATAATGCTGTTTTCTCCCTCTTCGATATTTACAAAGAAAGACATTACTCCTTTAGTGTGCCCCGGAGTCAGAACACAACGCATCTTCGTTTTTCCGAATGTAAAGGTATCGCCATCTTCTAACAATACATCACATTCAAACGGCGGAATGATTTTTCTGCCCGATTCCCTTGCACATGATAGGTCATATGTTCCGTTCACTATATCGTTATCTATACGGCTTATATATGTTTTTGCTCCGCTTATCTCTTTAAATTGCCTTGTGCATCCATAATGGTCAATATGTCCGTGCGTATGAAAAATTGCGCATATGTCCTCTGGGTCAAGGCTCATCTTTTTCATACTGTCGAGTATCTGCTCGTACATTTCGGGATATCCCGTGTCAATCATAACAAGCCCCGACTCTGTTTTTATAATATGAACTGAAACTTTTGTGCTTCCGACAAAATAAAGGTTTCCGTACATTTTAAATGGCAAAATATCTGACTCTATCATTTTCTCACCCTTTTATTTATTCAAATATTCAAACAATCTGTCAGGGAAATTGACAGTCATTCCGTCAACATTTAAGTCGCACATTTTTTTCATAACCTGAACGCTTGTAACTCCCCATGCTCTTATGCCAAGGTTTAAATTACGCAATTTTATAATAAGCTCTTCCGAAATATGCTCAGCGCAAGGTGCCATTTCTTCCCCGCCGATAGCTAAAAGCTTTTCGATAATTTCGTCTGTTGCCTCACCTAAAAGCCAGCCGACACGGGCACTTTTATTTAGCTCCTTAATCTTTTTTATGTAGTCAAAATTAAAGCTTGTGAAGGTTGTTTTATCCATTATTCCAAACTCATTTATTAAATTCAAGCTGCCTTCTTCGACACCTGCACCCTTTAGCTCAATCGCAAACTTTATATCATACTTTGAAAACTTTTCTAAAAATTCACGGAAGGTTATGATTCTGTCAAAAAATCCGCAGGTTGCATTCCCGCAAATTTCAAGCTCCTTTAACTCTTTTAATGTGTAGTCAGAAAGCTTTCCTTTGCCGTTTGATACTCTGTCTAAAGTATCATCATGAAACAGCACCAATTCCCCGTCCTTTGTCATCTGTACATCTGTTTCAATGCCGTTTGCACCCTGTAATAATCCTAAGTAAAATGACGATAATGTATTCTCGGGTGCATATTCACTCGCACCCCCTGTGAGCATAGTTAATCATAACATCCATCTCCTTTGTGCATACACAGAATTATTATATCACACCCCAAATTAAAATTCAACAACAAAAACGCAATTCACCCATTTTAAAACAAATGCATATTATAATATCGGAGGTGAAAAATATGTTTTCTTTTAATTCAGGCTGCAAGTGGGATTGTTTGGGACTTTCAGTTGTTGCAAGCATCATTGTAGGCATAATCACCGCCTTTTTGGTTTTCTCTGCTACCATAACCCTTACACCCGCATTTTTGTGGGTAGCATTGGGTATTGCGGTAGTTTATCTTGCTGTCGCTTTCTTTTCTCTTGCGCTTTCAAGAAATATAAGCTATAAAGCTTGCATATGCCCTATTTTATCGGTCTTACTTGTCGGTATCTTAGGCACAATCCTTTTATCACTTGTACTGCTCGGAGTAACATTTGCGGCAACAAGTGTCTTAGGCGCAATTATAAGCGGTGCTCTTCTGGGCTTTTTAGCTCTTATTCTTACCGAAACCGCCTGCCTTGTAAAATGTCTCGCATCCTGCGATGAATAATATT
>JAZNQG010000214.1:0-4164 GCA_045590035.1 Clostridia bacterium
ATCTCCATTATGTCTGTTGGTGTCGCAATAGGGGCATATTTCGGTATTTTTGCTCTTTCAAAGCTATCGAGCCTATTTTTACCCGTAGCAGGTATCGTAATCGTCGGATTTTTAATGCTTTTGTGTCCCCATTTCGATATAAACAATCTGTTTCCGATAAATATGCCTGCAATTATAAAAAACGGCTCGCCCGCTTTATCTATATTTGCGGACATTTTTGTTATAAATCTGCTATTGCCGTATACAGAAGACATGAAAACGGTCAGAAATTCCGGGATTGTATCGATAATTACCGTAACAATAGTCGGTGCATTGATAGTTCTCTCTTACGGGCTTGTCTATCCATACCCGTCAAGCTCGAGATTTATTGTCCCCGTATATCAGCTTGCCCGACTTGTTAAAATCGGCACATATTTTCAGCGTCTCGAGGCGGGATTTGAGTTTGTGTGGTCGATTGCAATCTTTATTTACAGCGCAGTGTACTTAAATTTAATATGCATTACCTTAAAAACCGCATTTTCACTTAATTCATACAAGCTGATTATCGTTCCAACTTTAATAATTCTTATGCGGTTAGTCTTTTTTGAAGAAAACTACACCGAAGCACAACGGTCAAACTTTGTATCAACAAGCATTTTATATATACCAATGTATGTTCTTCCGCTTATAATGGGACTTTTTTGTCTTAGACTTACAAAAGATAAAAAGAAAGGGGGATAAAATATGCTAAAAACTGTAATTTTTATTCTTTTTGCGCTGACTCTTTCATCATGTGCACGTTGGGCAGAGCCTGATGACCTTGCATATGTGGTAGCTATCGGTATTGATGCCAACGGGGACACTAAAGAGTTTACTTTGCAGATTGCAAATCCTTTAAAAATATCTGGAGGAAGCAACGAATCGGGCGGAGAAGACGGAAAAAAGACAATTTCAAATATAACAGTAACGGGAGAAAATGTATATCAGGCGGTAAACACCGCAAATCACCTTTATTCAAAGGAGCTAAACCTTTCGCACACCAAGCTTATACTGGTTTCCGATGAAATCGCCGAAAAAGAAGGACTTAAGGACTTTGCCGAGTTCTTAGCGAGAAGCGAAGAAATACGTCCTAACACCTTTTTAAGCATAGTTAAGGGTGATGCCAAGAAGTATTTAAACGAAGTAAAGCCAACAAATGAAGTAAATCCCGTAAAATATTACGAAGTAATCTTCGATTCTGACTACACATCTTTTATTCCAAAGAGCACGGTGAAGGATTTTTACTGCTTTTCAATGTCGCCTGAACGTGAAATTTGTCTTCCCTTGTCTGCAGTAAAGGAAGACAAAACAAAGGGGACACAAAATATTATAAATCAAGGCTTTGAAAACGGAACGGAAGAAATTTTCGCCGGGGAAATAGAGTTTGACGGTGAAATCAAGACAGAAACGGCAGGTATGGCGATTTTAAGGGACACTAAAATGGTAGCGACAGCGTCAGCAAAGGAAGCGGAAATATATAATATAATAACGGGAAACTATACAAAGAGTGAAACAAGCTATTTTGACAAGAATTCGGCTGATAACACGGTGTCGGTTATGCAGTCTCAGGGTGAAAAACCGAAGATTAAGGTTGATATTTCGGGTGAAGTGCCGAAAATTTATGTGCATTTAAGCCTTGAGGCAGATTTAAGGACAACCAAGGAAGACTATCTTCTGGAAAATAATATAGGAGATTTTGAATCCCGCGCGGCTCTTCAGCTAAAGAATGCGGCGACAGAGTTTCTTTATAAAACATCAAGAGAGTATAAGTCGGATATAGTCGGTTTTGGAAGCTTCGTTAAAAGGAATTTTAAAAGCTTTGATGATTTTGAAGACTTTAACTGGAGCGAAAAATACGAAAATGCCGAATTTTTTGTAGATGTTGACTTTAAATTAAGACGAAGCGGACTTGTAAACAGAAAAAGAGGCTAAAGGGGACATAAAAATGTCATATTTTATATTTGCGGTGGTAGTTCTATTTGTGATACGGTGCATATCATACGGAATTTTTGAGATTATGGGACGGAATATTTTAGGTGGGATTTTCGTAATTTTATGGGGAATTGGCTCTGTCTGGGCACTAATGGGACTATTATATTGACAAAATCGGTTTTTGTGTGGTAAAATTGGTCTCAAGAGTAGGTCAGACAATCGCGGGCAAAGAAATTTGCGTGAGGAAAGTCCGGGCTCCATAGAGCAAGGATGCCGGCTAACGGCCGGTGAGGGCGACCTTAAGGATAGTGCAACAGAAAATAAATGCCTCTTTTTTAAAGACGGCGATTGTGGAAATGTGCGGTAAGAGCGCACAGGGGATATGGTAACTGACTCCCCGTGTAAACCCCATCCGGAGCAACATTCGATAGTGCAATTAAGTCTGCTCGGCACTGCACGACGGAATGGCTTGAATGACGCAGCAATGCGCCATCACAGATAGATGATTGTCTAATACAGAACCCGGCTTACAGACCTGCTCGTTGTTATGAAATAAAAAAGACTGTTCAATTCTTGAACAGTCTTTTTTATTAGGCTTTCCCGATTAAATATTTTTCTTTTGTTGCCTGACCGCCTCTTAAGTGCCGCTCTGCCTTGTTTTCGGCAAGAACTTCACCGACTTTTTCGTGTAAATCACGGTCAATTGCTAAAAGTCTTTCGGTTATGTCTTTATGTACCGTCGATTTTGAGACGTTAAATTCTTTTGCGGCGGCGCGGACGGTGGAGCGTCTTGCTAAAATATAGTCTGAAATCTCCAAAACGCGCTTTTCGATATAATCTTTCATTTTTAGTCCCCCAAAACATATAGTTTGTATATCTATATGCGTGTGGGGGATGGAAAATGAGAGCTTTTTTCACCATATGAAAGGAAGAATGCGGTATTTTACCTTTTCTTTATATTCCGTGTAGCCGTCTAAATTTTCTTCTAAAAAAGCTTCTTCGTAGTGAATTCTTACTGAAATTATAGCTGGAAACAGAAGAAAAATCAAAAATGCCCAAAATGAGCCTAAAATAATCGGCATAGATAAAAACAAAAAGATAGCCGAAAGATACATAGGATGCCTGACAAGAGAGTAGAGTCCCGTATCAATAACCGTTTGATTTTTTCGGGTTTCGATTGTTCTTGAAAGATAAGTGTTTTCTCTTATTACTTCTCCGTAGAGAATGTATGACAGAATAAAAACAATCACCGCCGATACAGTAAGGCTTTTTGGTATATTACTTACGCCAAAGCGAAAATCAAGACCTGCCACAATAAATCCCCAAATAAACATTACTGCACTTAAGAAAACAACCCACTTTTGCTCTTTTTTATCTTCCTTTGCATTAAGACGGCGTCTTAAAAGGTCGGGGTTTTTAAACATAAGGATAAGTCCTGCAAAAAACATCGGGATAAAGAGAAGTCCCATTAAAAGCCAGCCGTTAAAAAAATCTAATGTGCCTGCAGGCAGGAATATAAGAAGTCCTGTAACGATAACACCCAAGAGCATCTTAAATATTGCTTCAAAAAACAGTTTTCTTGTCATATTATCAAGTCCTTTATGGAGAAAAAGTCCAACCGATAACGATTGGACTTTTCTTTATTATCTTTTTATGCTCTCAAATTCCTTTATATCATCTTTTGTAAGGAGTTTGGGGAGTATTCCGTAGCCTGTTGTTCCTTTAAATACGGGAGTTGCCTTATACTCGCCCGAATCGGAACAAACAGGAAAATCGGGTGTTTTTCTGTTTCCTTTAAAGTCCACATAATATGTAGCTGTGCCGTATTCTGTGTCATACCACACCTGGAAAAGTCCGTCTTCAAAGTCGCAGGGGTCAATCATAAGATTTTCTTCTTCCAAAAGCACATTTTCATTAGGGTCTGCAAGGCCAACAAGATAATCGCCGAAAATGTAGAAGCCGTGGTCGGTTTCGTTGGCTTCTGACCCGCTTATATAATGCTCGTCATAGAAATTATTCTCTTTTTTGTAATAGCCGTTGGGGTCAAAAACTGTTACTTCGGTATTGCTCCAGCCAAGGAATCCCGAAACCTTCGGATAATTGTCAAATGACATACCCAAAGCATCGGTGCCGTCTAGATTAAGACCGTTAAAAATGCCGTCCTTTCCTGCGATAACCTGACCGTCGACAACGTTACTCATATATTCATATTCG
>JAZNQG010000215.1:0-7075 GCA_045590035.1 Clostridia bacterium
TTTAAGACCTTTATTCTGGTAAAAGTTTTCTAAGAATATTTCTTCAATAATTCCTGTTTCTCTGTTATCCTTACCATGCGAGCCACAAACCCACATACGGATTTCTTCAGAAGAATTTCCGCCAAGTACGGGTCTATCTTGCACAAGAACAACCTTTATACCGTGGCGGGCAGCTGCTATGGCACAGCAAAGTCCTGCAAGTCCTCCGCCTACAACACACAAATCAGTTTTATATGTAAGTGTTCTCATATTATAACATTTAGCTCCTTTCACAAGTCCGAGTCTGAAAGAAAATTGTTCAGATTGCCGCTTTGTAGCGAGCGGTGCTGTACGAGTGTACCGCCCCGAGCAAAAAGTGGTGATATGGGCAATTTTATTCAGACTTTCCTATATATAGTTTTATTGCCCTAGCATAACACTTACCTAATTCAATCATTCTTTCTTCGGAAACTTTGTTGTCTTCGTTTCCGAAATATGCAGTCTCAAGAGTAAATGCTATATCGCACTCGCTTCTATTTATCATTGTAAAACCAAAGTTCGGGCTTGGTTGGTTCCAGCCGGTCATCGGCTGATGGTCATTTTTGGAAAAATACTTCATCGAGTTTTCGGTAATTTCTTCTTCAAAAATTTTTGAAAACTTTTCGGTTCTATCAAGCTTTTCTATGCTGTTTCTTACTATGAAGATATTGTCATTTTCGCCGCTCTTATGCCAGGGTGAATGAAAATCAAATCCATAGTTTATACCGTTTTTGTCTGCATACTCTTGTATTGCAAAAGTTTCGGGATAAATAGAATCGTCTCCCAGATAATCTCTGTTATGGTCGTGCGGGCTTCTTGATTTACCCTGATCACCGTCTGTAACACCGTCGAAATCAACAAACGGAACACACAAAATTTTTGTGTCTTCAATCGGGTTTTTTATAAGCTCTCTTAAAACGCCTTCCAAGACATACGAACCTGTCGATTCGCAGGCATGATGCCGAGCCGTTAATATAATGCTTTTGCTTCCGTCTCCGATAATTAAGGCGGGTACTCGTCTTCCCTTACGGCTTTTACAAAGCTCGAAAGTATCAAGTGATAATTCTTCCGAAAGGCTAAAAAATCTGTCGGGGTGATAAAGCATACTATGTGCAAAATATACCTTATTTTCGCCTTCGCCAAATTTATATGTAAAAGTGTCTCCGTCTACCTGATTTAACCAGTGCCAGTTTTTTAAGTTATAGCTTACGGCAGGGCCCCAGTATCCAAGGCGGTCCGATTGCATATGAAAGGTTATTTCCTTATTCTCTGCATCTTCTATGCAAAACGCCCAGTAAAACCAGTCTTCCCTTGAGTCTCTTATCTCGTTTTCAAGATACACATTATTTTCGTCCTGTTTAATAACGCTAATGTTTCCGCCAATAAAGTTACTGTGGATTTTCATTAAACCTTACCTATCCTTTCTTGAATATCTTTTACATCAATATCTCGGAGCTTTTTCCCCTGTTTTACCGAAAGTGCAGCAGCCACACCTGCAGGGCCAGAGCCTGCTACAATGACGTCATATTCTTTTATGTTTTTAATTTCCGAACAATATTCCATATTGACATCTCCTGAATCTTATATTAAAATAATAGCACGAATATATATAAAATACCTTTATTTTTATGCTTAAATTCTATAAAAAGGTGCATTTATTATGGACAATATTGTAAACGAAATTAAAAACTACATACTTTTTTTAAAAAAAGACTGCAATCTGGAAATCACCCTGCATCCGTGCGAAAATGAAAATCTCATTTCCAACAGCGACCTTATTTCCTTCAACATCCACGAAAATCCCCACTGCGTGTATGTAAAAACCTTTCCTGATGCATTCAGGCACTGTGTCAGCCGTCAGAAAAAAGTTATGGAAAAATGTAAGGCGGGCTCTTTCTCAGGCACATGCTATGCGGGAGTAAAAGAATATGTCTACCCCATTTACGACACCGACTCATTGGTCGGATTTATCTCTGTCAGCGGGTACAGAAATCCCCTCTATAGCTCATATATAGACAGATGCTCCGAAAAATTTGATATACCCCGAAAAAACTTAGAAAACACCATTCTCTCATTAAAAAATGAAATGCCGGATAAGGCATATGTAGACACACTTATAACCCCATTAGAAAGAATGTTGGAGCTTAACTACATAAAATCGCCCGATATAAAAAGGCACGCAGGTATAATTAACGAAGTTATAAAATATGTAAACCGACATTATCAGGAAAATATCACATTAGAAGAGATTTGCAAAATATTCTCAAGAAGCCGTTCAAGTATAAGTCATACTTTCAAAAAAGAAACAGGAAAGTCCTTTCGTGAGTATTTAATATCAGTAAGACTTAATTCTGCAAAGGCTTTGTTGCTTCATTCAAAATTAAGTGTATCGGAAATTGCCTTTTCGGTAGGCTTTAAAGATTCAAACTACTTTTCAAACATTTTTAAAAAACACATAGGTCAAAGTCCCAGAAAATATAAAAATGCTCACTTAAAATAAGTGAGCATTCTTTGTTTAATCTTTTCCGATTATGACAGCATATTCTCAATAAATATTCCATACCCTCTTGTCGGGTCATTTACAAAAACGTGGGTTACAGCACCGATTAGTTTACCGTTTTAACGACAGGGCTACCGCTCGCAAGTGTTGTCAATAGGGTACAACAAAGTTTATTTGCCAATATCGAAAACCGACATGATTTTCATTTGTTCTTTAAGCTTATTTGGATCGTGTTCTGTTTTAATTGTAACCTGATAGCAATTTTTATCCGTGATATCAAAATAGTTATCAGAAAGCACACAGTCACAATCGGTAAAGTCGATGAATATACCTTTGGCAAAGGTGTCGGAGCTGATGTCTATCACTGTTTTATCGCCTGAAACTGATATTTCTGTTTTGATGTTCGGCTTTTTCCACTCAAAATGCTTTGGCGGTACAAAAAGCTCTGTTTGGCGCATAATGAATTTACCATTTTTATCGTAAAGCTCCGAATAAAGATATTCATTGTAAATATTTTCCGGTATAAATTCTTCACTGAAAACATCTGTTGAGCTAAGTGCTTTTACCGAAATTTTCTTTGTGTAACTGCATATCACATTAAAATTAACATCAGAATGAAAAATCCGTACTTCTCCTTCAAAATTTTCCATAGTTTCGTTTGAAATATTAACCGTAAGATTATTTTTCTCACGGAACAATCCCATAGCAACAGGAGCGTAAAATTTCTTGGCTGCATAGTGGAGTGCTTTATATCTGCCGAAGCAATCAACACTCGACCACGATGCAACGGGCCAACAATCATTAAACTGCCAATATATCGAACCCATACAATATGGACGGCATCTTCTGAAATGCTCAACTCCGTATTTTATGGCATCTGCCTGAAGCAGCTGTGATGCATAAACAAGATTTTCAAAAGAAGACGGATAAAGATAGTTATCTGCCAGATACATAAGTATTTTTTTATTACCGCCTTGGCATTTTTGATGGTTTTCCATTACCCTTGAAAAACAGTTCATATCTTTTTCTTCACAAAAAGATTTTATTGTTTTTACGGAGGGGTAAGATTCAAAACCGTATTCCGAACAAAAACGAAAATTGTGTTTTCTGTATTCGGTAAATGGGGCTCCCCCGTGCCATACCTTCCAGAAGTGAATATCTCCGCGAGTTTCGCATGTTGGATCATCAAATCCACCTCCTGAAGATGGGCTTGCAGGCCAATAAAATGTTTCGGGAGCATATTTTTGGCATATTTCAGGTAGCATACGCTCATAAAGTTCAATATAATCCTCTTTCACAAGCTGACTTTTTCCTACCCCCCAGTGTACAACGATTTCTTCCATTTCATTGTTACCGCATAACATTGCCAGCGAGGCATGATTTCTGAAGCGTTTTACATTATACACGGCTTCTGCGGCAAACTCGGCTTTCATATCTTCAGTGAGCCATACATTACAACATGCAACCATAAAGTCCTGCCACACCATAATTCCGTATTCGTCACACAGGTTATAAAATTCGTCTTCGGGATAGTATCCGCCGCCCCATATACGTAATGTATTGAAGTTTGCATCTATAGCAGATTCTATGAGTTTCTTTGTGCGGTTGGGATTAATTCTTGAAAGCAAATTATCCTGTGGTATGTAGTTTGCTCCCATGGAAAAAATCTTAACACCATTTAATACAAAGCAAAACTCACTTCCTGTTTCATCAGGCATAGTGCTTACAGTGAGTGTTCGAAGACCTATTCTCTGTGTTTTCATGTCCAAAACTTCTGTGTTTTTTACCATTTTAACCTTAAGCGGATACAAGAATTGCTCTCCGTAACCTCTTACCCACCAAAGCTTCGGATTTTCTATTTCAATTTTGCCTTTACCATCTTTTAAAAGGATTTCTTTGCTATCTATTTCAGCATACAGGTCGTATCCTTTCGAATGAGCGGTTTCAACCTCTATATCAAGTATAACTTTGTTGTTTTTATGGTTTTGTGCTACATAGACATCAAGAATTTTATCACAGTCATAAGCTTCAAGAATAACAGGGCGGAAAATCCCCATATCAGGTAACCACGGACCCCAGTCCCAACCGGACATATATAAAGCTTTTCTAAGATGTGCTGCACCTGCCATGGTATCTCCATTGGTATAGAGATGGTGCTTGTTGTTCATTATTTTAAAATATTCTACCGGAGATGAAATCTCAAGACGGATATTGTTTTTGCCTTTCACAACAAAATTTTTCACATCGTAAATATATTCTCTGTGCATATTCTTGACAGAGTCTATTGTATTTCCGTTCACTATAATATCGCAAATGGTGTCAATACCCAGAAATCTTAATTCTATATATTCGTGGTCCAGTGTTTCTTCGTCCAATGTGAATTCCGTTTCAAAAATACAGTCCAAATCTGAAAATGGGGTAGCTTTTTCTTCGTTGATACCATAAAAAGGATCTTCGATAAGCTTATGCTCTAAAAGAACGCTATACATTGAGCATGGAGCAGAGCACTCTAAATCTTTATATTCTCCGCAAGTCATTTTCCAATTATTTAAAACCATCAAATCACGCCCCTTCTTTATTTCAGCCCAATTATATCATAGTTCAAGATTATAAACCTTACATATCTTGATGTGAAGGTAACATTTTTTGATTTTTAAACATTTTAGGTGAAATACCGTATTTCTTTTTAAATGCTCTGCGAAAGCTTTGCATACATCCAAAACCACACTCGTAACACATCTGGGTAATTGTCATCTCCTGATTATTTAACAAATGCCCTGCATATGTAAGACGCAATTCAGTAAGGTAGTCTGAAAATCCGACCCCTGTATATTTTTTAAACTGTCTGGAAAAATGTTCCTGAGAATATCCTGCGTATTCACTCACAACTTTTAAGTTGATATTCTTTTTGAAATTAAGGTTAATATATTCAACGGCAGAATAAATTTCCTTTGGCAACACATTACGCTTAGGTGATTTTACTTTTTGCAAAAGTAAAATCAATATTGTTTCCAATACTTTTTCGCAAAGCAAATCAGAAAAAACCTCCATTGAATTCTGAGCTATTAAAATATTAAAAGCATTTCTGATTTCCTCCGTGCTTTTTATTAAACCTGCTTTTATATTCGAAATGCCCGAAAAAATTCGATTCAGATCGGCAAGCCTGAAGTGAACAGTAAGTGTTTTAACATTATCATCGCCTTTATATCCGTGTATATCCAAAGGTGTTACAAAAGATATATCACCTTTTTTAAATGAATGCTCTTTCCCATTTATTTCACACACTCCATTACCTTCAATAAAAAATTCCAGTTCATAAAAATCATGACAGTGCAGTTTATAGTTCTTAAAGTTGTTTTTTGAAACATAAACATTTCGGGCTATGTCTTTTTCAAATAAATACATTTCAGGATATATATTTTTTTTCATATCACGCATATAATTAAAACTATCTTAAAGGACATAGTTTCAATTATTTCTCCTTATATAAAAAATGTAGTATCTTTGCCACTTTTCCCTTTGTATCATAATTATACCCTATATTTATAAAAATGTCTACGATAGATTGGCTAAAAATTTAGTGCTCATTTGTTCTAAAACATATGAGCACTAAAGTTATTTAATTTTCTCTGCCTCAGATAGCATATTCTCAATAAATATTCCATACCCTCTTGTCGGGTCATTTACAAAGACGTGGGTTACTGCACCGATTAGTTTGCCATTCTGAATTATTGGTGAACCTGACATCCCCTGCACAATTCCGCCTGTTTTTTTAAGAAGTTCTTTATCGGTAACTCTAATTTCCAGTCCTTTATTATTTATCTTCTGGCTTTTGGAAACTGCCGTAATTTCTGCCGCATAGCTTTTAACTCCCAAGCCGTCAACATCACACAAAATCTCGCAGCTTCCCTGACGAACAGAATACCTTGTCGCAATAGGAATTTTTTTACCCTTATATTTTTCGGTGTAACCATAAATTCCAAGATTGGTGTTTTCCGACACTATCCCCGTAACATCACGGGATATGACTCCTTCAATTTCTCCCGGTTCTCCTTGTTTTCCAAGTCTTACAGACCGAACAGTACAGTCGGCAACCGAGCCTTTATAAAGCGGGACAATATCTTCTGTCGTACTGTCGCATATGGCGTGTCCCAGTGCACCAAAGCTTCCTTCTTCTGTAACATAGGTAAGTGTCCCGATACCTGCTGCCGAGTCTCTTACCCACATACCCGTCTTATAGCCCGTATTCTGAAATTTTCCCTTTACCTTTACCGAAAACCTTGCCTTTCCCCTTTTAATCGAAATGGTATTGGTTTCATTTTTTTCCAAAACCGCCTTTACTTCTTCGGTTGTGCGGCAGACTTTTCCGTTAATGCTCTCTATAATATCTCCCTTTTTTATCCCCGAAAGCGCCGCACCGCTTAAGCTTTCAACATTCACGACCATAATCCCGTCGGAATAAATCCTTATCCCGACAGTTTCGCCCGAAACATAAACATACCTTTCGGGCACAACCGACACATCAACCGTTTTAATCGGAATTTTCCCAAAAAGCGA
>JAZNQG010000216.1:0-5767 GCA_045590035.1 Clostridia bacterium
TCATAAGCGATAAAAGCACTCGCATTTTATTTCACCTTGTCCTTTCTTTTGCTTATATATTGATTTTTAATTTTACTTACATTTATACATTATATATTATACTTTATTTTACAGAAAATAGCAATAGATATGAAAATAAAAAAAAGAAATCCCGGCAGGATTTCTTTTATATTATTTCTTCATCAACACATTGTTCGATAAATTCAGCAAACAGAGAATTCGGCCATGTAAACCATTCTCTTGTAAATTCATATGGATTATCAACATTAAAGCCCTCATGCAAATATCCTGTATCTGCATCAGTAGATGCAATCATTTCAAGAATTTCTATTTTCTCTTTACTGTCAATTGACGTCATCCCCTGCATAACAAGAGCCATATGCCATACATAATTTTTCGGAGTATGTCTTGAGCCTATACCCTTTGCATACTTTCCTTCAAAATAAAAAGGATTATCTTTACTTAACAGAAATTTTCTTGTATTCTGATAAATCTCATCCTCCTTATCACTATAACCTATATAAGGTATCGACAACAAGCTCGGAATATTAGCATCATCTATCATATAAAAATTTCCCATCCCATCAGTTTCGCAAGCATAAATTTTCCCATATTTCTCATGCTCTACTACGCAAAACTTCTTTATTCCCTCATCAATCTTCAATCTCAGCTCTTCACATTCATTTGCCAATTTTTCATTTTTTAAAACACTTTTAAGCATCTCGGCCATATATCCCAAAACCACAACCGCAAACATTTCAGATGCTGTAAGATAGCCGTACTGACAGCCATCATCACTGGGTCTGAAGCCTGACCATGTCATACCTGTATATGTAACCGGATTTCCTTTGCCGCCGTTATGTATTGTATCCCACGGCGCATAAAAATCAGGTCTTATAAACAAATACGGTGATTTTTCAAAATGATACTGTTCTGTTTTCCATTGATTAACAATTATCTTTACTGTTTTCTCTAATTTTTCCTTTATCAATTCTTCTTTTCCTGTTTGTTTCCAGTATAGATATAAAAGTCTTATTGGATAACAAAGCGAATCAATTTCATATTTTCTTTCAAATACCCATGGACTTTGCCTGGGCAAATCTTTGGTATGTCCTTCGCCGTTTGCTTCTTTATTAAAGGCATTCGCATACGGGTCAATTTCTATATACATAAGCTGACGCTTAATTACGCCTTCAATCATCTTTCCTATTTCATCATCATCCGCCAGAGGAATATAATGTGTAACCTGTGCAGCCGAATCACGAAGCCACATTGCCGAAATGTCTCCCGTCAATACAAAACAAGTACCATCCTCACACTCTTCAATAGCTGAATTTATAGTACTTGGACAACAGTTTTTATAAAGGTTACAAAGCTTAGGATATTTTTCAAGTTTTTTACTGTAATATTCAATTCTTTCTTTTAATGCTACAGGTGTTTTCATGTCCATCTTCCTTTATATTTTTACAACTCCCATTACTCACCCAAAAGCACTACCGCCATTGAGCTTATACCTTCTTCTCTGCCTTCGAAGCCTAATTTTTCGGTGGTGGTGGCTTTTACATTAACTCTATCTATATCTATGCCAAGTGCGTCTGCCACATTTTCACGCATTTTTTCTATATACGGACCTATTTTGGGTCTTTGGGCAATAATTGTAACATCTGCATTTTCTATAAAAAAGCCTTTTTCTTTAACCTTTCTTACCACTTCTTCTAACAAAAGGACACTTGATGCGCCTTTAAATTTAGGGTCGGTATCGGGAAAATGCTTACCGATGTCTCCCAAAGCTGCCGCACCCAAAAGTGCATCGGAAAGTGCATGGAGTGCGACATCGGCGTCAGAATGACCCAAAAGTCCCTTTTCATAAGGAATATTGACTCCGCAAAGAATTAAATCTCTGTTTTCAACCAAACAATGAACATCATATCCCTGACCTACTCGCATTTATATATCCTCCCTTGATTTTAGTATTCTCTCCGCCGAGTAAATATCCTCGGGCGTTGTGATTTTCATATTCTCGTACGAACCCAAAGTAATCTTGATTTTTTTGCCCATTCTCTCTAAAAGTGAGCAGTCATCTGTTCCCAAAAAACCATCTTCTTTGGCTTTTTTATGAGCATTCAGAATGTCATTTTTCAAAAATACCTGCGGTGTCTGAATAAGATATGCCCTTTCTCTTTCCAAAGTGGATTCTATAAATCCGCCGTCCGACACTTTAACCGTATCCTTTGGTGTAACTCCCAAAGACGCAGCACCAAACTCTTTTGCATCATTTAATACATTTTGAATTAGCTCCTTGGTAATCAACGCCCTTGCGCCGTCGTGGATTAAAACAATGTCGCCCGTGGCTTTTTTAATCCCATTTACAACCGACTCCTGTCTTTCTTTTCCGCCCTCAGTTAAAGTTAGGTTTATCCCTAATTCTTCCCCTATTCTCAAGGCTTTATCAAAGTCTTCTATTCCTGTAACCAACACAAATTCATCTATTACACCCGAGTCAGAAAATGCCTTTAAGGTATAGTAAAGAACCGTCTTTTTATAAAGCGGCATATACACTTTATTAAATCCTGCACCCATTCTTTTTCCTGAGCCTGCTGCGACAATTATAGCAGTTGTTTTCATTTAAAAACCCGCCTTTCATAAAGGTTTATACAAAAAATACCGACAGAAAAAAGCTGTCGGTATTTAACAAATTATCTCTTCAACAGTATCTAAAAGTATGCTCTCAATATCCGACTGCTCAGCAAAATTGGCAAGCACAAGCTCGCTGATTACAATCTGCTTTGCAGAAGACAGCATTTTTCTCTCACTTGTAGAAAGTCCTTTTTTTCTGTCACGAAGCATAAGCTCCTTGACAACAGCGATTACCTGATAGATATCGCCCGACTTTATCTTAATCATATTCTCTCTGTGACGCTTGTTCCAGTTATTGTCTTCCTTAGGAATATGCATCCTAAAAGACTCTATAACCTTTAGGGCCTCAGATTTATCGATTATAAATCTCACACCGATTTCATCACAATTAGCCTCGGGGAGCATAACGGTCATATCACCTGCAGGGATTCTCATAACATAATACTTCTGCTTCTTACCAAGCACAAGTCTTTCTTCAATAGATTCAATCACGCCTGCGCCGTGCATCGGATATACAATCTTATCTCCGATTGAATACATCTGTCTTTCCCCTCCCCCTTAGCAGTTTACATACTGATTATAGCACAATTTCCAAGAAAAGTCAAAGACATAATGAAACAAAAAGGCAACAAATTTTCCGCTTTTCTTTTAGCAAAAAGTATAAATTCCAAATAAAAAACCGCATACCCAAAAGGGAAGGCGGCATTTTATGTATTTTTATCAATACTTTTTATAGTCCAAAGCTGATACCAAGTGCATCGTTGACCTTAAGCATAAGGGAACTGTCAAGATGCGATATACGCTCTTTTAAGCGTTTTTTGTCAATAGTCCTTACCTGCTCTAAAAGTATCACAGAATCTTTATAAAGTCCGTAATTCGGAGCAGGAAGCTCAATATGAGTAGGCATTTTGGCTTTGTTAATCTGCGAGGTTATAGCCGCCGCAATCACGGTTGGGCTGTATTTATTTCCGACATCATTCTGCACAATCAGAACAGGTCTTATCCCGCCTTGTTCCGAGCCAACCACAGGGCTTAAGTCAGCGTAATAAATGTCTCCTCTTTTCACAATCACTATTTTCACACTCCGTTAAACTGAGCTCTCCTTCCGCCAGTGCGTCATTTTCAGCAAAGATACTTTCCTTTGATATCTGTCTGTTGATTCTTGCCATATAGCGGTATCCTTTGGCAAGCTTAAGATTGGTTATCATTTTTCCAATGCATGCCGAAATCGAGCGATTTGTTTTTAAAGACAAAGTGATCACGCCCCCTGTTTTCCAATTTTTATAGAAGTTCGTCAATGTAATTTCTGACAGAAACCGGTTTTTTGTCCTTTAAGTAAACTCTCGGGACTCTCTTTGAAATAAGACAGACGACTTCGTAATTGATAGAGCCTAACCAACGGGCGATACTGTCCGCCGTAATACCGCTCTCTCCAAACAGGGTTACTTCATCTCCTCTGTCTATATTATTGACGTTTGTTACATCAATCATACATTGATCCATACAAATCCTACCAACAATTTTCGCCTTATTTCCATCTTTTAAAAGAACATATCCGTCCTTTGAAATATCTCTTAAATATCCGTCAGCATAGCCTACAGGAACTGTTGCGATTTTTTCATTTCCTTTGGTTTCATATTCCTTGCCGTAGCTTACACCACGGCCGCAAGGCATTTCCTTTACCATAGAAATTCTTGATTTTAAGCTCATGGCAGGGATAAGCGGCAATATACTTTTATCCACATCATCCGACGGATATAGTCCGTAAAGCACAACTCCTGCTCTTACCATATCAAGATGCATCTTAGGATACATCATAATCGCTGCCGAATTTGCTATATGGCGGACGGGTATTTTTATCCCCGCAGCCAAAAGCTTTTTATAAAAGCTTTCAAATATTTTAAACTGCTTTTCGGTATATGAGGTATCCTTTTCGTCAGAAGTCGAAAGATGCGAAAAGATACCTTCAATATAAATACCGGGGAGTGACGCAATTTTTTTAATCTCTTCTATTCCGTCTTCGTCCATATCCCCTGCCATAATACCGATTCTGCTCATTCCAGTATCGATTTTTATGTGAACAGTACATTTTTTCCCCTGCTTTACTGCCGAATCAGAAAGAAACTTCGCAGTTTCATAGGAAAATACAGCAGAAGTAACATCAAATTCTACTATCTCGTCCGCTTCATCTTCATACACTGCGCCAAGAATTAAAATGGGTACATCTATCCCTTCTTTTCTTAGCTGTTTTGCTTCGGAAAGGCATGCAACCGCTAAAGAATCAGCGCCGTTTTCCAAAAACACCTTCGCCGCTTCATATACGCCGTGTCCATACGCATCGGCTTTTACAACTGCCATTACCTTAGCGTTTTTGTCCGTAATTTTTCTTACGTTTTCAATATTAACTTTTAGTGCATCAAGATTTATCTCTGCCCATGTTCTGTTCAATGTAAAGTCAATTCCTCTCTATTTTAACATAAATACACTCAGTTTTCCACAGGTAATACCTGGCATATTGAATCTATGATATCTGTTGCATTCATAGATTCTTTTCCGAGTTTTTCCATCGCAATATCTCCCGCCAATCCGTGAAGATAAACGCCCGACACTGCCGCATCGTATGGTGTCATACCCTTTGCTAAAAACGCTCCGATTATACCGGAGAGCACATCCCCGCTTCCTGCACCCGCCATTCCGGAATTTCCGGTTAAGTTAACCGAGCTATCCCCATCGGGTGCTGCTATTATAGTATGATGTCCTTTTAAAACAAGTGTAAGTCCCAATTCTTTTGCGGTGTTAATCGCAACCCCCGGTCTGTCCTTTTCAATTTCGCCCACATCGATACCAGTTAAATATTCCAGCTCTTTTGAGTGTGGTGTAATGATTATATCAGTTTTAATTTCCTTTATTATGTCTTTCTTTTTAGACAGTGCATAAATTGCGTCCGCATCTATAACCACGGGCACAGTGAGTGCCTTTAAAAAGTTTATAACAAATTCTGTAACTTCTTCGCCACGGCCTATCCCCGGACCTATTAAAACGGCATCGCATTTATTCGCCCTATTTGCTACCAGTTCCCACATTTCCGATGTGATTTTACCCTTTTGGTCAGGTAGCGGCATTGTCATAG
>JAZNQG010000217.1:0-12485 GCA_045590035.1 Clostridia bacterium
TCTACAAACCAGCCACGAACATATGTAGGCCAGTTGCTGACAGTCTGTGCGGTGGTGATAGACCCACCTGCAAAACCGATTTTTACCTTTCCCGATTCTATTGCACTTTTAAATCTTTCAAGTTTTCCGCGTAGGTTTATAATTTCCATAACATATCCTTTCTTGTGTAAGATAATACCTTTCCCAAGGGTGAAAGAAAATTGTCAAGAGTGCCGTTTTGAAGCGAGGGAGGCGTACGCGTTGTACTCCCCCTCGCAAAAAATGGTGCTATTGGCAATTTTAATTAGTCTCGTGCCTCGGGGTATTCGTTGCCCAATAGATAAAGTGGAGCTTCATCTTCTTCAATTTCGGGGAAACGTCCTGTCGGCTCATAGAAGCGGTTGTCAACTCTGTCGTCATTTACCTTGGAAACTTCGCCGATTAAGGTCTTTCCGCCTTCTGTCCAGAAAGAGTGATACATACCTGTCTGGATTGAGATAGATTCACCGGGCTTTAATCTTACGGTAGCGCCCGCTTTTACGGTAAAATGTCTGCCGTCCATATAGATATCAACATCTGTGTCGGCAAATTCGCCGTCTTCTGTTGAGTTATACACTTTAATTACAAGTTCTCCGCCGCCGCGGTTAATGATGTCTTCCATCTTTGACCAGTGGAAGTGATAGGGTGTAACCTGACCAACATCCGAAATCAAAAGCTTTTCGGCATAGGGCTTTACATACTTTTTGTTGCCGAAATTACCGTTTCTTATTGTGAACATCAAAAGACCGATTTTAGAAAAATCGCCTGAGCCGAAATCGGTAATGTCCCAACCTAACATATTGTCCCTGATTTCGTCATATTCGTGGCCCTTTGTTTCCCATTCTTCTTTTGTCCAAAAAGCAAATGGCGGAAGTAAAAACTTTTTGTCAGCGATAAATTCTACCGCATCTTTCATAATTTTGTTGATTTCTGATCTTTTCATAATTGTTGACTCCTTTCATAAATCCAAGACTTTAAAAATAATAGTTTATATCTCTTTGTTAAATACTTTGATTGCGCCAATCACATTTTCTTTCATCGCTTCGATTGCGACTACTTCCATATCGTGGAAGAAGGTTTTGTCTTTCATTTCGGCAACGGCTGTGCCGGCGGCTTTTGCCATATATGTGTAGTAATTGATTTTTCTTATGCCGCAGTCTATAACACGGATAAAGTCTTCATCACTTACACCGCTTCCGCCGTGCATAACAAGGGGAACCGATACCAAAGACTTGATTTTTTTTACTCTTTCAAAATCCAGCTCGGGCTTTTTTAAATAAATTCCGTGTGCAGTTCCGAATGCGCAGGCAAGTGCATCAACTTTAGTTTCTTCAACGAATGCCTTTGCTTCATCGGGGTCGGTGTAGACAGAGTCTCCGCCTTCTCCACCGCCTTCTCTTGCACCCATTGAGCCAAGCTCTGCTTCAACAGATGCGTTTGTCTTTTTGGCAACTTCTACGATTAACTTTGTATTTTTGATGTTTTCTTCTTCAGGTAATACAGAGCCATCATACATAACCGATGTAAAGCCAAGCTCCAAGCCTCTTTTTACATAGTCTATATCTGTGCCATGGTCTAAGTGCACACAAACAGGCACCTTCGCTTTTTTGGCGAACATAAGCATAACGGGTGCAATTTCGTCCATTTTGCAAAGTCCCATCTCTTCGTGAATCTGTGCGTGCATCAGAATTACGGGCGTATTTGTTTCTTCCGCCGCACCGATTACCGCCTTTAATGCCGCCATACTCGGTGTGTTAAATGAGCCGATTGCGATTTTTTTGTCTTCTGCGATTTTTAAAATTTCTTTTAAGTTTACAAGCATTTTTCTGTTTCTCCTTTTTAAAGACTCTTTACTGCGTTATATAAATTCTCGTATTTTTTATAGAGCTCTTTGTACTTTAAAGCCTTATTGCTGTCAGGCTTAAACACTCGTCTTACAGGTGCCATCTTTTCTTCGGTTTCTTTGATGTCGCCATAAATCCCGATAGAATGACCTACTATCAATGCTACACCTGCTGCCCCGACTTCTTTTATTCTAAGAGCGGTAATCTCACTTTCTAAAATATCGGCTTTAATCTGGAGCCACTTATCACTCGTCGCTCCCCCGCCTGTTGCGCGGATTTCCAGAATTTCGCCCGTATGCTTTTTTAATGTGTTGAAATTTAAAAGCATTTCATAGGACGTGCCTTCCATAAGCGCTTTATAAAGGTCTTTTTTATCGGTTTCAAGTGTTATTCCGACAAATGCCGCCTTTGAGTCTAAATCCATATACGGTGTTGCCGCTCCCGAAAAGTGCGGAAGTATGAGTATCCCTGTAGGCTCATCCTTTATGCTGCTATCAAGCTCGGCGTAGACATTTTTGCCCGTTTCTTCTGCCAGTTTTGTTTCAAGCTCGGCAAAGTTATCACGGAACCACTTGAGCGTAGCACCGCCCGTAAAGGAAAAGGCATAAACGGCATATGTATCTCCAAGATAGGGAACCACCGAATATCCGCCCTCGTAAAAGTCAAGGTCTTCGGGCTTTTTATCCAATATGACGGGCACACATTCAACCGTTCCCGTGCCGTCCATTGCCTGCTCTTTATTGAAAATTCCCGAGCCTACCATATTTGCAACCTGATCGTGATAGGCGGTAACTACCAAAATATCATAGTCAATTCCAAGCTCTTTTTTTACGCTCTCGGTAATGTTTCCGACTATTTCACCGGGATATGCAGGGGCTGACATAAGATTTTTATCAATGCCTGCGGCTTTAAAAATCTCATCAGACCAGCATTTTTTCTCTATATCAAACGCTCCCGTTCTTGCCGCTAAAGAATAGCTTATCTTTCTTTTTCCCGTCAGGCTATAAACTATAAAATCTTCTCCCAATAGGATTTTATCGCATTTTTCATAAAGGTCGGGAGTATTATTTTTATGCCACATAATCTTTGATATACTGTACATCCCGTGGGGTTTTACGCCTGTGATAAGTGTCATCTTCCCCCTGCCTACCGAATCGGAAAGTGCGAGCGACTCATTTTCACCTCTTGGGTCTGTGTAGAGTATGGACGGGGACAAAATATTGTCATCCTTATCAAGCATCGCAAAGGTTTCGCCAAAGCTTGTAACGCCTAAAGCTGTAATTTCATATTCTTTCGCCGCTTTTTTTAAGATGTTCATAACGCCCGAGAGAATATCCGAAAAGTCTATCTCCTGACAACCGTCTTTTCTGCCTACATCATATTCGGTGTAATGAGTTACTAAAAGCTCGGCTTTTTCGTTATATAACGATATTTTCGCACCCGTTGTGCCGACATCGAGTCCTGCAACTATTTTCATACTGCGCCTCCTTTTAAAAAAATGTAAAATCTTTTTCTTGATTATAGCACATTTTCCGTGTATAATAAAGGTAATTTAGTATTAAAATCTGTAAATTCGTATTTTAAAAAGGGGTGAGCCTGTCCAATGAATATAAGTATAGATAACGAGCGGCTTTTGGCGATACTTAAAGATTTTTATACCCTTTCGCACGTAAGAACGGTTATATATGACAGCGATTTTAAAAGAGTTGCCGCATATCCTGAGCATAGCTCCGATTTTTGTGCACTCTTAAAGCAAAACCCCGATTTTAAGTCAAAATGCAGACAAAACGAAAAGGACGCCTGCAAAATCTGTAATGACAGAAACTCGCTTTATATCTACAGATGCCACGCAGGGCTTATTGAAGCCGTGTCCCCGATTAAGATGAACGATATGATTTTAGGATACATTATGTTCGGGCAGGTAATCCACAAAAATTCCGACACCGACGGGATTTTATCCTACTCTCTCCCTTATGCCTACGATTCCGACGCCTTAAATAAAGCCTTTTCAAAGCTTAAAGTAAGAGGCGACAAGCAGATAAATGCGATTTCAACCATTATGCAGGCATCTGCAAGCTATCTTTTAATAAGCGAGCTTATAAAAATTGACAGCGGAAATCATATTTATCTTTTAACCGATTATATAAATGAGAACTTAACGGGCGACCTGTCGGTAGACGCTCTTTGCTCTCTTTTAAATGTGAGCCGAATTAAGCTTTATGAAATTTCCAATGAGTATTATGGAATGCCGATAAGTAAATATATCAGAAAAAAAAGAGTTTCGGTTGCGGCAAAGCTGCTCGAAGACGGCTCGTCGGTTCAGGCTGCGGCAAAAAGTGTCGGGGTTTTTGACTCCAATTATTTTTCCAAGGTCTTTAAAAGGGAAACAGGTCTTATGCCGACCGAGTATAAGAAGATTTATTCATCAAACAAAAAAGCATAATAAAAACCCCTTAATATTAAGGGGTTTTTTAATGTCTTAGTTATATAAACTTATAGATAGTTGTGCTGTCTTCCTTTTCGCCTTTTCTAAGAATGGAATCGGGGAAATGCCCAAAGTTTGCACTGCCGGGAAAACCTTGAGTTTCAAAGCAGAATCCGCCGTGAACATCATACAAAACGCCGTCTTTTCCCTTTGTTCCGCTCTTTATCTGGTTACCTGTATACAGTTGCATAGCGGGTTTATCGGTATAGACTTCCATTTTAATTCCCGACTTATCGCCCAAAGCCGATGCAACTAACCTTAATCCATCGCCGTTTAATATAAAGTTATTGTCAAAGCCTGAAAGTAACTTCATCTGGGGATAATCGGATGCAAATTTTTCGCCTAAGGTTTCGTCTTTTTTAAAGTCATAGGGTGTATTTTCAGTCTTTATCACTTCGCCCGTCGGCATACAGTCAACAGTTGAAGGATTGTAAAAATCAGCATCAATCCACAGTTTATGACCATCTACCGCACCCGAATTGTGCCCGTTTAGGTTAAAATATGAGTGGTTTGTCATATTAAAGATAGTATCTTTATTGGTTTTAGCTTCATAATGAATTTTCAATTCATTGTCGCAAGTTAGTGTATATGTAACCAGAACCTTTACTTTGCCGGGGAAACCTTCTTCTCCGTCGGGACTTACCAAAGACAGACGAAGAGACGGCTCTCTTCCGTCCACAATTTTTGCGTCCCATACCTTTTTGTCAAAGCCTTCCAGCCCGCCGTGAAGATTGAATTTTCCGCTATTATTTACGCAAAGTGTGTATTTTTCGCCGTTTAAATAAAATTCACCGTTTTCGATTCTGTTTGAGTTTCTGCCGATAAGCGCCCCAAAATATGTATCTCCCGAAATGTAATCGTCAGGTTTCTCATAGCCCAAAACCACATCGGTTTCCTTAAATATAAGTCTTTTTACAATTCCGCCGAGATTGAAAATTTCAGCTTTTAAGCCATTTTCGTTATCCAAAATATAGGAATAAATTTCTTTTCCCTTATATTCACCGACTTTTGTTTTAATTACTGACATATTATCCCCTCCAAAAGCTTTGTTTTTTTTAATTATATCACAGCACACAAAAAAAGCAACCAAAAATTGATTGCTTTTATTTTTTACATTCCCCGACAGAACCTCTTTTGATAAGCTCTGTTGAAACTTTAATCTTTTTTGGAGCTCCCCTTTTCCCGCTTTTAATCCTGTCAAACATCATATCCGCCACAATCTCACATAAATCTTCAATGTATGATGTTACTGATGTGAGCGGTGCGTCAAAATATTCGCATTCATTATTGTCGTCCATTCCGATTATGGATATGTCTTCAGGGATTTTTAGTCCCCTTTCCCGTATGCTCCGCATCGCACCGAGAGCGATATTGTCATACGCTGTCAGGACTGCCGTCGGCGGATTTTTAAGAGATAAAAGGTGGTTCATCGCCTTATATCCCGCTTCTTCAAACCGCTCGGGGACTTCCATAATATATTCGTTTTTTACCTTAACGCCATTTTTCTCCATCGACTTTTTAAAAAGCAGATTTTTAACACCCGTCAAGCTCTCGCCGATAAATGCGATGTGTTCGTGTCCTTTTTCTAAAAACAGTTCCACCGCATCTTCAATAGCTCTTTCATTTGAAAGCCACACCGAATCATATTCTTCACTTTCGCCGATAACTACAATCGGGACATCATACTTTTCTAAAAGCTGTCTTGAACCGAAAATAATTATACCATCCGCTTTAAGATACTCGGCATAATACTGAGCTAGCTCCGCTCCTGCACTATGGTCAAAGTTACAGGTGCTCGCTATCATTATTCCGCCTCTTTTGGCAATTTCTCTTTCAAGAAATTTGAGCTGATTGGCATAATAGCCGCTCGCAAACTCGTAGCATACAACGGCTATTACTTTTTTTGAAAAGGTCTTCTTTGAATACTTTTCATAACAGCCCGTCTCTTTCGCTATTTTAATTATCCTCTCTTTTGTTTGGTCGCTGATTTCTCCGCTTCCCGAAAAAACCTTTGATACACTCGAAACCGACACTCCCGCAAGATTGGCCAATTCACGCATTTTCATAACGATATTTCCTTACTGACGCATTACTTTTTGTTTTTCTACCACTTTTTTTATGTATATGATTGCTGCAATTATCAATACAAAGGATATAAATGCAAGAACCTGCTGTCCGTAAACCTTAATTCCAAATAGCATATTTCCGTTTGACTGGATTTTTCCTAAAATCAGACCGCCTAAAAGCGACGCTAAAAATCCGACAGTTCCGCTTATGGCATTTCTTATCGAAAGAGCCTGAACCACATATTTTGCGTCAACATAGCTATATGCCATATTGAATGAGTTCTGGTTTGTGCCTGCTGCCGATGCATTATAAAGAGCAGTATAAACTAAAATCAAAAGCCAGGTTTTTTCGGTTGTGAACATACATGCGATAAATCCAACCGCCGCAAGATAAAGTCCTAATTCAAAGCCTTTTGCAAAGGTTTTTCTGTCAGAATATTTGCCCAAAGGGCGAGACACTGCCGCTCTTAAAAGATTGGCAACAATATTTACAACCTGAACCAATACCGCCGACATTGCAAGCTCTTTATATTTAAATGTTCCTAAAAATCCGACCGTCATATAAGTCGCTGTTTTAAAGATACAGTCTAAAACAATAAGACTTCTGAAATTTTTGTTGCCGAAAGTGTTTTTTAAAACATGTGAAAAAGGCTCTGCACCTACCGCTCTTTCATCAGGACTTTCCCTTTTAATAAGGAAAAGGCTTATAAAGTTTCCGATATTTAAAACAAGTATCGAAATTGCAAGAAACAAAAATGCACCGTCTAAGTTACCAAGGCCTTCAAATTTATCGACAACCGCCGCCATTAAAAGTGAGAACACCATTCCCGAAAGAAGTGATATAATCTCCTTGTTTGCCGAAAATTCCGCTCTTTTTTCGGGATGAACGTAGGAATTTCCCCACTTATAGCACATAGTATTTACAATATACTTTCCTATGTATGCAAGAAGAATACTAATGACTGCAAGGACTTTTTTTATTTCCGCACCTATCGGCAAAAACGGGATTATATAAAGGAACATAAATAAAAATACACTTGCTGTATCAAAAATCAGCACCATTCTTTTAGGGCCTATCTTCGCACGGACTGCAAAAATCACTAAAATCTGAAATAAAAATGCAAGTGAAATAAAGGACGAAATTATACCTGTCAAAGAGTCATTTATTCCGATATACGAAAGAAGTCTTACCAAAAACGCATCCGCTACTAAAAGCGAAATAAAATATTCAATCGCACACTGAACTGTGTATGATGCTCTTGACCTTTTATAGTCGGGTGAATTAAATATATCCATTGAATTACACTCCCCTTTTCTTTAATCCAAGGGAATTATACTCCCGCTGTCTTTTAAAGTCAATCGCAATTTACGAAAATTTTCGTAAAAAACAAAACAGTTTCAGAAGAAACTGTTGTTTTGTTTTTTGTTATTTCTTGATAAAAACCAACGGGATATAAATCTTAGACGGATACTCATTTGCCGAAATAACAAGCTCAGCATCAAGTCTGTCGTTTATATGTTCACCAACGGGGACTAAAATAGTTTTTTCACTGATTGATGAACCCAAGGTATATTCATTGGGACGGAAGCTATAGTTTATTTCTTTTATTTCCCCGATGTCATTTTTAAATGACAGCTTAATATTTGACCAAAGAAGTCTTCCAGTCTTATTTACATAACGAATCTTAAGTTCTTTTTTGCTGTTTTCCTCAAAATAAAGGTCATCGGCACAAACATATATATCAAAAATACTGTTTGCGGATTTTGCAATTACATTTGTTTCGTTTACATACCAGCACTCGGGAGTTCTCTCAAGCCAGCCCGAGAACCAAATCTTTTGCTTCATTTCGTCTGACGGAATAAGCTCCATAACGCCGTCTTCTGAAAGCTCAATATTTTCCTTCATAAATGCAAGCATTGCTTTTGAAACTCTTTTGGTAAGGTCGTTTATATTTCCAGGAATCGAAACAAAAGTTGATGCTCTGTTACATGCAACGGTTTTTATTTCATCACCAATCGGGTCGGTCCATTTTTTATCAATACTCTTTGTTCCGTTGATGATGCCGAATGTTGCACCCAATGTTCCCGCGGTACAGTCAGCATCCTCTCCGCAGCCTGCCGCAATACAGATTGATTTTGAAAAATCGTTCTCGCCGTAAATCCAGCCGAGTATCATAAGACCGATATTTGCAGGTGCATCATAGCCCAAAGCACCTACCTTAAGCTCGGGCTCATTATTTTCGTATCTCACGCCAAAGGTACACGGAACGGTATTTAACACTCTCTTTCTTGCCTCTTTCCAGTCGACGCCCTCTTTATAGGCATTTCTTACCACATCAATAGCAGTCTTTATGCCACATTCTTCGGGGATATATGAAAGGGCGATATCAATTAGCTTATCGGGGTCTGATTCAACAAACGCCGCACTCTGAAGTGCCGCGCAGAAAACTTCTGCCCATACACCGTCTTTATTATGGTCGATAATTGCGTCTTCATACGCATATTTTACTGCAATTTCAGGATGTCCCGGAGCTAAGCATGCCCAGATTTCACTTCTTATAAAGCATCCGCAGCTTTCACCAAACGGATTTTCATGTGCCCCCGAAGACGGCGGAAGAATACCGAAAGACATATTGTTCATGCCTGCAGCATATTCTGACCAATACGCATCTACGCCTGTAAGCCAATATGTGCTCAAAATCTCAGCATCTACATTTGTTCCGTATTTTTCTGCCGCATTTAACCATACAAGCTGTAAGTCAAGGTCATCATTTGGGAGTATGCCTTCCTTTTCAACATCATGAGTGTAGAAAGTTAAATCAAACGCACCTCTTTTACACTCAAATGGCGCCCCCAATGTTCCGCCGATATTTTTTCCCATCCAGCAGGCTCTTACTTTATCAAGATAATCACAATATTTCATATTTTTCATTCCTTTCTTAAGGTATGATTTAATTATAACACTTTACCATTCGGTTAAAAGATGTATATTTATCTTGTTTAAGTATTTGGTTTTTACTTTTTCCTAAATTCTTTAGGCGTCATTCCCGTCTTATTATGAAAGGCTTTATAGAACTTTGTCCTGTCGGAAAATCCCGTAATTCCAATGATTTCTTCTATTGACTTGTCGGAATTTTTAAGCATTTCCATAGCATCATTAAGCCTTATCTCCAAAAGGTACTCGGTAAAATTAGCACCCATATTCTTTTTAAAAAGCCTGGAAAAATATGCCGAGTTGTATCCGCACATTTTTGCAACCTCCGACATAGAAAGGTTAAATCTTGAATTTTCCTTTATGTAGTTTAATACTTCACGGCTTATACCGTCTTCTACATACATAGGAAGTGCCATTTTGCGAAAAACCATGGTAAGAAAAAGGTTGATTGCCGATTTTAAAACAAGATTGTTTCCGGGAAGGGTTTTATTCTGCTCGTCCGAAAGCCATGAAATCAGCATTTCGAGTCTTTCCCGCTCTTCGCCCTGAAAATGAACAACCGAGTTTTCACGGTTTATGATTTCATCAAATTTCTTAAAATCATCAAGCCTTAAAAGAGAGAATGCATTTTCTTCTCCCTCCAAGCTTTTATCAATATACTCGGGCTTTATTAAAATATCGGCATAATTTACCTTATCCTTGGTCTTTATACTGTGCACGCTTCCGTAGTTTATGAAAATCAAGTCGCCCTTTTGTGTCGGATAATCCGCTCCGTCTACCGTGTGCACGCATTTTCCCGAAAAAACATAGGAAAATTCCACAAAATCGTGAGTGTGCTCTAAAATTCCAAAATGGTCTTTCGGACCGTTTATATAAAATCCGCCGTCTATTAAAAAGTGGTGTTTATCTGTACTGGATAACATATTTTTTATCCTCAGTCTTTTCTAATCATTGTGCTTTCAGATTCGCCTTTTTCTATCTTTTCGCCAAAAATTGTCATAAAAAGCTTCTCGGCAAAAAACTCGTGCATCTTCTGATTGGGGTGATTTATACGGTTAATTAAAAGACTGGTTGTGTCTTCTGTTTCTGATAACTTTTTCCACTCGGAGTAGCAGTCGCATACGGTAATTCCCTGTTTTTCAGCTACAGCCTTTGCAGATTCCATATATAAATCCATTTTGCCTGAATTTTGCATTTCACTGGTTTCCTTGGCATATCCCTTTAACTCTTCCAAAGTATCGTCTGCAACATAGGTGTTTAGCATATTTGGTGTCATAAATATACACTCGGCACCGCTTTTTTTGATTTTCTTAAAAATCTTCTCAAGCGACTTGGTGTAATTTTTCAAATCAAAGTTTACATCATTTAAACCAAAGCAAACGATAACCAAATCAGGATTATGAGAAAGTACCTGCTTTTTAATTCTCTTAACTCCATCGCACGCACATGTTCCGCCGATACCTGCGTTTATAACATTTACAGGAATAAAATCTCTTATCCCGCTTATCTTTTTCTTTAAGACATTCCAGTAAACCATTTCATAGTCAAGTGTGTTTATCAGCGCACCGTGAGTTACGCTGTCGCCAAAGGCAACTATTGTAATCGGTCCTTCCTTTTTAAGTCCTTCTAAATCTAAGTAAAGTTTTTTTCTTATGTCCATTATTTATCGCTCCTTTTTTCGCTTTTACAACCAAATTATAACAGTTGTATTGATTTTTTACAATAGTTTTTTAAAAAATGCCCCCAAAGACTTTGGGAGCATTTAATTATTCTTTATTTCTTTTTCTTAAAAAATACACTAAAACAGACAGCATATTAAAGCTTTCGCAGATTATTCCGCCGATGCTTAAGTTAAATATATTATACACAATGCTTGCAGGCGATGCCAAAAAGAAATGACAAATTTTAATATGATTTCCGTTTCCCTTATACATAAATACGCATATAATCAAAAGTGCAACAAACGGAAGTGCGGAAATTAAAATTTCAAAATAATCGGGCCATATAAGGTATGCTGAAAAGAGAAAGCACAAGGTGTATAAGGCTTCCAGTAAAATCAGCTTCCACGGCTTTTTGTTTCCGTTTAAAAACAAAAGTCCCCTTATCGCATTGGTGATATTAAAAAATGCACCTGCCCATGCGCCTATTAAAATAAAATTCAAGAAAAATGCAAAGCATCCTGCCGCCTGCAAAATGAAAAATTTTTTATTGTCGCTTTGCTGAAACGAGAAAACGATAATTATAAGTGCTATTATTCCGAAAGCTTGCGCAATAATCTCTGTTAATGACATGGTTTACATTAACTCCTTCCTCCAAAAAACTCAAGTTTTAATATAATAATCTCTTTACTGCGCTCCCACTGTCATAAGTATAATTTTGTGTTTTAAACGGAAAGGTGATGTCTTCTTCATAATACCAGGGGTCATTTTTTCTTTTTGGATTTTTGATAATGTGAAATTCCTGTGCAGGCATAAGACCTTGTGCTAATAAAAATGCCTTTTTGCCGTGGGAGTTTTCTATTACATCCACAACCATTACCACGTGCCCGGGGCTTCCGCCCTTTAAAAACACATCGCCTGCATTAAGTTCTGACACATCAATCGTCTCCGACTCATATGTTTCCATAGATTTTGTCCCTGCATATAAAAATACCGTTTCCAAGTATTTTTTAAAATTCTCATACGAGCCGTCAAAAGATGCGGTCTTTTCCCACTCGGTATTATTCCCCTCTATTTTTACTCTGTAGCCCTCTTTCCATTTTTGCCACTCACACAAAAAGCCGTTGGTAAAATGGAATTTTATTCTCTCTTCCCTGCCTGTCTTGTAAAAATACTCGGCATATATACGGATTACCGAATCGGCACACTGCTGAAGGTCTTTTTGTTCTATCGGAAGTTTAAAAACTGCCCAGTGGTCAAACTGGTTAAATTTTTCGTCTCCGTTATATAAACAAATAGGTGCATTATCTTCCTTTAGCTCATAATTTCTTAAAAAGGACAAAAAATCCCCGTCTTCTGCTTTCTTTCGTTCATACCCGTCGGGAGTCAAAAACCTTGTTTCTACCGTCATTCCGTCGGGATTTATAAGCGAGCTTTCTTCCAAAAAGCAGGAAGAAAGCACCGCCAAAATCATAAAAA
>JAZNQG010000218.1:0-3551 GCA_045590035.1 Clostridia bacterium
CGCAAGCAAGAATAATATCTTCTGCTAAAACTGCATCAGGAAGTCTTGTTCTTGCCATACGGTTTGCAGATGTTGTATAGAAATTCTTACCTTTGAAGAACTCTCTTGGTGCACTGGCTGATGTTATACTTCCGTCAAAGAGAAGAGCACATCTGTCGGCGAATTCAGCACAGAATTCTATATCGTGGGATACCATAAGAATTGTAACGCTGTTTGCTTTCAAGTCTAAAAGAATATCTGCAAATTCTTCCTTAAAATGTGCATCGATTCCTTTTGTCGGCTCGTCAAGAAGCAGTATTTCAGGCTCCATAAGAAGGATTTTGGCAAGTGCCGCACGTTGTTGTTCGCCGCCTGATAAATCGTAAGGATGACTTTCTAAAAGATTCTCTATTCTGCAAAGTACAGATATGTTATGTACCTTTCGTTCCTTTTCTTCCTTTGTGAGTTTCTTATCAGAAAGTATTTCCATTAAATCAAGATATACAGTTTTCTTTACAAACACACTTTGCGGATTCTGAGGAAGAACACCGAGCAGTCCGTCATACAAATTCTTGATTTTAGAAATACTTTGTCCTTTTATAAGCACATCGCCTCGGTATGGAGTATTAAGACCTGATATGAGTGAAAGTGCCGTTGTCTTTCCGGTTCCGTTACCGCCGACAAGACAGAATAATTCACCTTTATTTACACTTAAATTAAATCCCTTTACAACATCAGGCAATTCCTTTTCGTATCTGAACCAAGCATCTTTAATTTCTATAACTGTATCGTTTTTTTCTTTTAAGTTATCTAAGGGAATAAGAGTGGGATTCAAAGTGTTTCCCTTTGAATATTCTTCAAGCCAAGTTCTGCCTTCACGAACGGTCAAAGGACAAGGTAAAGCTTTTTTCACTTCGCTATGAACTCTCATAGGAGTCGGAAGTGCTTTATACATATCGTGATTTTGTGCTTTCAAAATTTTGCCAACCTCGATAGGTGCTTCGTCTGCAATGATTTTGCCTTCATCCATAACAATTATTCTGTCAGCTAACGGAAAAGCATCTTCCAAACGATGCTCGGTGAGAATAACGGTTGTGCCAAGCTCACGGTTTATCTTCTCAAGTGTTTTTAGAAATTCTCCTGCGGCAATCGGATCAAGCTGACTTGTAGGCTCATCAAGAACTAGCACATCAGGCTGCATAGCCATAACGGATGCAAGATTTAATAATTGTTTTTGACCGCCCGAAAGCTCGCATACTTTCTTATAAAACCAAGTCTGTATACCGAAGAAAGATGCCATTTCGGATACTCTTGTCCTGATTTCAGTTTGTTTGTATCCAAGACTCTCTAAGCCAAACGCAAGCTCGTGCCATACTTTATCAGTTACAATCTGATTGTCAGGATTCTGCATTACAAACCCAATGTCTGATGCTTGTTCTTTGGTATTGTAGTCTGCCAGAGATTTACCGTTAAAATAAATACTTCCGCTTATTTCACCATGTGGTGCAAGGGATGATTTTAGAAGTCTTAAAAGCGTAGTCTTGCCACACCCGGATTTGCCGCAAAGCAAAACAAACTCACCTTGATTAACAGTAAATTTTATATCATCAAGTGCCTTATCCGTTCTGTTCGGATAAGTAAAACTTAAATTTTCGATCTTAAAGCTTTCCATTTTCTCACCTCCCACAGTTCAATTATTATAGGGCATATACAAAGCAGTAAATATGCCACGAATACGCTTATACCAAATACAGAAGCTTCTGCCATTTTCATAGAGGGAAAGAATCTGAAATCCATTCCGCCCATTAAATTCCCTGCAAGCGTATATATACCTAAAAGCAAAATGCAAACAAGTGCTTTTTTATCTCTGTTATCGAATGTAAATATAGAAAACGCAGTTCTGCCCGGTATTCCGTAGCCACGGGATTTCATACTGTCGGCAGTTTCAATAGCGTTTTCAAGTGACCAAGTTGTCATAATTGATAAAATATTAAGTCCGTTCTTTGCACGCTTTATGATACTTCCGTTTGAAACATCACGCCCCATACACCTTTGTGCGTTTGTTACCACTTTAAGCTGCGTTGCAAACTTTGGCACAAAGCGGAGTGTCATTGAGATTACAAGTGACATTGCCGGAATAATTTTACCGAACAGATAGATAAACTTGTCACTTGTCATAACCTCGTTGTAGCAAGAAAAATGACAGATAACACTCACAATCATTATAGCAGCACAAAGTCCGTAAATAATAGATTCAAGAGTCAACGGATTTCCGCTTGGCAGATACTCTATGATAGTAACGCCTTCGTGGTTAAAAGCAGGGTTTATAAGTGCCATTGCCACAAGCATTGGAAGCATATATATTAAGTTTGTTTTAATTGCTTTTTTACCTTTGAGCAACACGGAATATGTAAAACCACTTGCAAGTGAAATACATAAACACACAGGATGCATGAAAAAGCAACTGAACCCGATTACAAATACGAAGTACACGAAATTTACAATCGGGTGATATGTCTTAAATTCGCTCATATTAAAATTCAATTCCTTCTCGTAGTGAAACACCCTTTGTATATGGATGACTTATCTCCTTAATTTCAGAGATATAGTCCGATTCATCTGCTATTTTTTCTGTTAGGTTGTGTCCGGTAAGTATTATTTCAGAATGTGCTTTAAGCTCTGCAAGTAATTCTAACAAATTATCTTCGCTTATATAACCGTATTCTACTGCATCAAGTATTTCATCCAAGATAATCATTTGATAATTGTCTGCTTTATTTTTTGTATCTTCGAAAAGAAGCTTGGTGTATGCTTTTGTAAGTGCAGGTGCACGGTATTTATTTCTATTGTCATAAAGCTCATAGTGTTCATCGGAACATAAAATATCTATGCCTTTTATTTTACTAAGAACACTAAATTCCGCAGAATCATTATTCTTTAGAAACTGCACAAATAATACCTTGTTACCGCATCCGGCACATCTCACAGCCGAGCCGACAGCAGCAGTTGTTTTTCCTTTTCCATTTCCAAAATAAGTTTGTATCATAACTTAATCTCCTGATTTAATTTCCGTTTCGTGCGGAATAGTGACCGCCCACATCATTTCCTAAGTCGCAGGTATATACCCATTCAACCTTGTCACCAGCTTTAAGCTGATAACGGGAGCATCCGTAATTTGGGAACCAATCATTGACCTTATACATCCAACCTGAAAGCTCTCCGCAGTCGAATTCATAAAGGTTTGCTATGCCTTCGATATATGCACTGTTATATATGGGTGTATTCTCAAATTCCATATGTATTTTATTTCGCTTCATTTCTCGCACAAGCACATTGAACACACTTTCGCCTTCATAGAATGTGACGGTCTTTTCTGCAAATATCACACCGTCTTTGGGTACAATATCAACCTTTTTACTATCAAGCCAACCGATGTTTTGTAAAATCGTATCGCATCTGACAGATAAGGTGCAGGTAAGCTCTTTATCTGTAATTACTGCATTTTCAGGCTCAATGGGTATGGGTTTTCCTTCAGGAACGGGTTCGGTTCTGTATTGGTCTTTTCCTGTAAC